>CAYZFF010000038.1:1248-15246 GCA_964477305.1 uncultured Cytophagia bacterium
TCACCACTGCTGCCGCGTGCGATGAGACGTTGCCAATCCGGCTCTTGTAACTCGCCTTGCAGCGTGGCGTGAATTTGTTCGTAATTGTTAAACCCGGTACGATCCGCAAAAATAAAAATAACACCTCCCTGGCCTTTTAAATTATCATAGGTCCAAATTTCATACGGCAAAGAGGTGGTGCCGCTGGGAAAACGCTCAATTTGATTAGCCGGACCATACAGCATAAAAACCCGTCCACGATCGGTTTTCCAGCCGGGCCGTAGCGGGGATTTGTACCGAGTATTCGCCTCAGCAGCGCGCGTTAAAAATTGTTGGCGAAAAGCGCTGCCCGTTAATGCTGCCTCAGCGCTGGCATTTTGCCAAAGCGAGGCGATAAACTCGCGTTTCGCATGGGCCGTGGATAGATTTTTATAAAAATTGCGGTCATCCTTCGAAGTCAAAAAAAACATTTGCGCAAATTCTTCGTTCAGTTCCTTTTCATTTAGGCCTTGCAGCGGTCCGGACATGTTTACCGCCGCAACGATTTGCGGCGATGCAAGTGTGCGCGCAGGGTTGTAAACATAAAACTCTTTGTGGCGACTCGCCAACACCGTCGCGGCGGAGTCGGCCAGGCCGTAAAATAAACGATATTTTCCGGAAGGCAATGCGCCGAGATCGATCTGCCCCATCTCCGCGCTGGCGTCAAAGACTTTCTTCTTCGTGCGCATAGGTTTACCCAAGTTGCCGTCACTTTCGTTATCAGCATTTTGTATGTGGGCGAATGTTTTATATTTTTCTCCAACAACATTTTTAATTAAATGATACGCTTCAAAATAGTAGTAAAGGTATGAGGCTTGTTCGCCGAACACCGCGGTCGGGTTGGGGATGATTTCCTGTTGTTGTTTATTAAAAATTTTCGCAGTCGCGGCAGAACTGGGTTTAATACTCGAAGCCAATTCGACATCGCTGAGTTCGACCTTTTCCGGCTTAAAGTCGCGCACGGTAATTTCAGCACTCGCGCTATCAAGGCGGTTCGCTTGCTGCAAGTCTTTGACGTGCAGGGTCATGCGATATTGTCCATGGCTATCCAGCAGATAGCTGACAACGTCCACTAATTGCTGTGCCGCGGGTGGCTCGGGTGACAGAATGGTAGGGCGAGATTTTTCAATCTTCCAAACTTTGGAAGCCCACAAAGCCCGGTCGCGATAAACCTGTAACGACAGCAAAAGTTGACAATTTTCCTCTTTATTATTGCTAGCCGGTACGTATTTAATCGCGGCGTCGGGAATTGCATAATAAATTTCTAAATAGGTCTGCTGGGTTTTATCTTGAAATTGCGCGAGATCGATACTCGGTTTCAGGCTAACCGCTTCCTGGCTGCAAACCGAAAAGGCGAGAAACAGGCTGAGAATAAAAGGCGCCCAGCGCCAATTTTTTTTGTTCTTGTTCGTGACCGCGAAATACATAAGCGACCTCGACTATTTTAACTTTCCAATTGCAAAAGACATGATAATAAATCGCCAAGAGCTGGAAGACAACTCCAGCCCTTGGCGAGGATTGAAAAACGTATGGCCTGAATGCAAGGCGATAACCAGCATGGCTGGCTATTCGCTCACCTTTAAAATCCCAAAGCCACAGTTAACACATTGCTGGCACTAAAAAATGACTGCGCCCGGTAGGCGTAGTTGATATCGACGCCGAGACCAGTAAAATCATGATGCAGGCCGGCGCCAAATGTCAAGCCATACAAATAGGCGCTTTTGCCAACAGCATCATCCGGCGTATCCGGCGAAAGACTATATCCGCCGCGCAGGAACAGCATGTTGCGCAGGCTCAGCTCGGCGCCAAATTTTCCGATGTTCTCTTGAAAGTTATTATCTTGAAACATCGAGGTCAAATTTAATTTGGCATCGTTACTGAGTGGCAACGCATAGGCCAGGCCCAGTTCCAAGACCGTCGGCAGCTCATCTTTCTGGGTGACGATCTGCAACGGTGAAGAGCCGCGATCAATATTATCCGGCTGCGATTGCCGCAGCAAACCGCTGCCGCCATATTGCATGGCCGGACCAATATTTTTTACGGTGACGCCGATGCTCAAACCGTTGACCCGGCCGAGATCGCTGTACTGTACGCCGGCATCGAGCGCGAAACCGGTGGCGCTGGCGCGATCAATGGTTTCATTAATCACATTCATGGTCGCGCCGACATGCACGCGATCGCTCAAGGCCCGCGAATAAGTCAACCCGATCGTGGTAAACTGCGGATTAATCGTCGCGCCATTGCCATCTGGCACGTCTTCGGTGGTGACGTTGATGACGCCCAAATCCAAAGATTTGAGGCTGAAACCCAACGTGCCGAAGCCGCTGAAATTGGCGCTGACCGCGGCAAAGCTGACATTAATATCGGCAATGTGACGCATATAGGAAAACATGGCGTTGGCGGAATGCGAAGAGCGGCTGAGACCAGCGGGGTTCCAATAAATCGCTTCGATTCCTTCCACGGCGGCAATGGAAGCGCCGCCCGAGCCGATGTAGCGCGCGCCGACGGGAATCAACAACTCCGAGGCCGCGTTGGTGCCGGCGCGATTCTCCTGCGCCATAGCTTCACCATTGGCGATGACCACAAAGCCGAACAGAAGCGCCAGCATTTTTTTGATTCTATCTTTCATGAGTAAGCTCCTTGGTTTAGTCGGTCAAAATGCAGGTCAGAAATTCCGCAGGAATTGCTGCTCCTGGATGATCGCCAGTTTCAAATCTTTGGTCACGCCCAAATCCGGGCATTCGATGTGGGCGACATAAATGCCGCTCGCCACCGGCAGGCCGACGTCGTTTTGCAAATTCCAGCGCAGAAACTGCGCGGTGTTAGCATCGTTAATGCCCTTGGTCAACGTTCGCACCAACACCCCGGCCAAATTGAAGATGCGAATAATCGCTTTGTCCGGTAGATGGCTGAACGTCACAAACCGATTAAACTGGGTCTGCTCAAAGTTGTTGAGGCCGAAATACGGGTTCGGAAAACAATTAATTAATTGGGCCGCATCCTGCTTCGCGACTTCCATGGAAGATGACGGCCCGGCCGTTCTGAACATATATTTATCGCCTTCCGCCAATCGCAAAGCGGGGCGAATTTTATAGGTGATGTCACTTTCATTCAACGTCCGTCCGCTCTCCAAAGCCAGCGAGGTGCCAAACATAATATCGGCGCTGGCGCTCGAGGTGCATTCATTATCAATCGGCGTTTGCCCATTGCCAGAATGCGCAAACTGCGCCATGGCCGGATCATACGTGCGAAAGTGAATGAACAGAAATTCCAAACCATCGCCACCAACCGGCGGATCCCAAACGCCATTGTTGTTCTGGTCGCGCCAAGAAATAGCCAACTGGCGCGGAGCCGCAGGGTTCGTCACATCAAAAGCCGTCACGTTGATTTCCGGCGTCGGGTTCGGGTTTTGAATGAGATATGCGGTTCCAGTTCCAGTTCGCCGCAGGCGATACACTTTTTGTTTGTGACTCGGTCCAAATTTTAAGAGGACGGGAACCATTTCACGCGGATTGAACGCCGAGTGAAATTGGCCCAAATAATTATTGCCCAAGTCTTCACCGGTGGTGATTGAGCCATCGAGATTGGCCGGTGCGCCGGCGCTGAAGCTCCCGCCGGAAGTCAGCCACGGCGTGCCGCTGATAAACCTGGTCGAGTCTTCGATAATACCCGGCGCGATTTGCTGCACGGCGAGGAGCAAACCGTCGATGATCGGAAAGCGAAAATCATCGTTCGGATCGCCGGTATCGGCGGAGCCCAGATTGGTGCTGGTGTAAACATCTTGGGCGGCGGTCACGTTGCGCAATGTCCACATCAACTGATTTTGGGAGTTTTTCCCAACCGTGATGGAGTATTCCGCATTTTTCGTCTTGGCCGGATCGACCACAGTGATCGGTAGTGACCGGACATCGCTGAATCCACCGACTTTAGTTATGGCGACGTTTACGCCCAAGTTATCGCCGTAACGCACGCCCGGCTTCGGGCCTTGGGGCACGACGGTGACAATGGCCGGCGGGCTTTCCAACGTCTTCAACGCAGCGAGCGGATCGGCATTGTAACTATATGCCGTGACGCCAAAATAATATGGTTGACCGTTGGTCAACGGCCGGTCGCGCAACTGATCGCGGCTCACCACAAAAGAGCGCCGTAAATGGGAATTACTGCCAAACTGCACCGGCAGATTGAGAATCAAACCGGAGCGCGGATCGAAGGTCTCTTGCGAGATCACCGTCACTTCGTTGGCCAAGTCGTAGGATCCCAACTTGATACCTTGATCAACCGGCGAGCCGGCAGTCGGCAGTTGGTAAATGTTGTACCCTTCAAAAGCAAAACCCTTCTGCACCGTTTCTTCCGTATTCCTCGCTTCCGTTAAATTAGCGCCCCAGTTCAACACGATCTGGCCGTCCAATTCGGAAGCGGTTAAACGCTGCAAGTTGGGCGCTTTGGGCAGCTCAAACAAATTGTCAAACGCCCCTTGCGCGAAACGATCATAAAATTTCAACACGGAAATACTGGAGAGACGATCCGAGCCGAGCGCCGAAATCGAAGCGATCACCACTTCTTGCGTATCGCCAAGCGCCATGCTAAACGGGCCGGTGGCCATCACGATGCGGCGATCGCCGGCGTTGGCATCCAACCATCCCGTGCCTTTCACCGGATCACCGGGAACGCGAAAAAGCGTGCGCTGACCGGTGGGGGTGCGCCACGGATCCGGTGGGCTTTCCGGACGCGGGCGAAAACCGCGCAGCAAATTATACCATTGCAACGTGCCATTATAATCGCCGCCGCGGGTGGGGTCGCTATCCGTCTGCCCCGAAGCAAAGAATGCGAAAGTGGTCATCGGCAAATTACGAAAACCGGGACGCTGCTTGAGGCCAAAAATCGCCACACCGTTTGGGTCGCGCACAATCGGGCCGGCGAAGAAATCATAACCTGCGGCCGGCGGCGGTAAACCGACGGGGGTGTAACTCGCGTCGAGCGTTTGTGAATTATACACGTATCCCAAACTCAACGTCGTATCCGAGCCGACATAATCATCGCCGGAGCTACCCAAATCCGGATCAACAAATTGGCTAAAAAACATGCTGTCAATGGTCGCGTTCACCGGTGTCGTCGCCGTGCCTTTGTAAATGACGCGATACTGTTTGAAAATAATATTGCCGAGCGCGTCGGCGCGGCGATACGACCACAATGTGAGCTGCATTTCCAAGCCGATGGACGGCGATCCGTACATGGTTTGCACCGCGCCCGCATTCAGATCGTTGACGACGATCCACACGACTTGATCGCCATCAGCATAACCCGGCTCATCGGCCAGCGGATAAAGTTTGGGCGAACCGTCCGCATTGAATTCTGGATTAAAGTTGCCGTCATTGTTTGCATCATAAAACGGCGCGCCTTTACGAACCGGCCAATCAATCCAATCTTGCCGGTAAATGTCGCGCACTTGTTGAATCTGCGCTTCGGAAACGTTAGCCGCGGTAATTTGGAAAAACTCCGCCGCATCCTGACGCAAATCCGCGCCGGCGAAATCGCGGCGCACCCGCCAAACGCGATCCACATTCATGCGATCATTCAGGTTTTCGGCAACCCCGCGCGAAACAATCGCGCCGGGAACCGTGCCGATGCTGAAAGTTTGGCCGCCGACGCGAATCAAAGGCGTGCCGCCGTCATTGATTCGCCCGCCCCAAACCAAGCCGTCTTGAAAAATGGTCGACACCAACGGATTGGTGCCGCGCGGAAAATACAACCCGCCGCCACTCACCGTGGGATTGGTGGCGGAGGTTCCATTTGAGGTAATCCACATCGCCAGGTTGTTTACATTCACCAGCGTCCGGTTGCTGGTTGGACCTTCCGTGGCCTTGGCCAGTTGTGCCGGCTTTTTCCTCGTCGCGTCATCCGCGGCCAGCGTCGCGCTACGCGTCAATAACACAGCCGCCATAAAAAGGAAAGCCTGCAGGAGCAAATTTCTTCTCATTGTAACTCCTCCGTTAATTATAGTCTTGCACACGATAAAAAATTTTCAACCGACATTAATCATTGACACTCAACCTACTGGCCGGCCACTGCATTTCATAAAGCTTGACGTAATCTATTGCAATGGCCGGCCAGTGTTTGGTCTAAAATTTATTGCTTCATTAAAACTGTACGCGCGCGCCGAAACGAATCGTGCGCGGTTGTCCCAACAAAGCGTTGCCGGTGTTGCGGGAATAGTTGATCCCGTTGCCGTTCAAGTTGATGGCGCGATGCATTGCGACATACGCTGCACCGCCATTGGCCTGCACGATGGCGCGGCTCAACGCTTCATCGTCCAGGAAACCGTCGTTAAACGCGTTGCCCGTGCGATTATAAACATTGACCACGTTTTGCCGATTGGTCAAATTCTGCACGCTTAAGTAAAAATTGGTTTCAAACGGGCCCATATCAACCGAGCGGTCCAAACGGAGGCCCAATTGCGTGTTCCACGGCGTGAGCGAGCCATTGATACTTTGCAGCGGCCGTTGCGAACGCGGATCGGTGATTTCGCCGGCGAGCGAAACATCCTGCTGGCCGAAATCGCCGGTGGAAGCGGTAAAGGGATGGCCGCTGGAGAACGTCATGAGTAAATTCAAGCCGGTGCGTTCGAGAAGCCGGCCACCATCGCCTTTGCCAAAACGATAATCAAAATTGATCGAACCGCGATGGGGCCGATTGAAATCCAACGGTGAAATGAGCGTCGGCAATTCCTGGCCCAACTCGATACCCGCAATGGCGCTGTTGGGAACCGAACCCGTGCCTAACGAACGCGAATAGGTATAATTCGCTTGTGCCGCGATCCGATTCGTGCGCCGCAGGTTCATCGATAATTCCAAACCTGAAGTGGTGGCAAAATCGCCGTTGATCAACACGTTGTAAGAAGAAGCCTGCGAGGTCGGATCGGTGATTACCTTCGCAGTCTGCAATTGGCCGTCAATATTCTTATAGAACAGGGTGACGTCAAAAGCGGCATTTTCGGAAAATTGTTGATTGAAGCCAATTTCATACTGCGTGGTTTTTTGCGGATCCAATCCGACGCCAATCAAACCGGCTTGAAAAGAGGTGCCGCCGGTGAAAATGGCGTCATACCACGTCGAACCGTTGTAAATATTCCCAAAGGAAGGCGCTTGCACGAATTTGCCGTATTGCAAATGAAAAACCGTGCGATCCGTCACCGGAAAAGCCAAACCCAAGCGCGGGCTGAATTCGACATCAGCCTCTTTCTTCACCAGTTGATCCAAAAAGAGACCATGATTGGTGCGATCCCACGGCGGGTTGTTCGCATCGCGGAAAATAAAATCGTCGTTGTCGAATACATCCAAACGCACGCCGAGGTTGATCACTAAATCGGAAACTTCAAAGCGATCCTGCAGATAACCGGAGTAATATTGCGGGTGCCGCGGGCCATCGGGGCCAGCAGCGTTATTCTCATTGCCGAAGGGATCATAACCATAAGTGAAAATCTGCTGCGTACCTTCCGCCACCAGGAAAGAGCCGAGTGCCTCCGGGTCACCGGCCAAAGCGCGGCGGAAAATATCCGGATTATTCAACGCGGCCACAAATTGCGAGCGCGGGGATAAGCTTAAATTGCGGGCGGTCCACCGTTCGAAATTACCGCCGAATTTAATCTCGTGCGAGCGATACTGGGTGGTAAAAGCCAATGATCCGCCGATATAGGTACGCTTGCTTTTGTTATAAGCCACCACTTGCCCACCGGAAGGAAAGCCGGGCGCGTTGAAATCAAAACCGTTAATGTCGAACGTATTGCCGCCGCGCCACAAACTGGGATTCTCCCAACTATAAAACTGAATTCCCTCTTGCGCGTTCGCGGTGCTGTCCCAATACGCCCAGAAATTATGTTTGAACACCGGGTCAAAAGCTGCGGCGCGCCGGTCAAAGTAATTGACATTGACTTCATAGAACGAGCGCGTGCCCAGCAAATGCGTGAATTTTAAATTTGCCAAGCCCGAACTCAACTCATCCTGGCGGGTGCGATCCAGGTTAAAGATGTTGGCCGGATAATTGGGAAAACCGCCGATGCCGTCCTGGCGCTGGAAGCTCAACGATCCGCCGACGCGCAAGATAATGGGGTTCGCATCGTACACCAACGTGCCGTTGCCGGTCCATTGCTGGCGTGCGGTATTCGGCAAAAGGCCGTCGCGCATGTGAATGCCTTTTTGTTGGACCATCGCTTCCAAAGGATCGCCGCTGTTGTTCGTGAAAACCAACGGGAAATTGTGTTCATCCACATAGGTCGGCGCGTGATTGAAATCGAAACCCTGCCAAAATTGCGCCACGCGGTCGCGATCAAAAATATTTTGGCCGGCGATAAAGAAACGCATCCGATCGTTGGTCATCGGCACCGGGCCGCTTAAGGTGGCGGTTAAATCCGTACGCCCGTACGAATACGTATTAAAAAGTTTTTCCCCGGCGCCGGAAAAATTATCGGTTTCTCCCTGAAAGGAAAAATGATAATCTTTGCTACCGGATTTCAAGGTTTGCCGCACAATACCGGCGTTGGCGCCGCCAAATTCGGCATTAAAACCACCCGCCTGAATCTGCAATTCTTCCAACGCTTCTGGAATGACGTTAATTGCATTGTTGCCGGTGTTGGCATCGCGCGCATCCGCGCCTTCAAGGTAGAAACCAACCTCGTCATTGCGGCCACCGCGAATAAACAACAAACCGTTTTGCACCACCACGCCGGGCTGCAGAGCAATCACGGCGCCGACCCCACGGACCGGCAGGTTTTGAATATCTTCGGCGCTGGCAATGCGAACGGCATTGGTGGCGTTCTTATTCACCAACGGTTTTTCAGCAATGATATTCACTTCGCCGACTTCCACTGCGGCCGAGGGCATTTTAAAATTAGATTCCGTCGTCAAATCGGCAATCACGCGGAGATTGGCGATGTTGACTTCCTGATAGCCGACAAAAGTCGCTTTCACGGTATAAATGCCGGCGGGCACATTGAGAATGACAAACTCGCCGTTAAAATCCGAGGCCGCGCCCAGTGTCGTGCCGACCACAACGACATTCGCTCCCGGCAACGGTTCGCCGGAGTCGCGGTCGGTGACTTTGCCTTTAATCTTTCCGGAGGTTCCCGCCAATAACAACGCCGGAAGCAGTAAAACCGACATCCACAGTGCGAAAAAATTTCGTTTCATGGTTTCCTCTCAAATAAATTTTAAGATTATCCAACCGCTGATCATCTTAATCATCAGCAAGATTTGCAAACGCCAATGTACCCGCGCTGGCGCTGCCCAGGATCACACTGGTTTGGCGCTTGTTGGTCGCGCTCAAAGTGGTGCTGGTCAAAACAGTGTTCGTGTCGCTCGCCGCCGCAACCGTAACCGTGTAATTGCCAACCGGCAATTCGAGATAACTCGAAGCGCTTTTATATGCGGCATTGTTCAACCGCACGGTTCGCGTGGCGCCGACAATTTTTACAAAAACCTCTGGAGCTTCCGCGGCGTGAACAATGCGCAGCAGCGCGTTGTTCGTGTTAACGGGGTCAAAAACCCGGCGCTCGAACAATTTGATGAACTCCCGAACCGGGCCAGTTTTCGGCAAAATGACGACCGTGCCGCGCTTGTACGATTCCATCGCAACCAATAAGGAATCGCCGGTGCTGAGCACCGCAAGCCGCGAGCCTGAGGGATACTGGCTGTAAGGAACGATGCCTTTAAAAGCAATGTTCCCAACCGATGCGCCATCAACCGCGATCCCGACGTTACCGACATCTCCGGCCGCGTGTACAAAGCGGAACTCTGAAATCAAATTGGGAGGTGTGGGTCCGGTCGAGGGCACATCCGCACAACCCATCAGCCAAATGGCTGCCAGTAACAGCAGCATTCCGGCCAGCGTTGTTTTAACATGCATGTACGACCCTCCTTCAAAAGGTTTGGGCGTGCAAGACTTTCGCCGCGGCAAAACAATGCCGCGGCGTAGCAATTAAAGCATTGCACACGGGGTGAATGGTTTAGGAATTATAAAAATGAAGACGTAGCGAAAGCGATGGCGTCCGGACGGCGTCGGAGCTGTGGCAATTCAGCAATTTTTATATAAGAACCGCGCAACAGCCGTCCGGACGCAAAAAGTTCAAGCCCGGGCCACAGGCTCAGGAGAATAATTCAGCCAAGACGACAATGTGGCCAGTTTTTCCAGCAACGCCTCAATGTCGAGCGGTTTGGAAAAAGTTTTGGTGATTCGGCATTCGTGAGCCGCGGTTGTAATTTCGTGATTACTATGGGCCGTCACCAGCAGCAGCTTGAGCTGTGGTTGCAAATGCCGCATTTGGCGGCAAAGCTGCAACCCATTGATGTCAGGCAAATTATAATCACAAATAACGATATCAATCGATTTGGCCAGAATCGCTTGAATGGCTTGTTGTCCACGCGTGACCCCATTGACCCGATAGCCTTCCTGTTGCAGCAGATCTTGCAAACCAGAAAGCGTGTTCGGATCATCTTCGATGATGAGTACGTGGCTCATGATCCACTCCCTTAAAGTTGTGGCAAAACTTATAAAGTCAAGATACGGATTGGGTGGGTCTTATTCTATAACCTGGAGGGGGGATTTTGCAGTGAGTTTGCAATGCGTGTGAAATAACACGATGCCACGAATGGGGTACGATGAGGCCAGGGGGAGCAATGATTACAACACTTCAACAATTTTGCCCAAAATTGTTTTGCATTGCAACACGATTGATTGCCAACAAGAATTTAATTCGTAGTCGCAATTACGGCGCATAAACCAACTTCTCTTTTAATGCTTTTGCCACCGCTTCCGATTTAGAGCCGACTTGCAGCTTTTTATAAATATGTTTAATATGCCGGCGAACGGTTTCTTCGCTGATAAACAAAGTATCTGCAATCATTTTATAACTCTTGCCTTTACACAGTTGCTCCAGCACTTCGGTTTCGCGTTGCGTGAGCGCGGCGTGGGGGTTGGTGCGAAACGAGCCGACAACCATGCGGGCGATTTGTGTACTCATCGGTGCGCCGCCGTCGTGCGTCTCGCGGATGGCTTCGAGTAATTTCGCCGGCGGTGTTTCTTTTAACAGATAACCGCACGCGCCGGCACACAACGCTTCAAAAACCAGCTTGCTTTCGTCGTGAACAGTCAAAACCAACAAACTAATTTCATCGAGCTGCTCTTTTAAAAGGCGAATGCCTTCGATGCCGGACATCCCGGGCAATCCCAAATCCATCAACACCACGTCCGGCGGATCATCCACGATCCCATCGAGCGCAGTTTCGCCATCGCAATATGTGCTGATGCAATTGAAACCCGGCGTGCCATTGATGAGTAAAGCCAAACTTTCACGGATATCGGTGTCATCTTCAACGATAGCAACTGTGATCATACCTTGCCTTTCGTTTGCCGAGCGGACGGCGCTCAAGTTAACCGTGTGATGAAAAATATCCCAACGCCTCGGCTGTTATCTCGAAGCGCTGCAGTTTTGCTGGAAATCGACTTTTATTTTTCTAATTTTTAGAATAACCGGATGCGAAAAAAGTGTACCTGATTAGACGGTGCTGTGTGAAGTTTAGTTGCAAGCACATTAAAATTTAACATGGTGGGAAAGAAACTCAATGACCCATTTGGGGGATATGGTAAATCAACACAACTTCTCAGTTTTGTAAAAATAAACAATAAAAAAACCCCGCCGTAGCGGGGTCCGATAAAAAGAACACATTACAACCTTAACGAAATTTAGACGCGAGTCTTTAATTCAATCGTAACGTCGCCGATAAATCATCTACCAGGCGTTCGAGCATTTCGTGCGTTAAGTGGCAAGGCGCCAACTCACGGCCTTCGTTGCGAAGCGCCTTCCGATAGCGCGTGAAAGTCGCGCCGAGGCCATATTGTAACAGTATCTCGTAGTAAAACTTCTCATCGCGCTTTTGATGCGGCACCGCACTGCGCACCTGCGCGAGGTAATTCGCCTCATCCATTTCCACCAAACGAAAATTTTCCAGCAAATAAGAAATGCGGCGCTCGCACTCCGCGGCCTGGCGGCGCAGCAATTCTTTCAACTCAACATTTGCCGGCGGCGCTTGTGCTCGCCGAACCGCAAGGGTCTTGACGATGCAACTGAATTTATCAAAATCTTGAAGCTCTGCGGTCACGCGCATGCTGTCCATCTCCGCCTCAACCACGTAACCGTTGTCCTGATCGGCTTCCGGTAAATTTTCCGTCCGGCGCACGGTGTGCAGCGTTTCCAGAAATTTCTGTCCGAGGTTCATGGCAGCAACTCCAATTAAAAGGTTAGTCGATTTCCGTTTCTTTGAAATCATCACCGTCCAAACTCAACAACGTTTTGGTTTCATCCACCATCGTTTCCAGATGAACCGGGCGTGTCCAAATGGCCGAAAGATTTTTTAACGTGTCCCGCGCCTCATCCAGTTTCAGGTCGATGCCCTCGTGGCGATGGCGCAAATACAACTCGCCCCGATTGCGATAATTACTTTCTTCCACATAAATGAACGGCTGCCCCCAGTTCGTTAACATGAACAACAGTTTTTGCTTGATCGCTTTGAATTCGCGCTCGCTGATTTCGTAAAAATTATTGCGCTCATTGTATTCGTACACGAACATCTTATGCTCGCGGCAAAACTCCGGCGTCAGAAAGGCGTCGATGAACATGACATCATTGTACATCTTCCGCACTTCAAAAATCTTCTGCCGTCCGAGGCCAAGTTGTTTATCCCAAGCTCTCTTCACTTCATAGTCGTCGCATTCTTCGTAGTCCTTGCCGAATTTGCCTTTGTTCCAGCGGTCCTCAATGTCGCGCAGCAGCTCGATGCCGAGCTTGTACGGATTGATGCGGCCCGGTTGTGTGAACATCGTGCCGGAGTGATGATCGGCGTAATCAATCACCTCGGCGTCGGTGAGCACGCGCGTCGTCATGATTTTTGAGTGCCAGTAACTCGCCCACCCTTCGTTCATAATTTTGGTTTGTGCCTGCGGAGCAAAATAATACGACTCTTCCCGCACAATCGATAAAATGTCCTGCTGCCATTTTTGCAGCGGCGCGTAGTCAATGAGAAATTGCAGAACATCACGCTCCGGTTTTTCCGGGATTTTGCGAAATTTATTTTTGGCCTTCTCTTCTTCCTGTTTGCGCTGCCGCTCAATCACTGCGCGCGGATTGATGAAGTCGTCCATATAATCTTTTTCACTTTTTAGGCGCAGGCCGGCTTCAATAGACTCTTCAACATCTTGTTGCTGGGCTTCGGATTGTTCTTCCGGCTTCTCAAGAAATTGCGAATGCGGATCAATCAGGTTTTCGACGGAAAGACAAACATCGACGAAATCTTCCACTTTGTCTTCGCCGAATTTTTCCGCGTAGCGGCGAATGCGCGTCGCGTGGTTCGCCATCTCGTCCATCATCTTGCGATTGGTCTTCGAGAACCAGAGATTGTTTTTAAAAAAATCGCAGTGGCCGTACACATGCGCCATCACCAATTTTTGATCGACCATGTTATTGCACTTCATCAAATACGCATAACACGGATCGTTGTTGATCACCATCTCGTAAATCTTGGAAAGCCCATACGAATAACTCTTCGACAGTTCTTCATATTCCATGCCATGCCGCCAATGCGGATAGCGCGTCGGAAAGCCGCCGTAACTGGCGACCTCGTTCAGCTCGTCAAATTCAAGCATCTCAAAAACGGTTTCATAAAAATCGAGGCCGTATTCGCGGGCATAACTTTTGATTTCGTCACGGAATGCAGAAAGCTCGGCAGTCAGACTCATGGTGTGTTGTGCTCGTTTCAGTAAATTCGCAATCGAGAATTGACGATAGAAGATTGATAATCGCAAAATTCAATCTTCGCTTTTCAATCTTATTCAACTTCAGAAAGTTGATATTCTGTTTTCGGGCGTGTGCGATCCGTCATGCCTAACAATAGGTATTCGACGCTGATGTCCTCGTCTATTTCATCCCAGTGCAGT
>CAYZFF010000038.1:15346-20144 GCA_964477305.1 uncultured Cytophagia bacterium
TTATTTCGGAAAAAATTCATTAAGCAATCGCAAACTCCGTCATTGAACGAGTTTCAGGCTCATAGAAGGCCAAGACAATATCTTCATTGGGAACTCCGGCTTTTAGCAGATCGGTGGCGATGCCATCTTCCGTCCAGTCTTGTTCAATCCAAATTTTGCCATCGCGCAGCCGGATGTGCAGCGTCACGCCATGCGTGCGATGCTGATTTGACCAACCGGTTTGCACCCAGAGATATTCATCGCGTTCTTCGTCGAAAATGAGATGCGGCTCTACGTCCAACTCCGGTTGCTTGGAAACCAACCCAGCATATCGGGTTAGTATGCTTTTAATCAACTGCCGATATTTGGCGGTTTTGTCCATTTCACGATCTCCTCTTTTTCTATGTCGACGACGAGCAAAGGCAGCTTGTATCGTTGAACGATCAATTGAATGGCCTTTTGTTCAAACAAAGTCTCATAAATTTTTTTGCTAATGGCCAAATAAAGTTTGCGCGCGGGAGCTAAAATTTCCAAAAAACCTTGATACAGATCGTATTGCCCCAAAGCAATTTTTATGTCTTGAATCGGCGAACGCCCAACAAAACTTTTGACTTCAACAATAATTTTAATATCCGCCAACTCCGCCGCAATGGCTCGTTCGGCGCCAATATCCGCAAATAGAGTCACCTCTTCATACTTGATGACATACGGATCATGCGTGATTGACCAACCATCTTTAATCAGCGCATTTTTTACAGCGCCATGAATAATATCCGCAGTAGCCATACCAAAAATTTTCGTTCGGTGTTACTTCCCCTTACCTAAAAAATCTTTAATCGATTGATAAATCGCTTCTTTGTCGGCGATTTCGGAGAGAATGAGTTTATCTTCATTCTCAAAATAATCTTCCAAATCGCGGATAAACTGGCCGCTGCCGTAAGGGCTTTCGACCTGGCCGTAACAAAAAAGATTCGCCTTCGGCACCAGCTTCTCTTCAATGATCGAAATACATTCGTCGGTATCAATCTCCCCCCAGTTGTCGCCGTCGGAAAAATGAAAGAGATAAATATTCCATTCCGCCGGGTTGTAGTCGGCGTCAATCATTAGATTCGCCAGCTTGTAAGCGGAGGAAATGATCGTGCCGCCGCTTTCGCGCGTGTGATAAAACGTTTCCTGATCGACTTCGCGCGCGACGGCGTCGTGAATGATGTATCGCGTCGTAATATTTTTGTACTGATATTTGAGCCACGTGTCGATCCAAAAAGATTCAATGCGGACAATCTCCTTTTGCTCATCCCCCATCGAGCCGGAAACATCCATCATATAAATGATCACCGCATTCGCTTCCGGGTATTGCTGCGTTTTCCACGTGCGGTAGCGCCGATCTTCGCGAAACGGCACAATGATGGGATTATCCGGATCATACGTTTGGCTGATGATATGCCGCCGCAACGCTTCTTTATAGGTGCGCTTGAAATGCCGCAATGACTCCGGCCCGCTGCGGCTGATGCCGGTGTAGCGATCTTTATCGCTCACAATGTTCTTTTTGCCCTTCGCTGCAATGCTCGGCAACTCCAACTCTTCGCCCAACATTTGTGCGAGTTCTTCGAGCGAGACATCGACTTCGAGCAGATGATCGCCTGGCGACTCACCGGCTTGGCCCGTTCCGTCGCCATCATCGCCGCGGCCAATCGGCGTGCCAACGTCGCCCTCGCCCTGCCCAACGCCACCACTGTTTTTAGATGAGTAGCGAAAATGCGGCAAGCTGATTTGCGGCACCGGAATGCTCACCAGCTCTTTGCCCTTTTTGCCGATCAACTCACCGCGCGTGATATATTTGCGCAACTCCCGTTTAATCTTGCCGCGAATAATCTGCCGAAACCGGCTGTGATCTTTTTCGATGCGTTTGACCATGCGTATTTTTCTATAAAATCAAACTATCGCGCTGCAACCCAATATAACCGCTAAGGCACCAAGACACGAGTAAAGCCCAATTCTTAGTGGTTTTTAAAACTTCAAGATTAACTTGTTTTCGAGGCCAAAAGCACTTCACGCTATCGCCGCATCTGCTGCTTCACATCGCCGCGCGCGAAGATGCTGGCGACGTAGTTGAGCACGTCGGTCGAGCAAATGTCGCAATAGCCGTAATATTTCGTCATGCGCGATTTCACCACGTCGATCTTTTCCTGCGTTTCCTTGTCGACGACACTGGAGATCAAACTCGTGAGTTTGATCGTGTCCTTCTGGTCTTCAAACAGCTTCAACTCGAGAGCTTTTTGCAAACGCTCGTTGCTTTTGTAGTCAAACATTTTGCCTTCAAGCGCCAGGGCGCCGATGTAATTCATCACCTCGCGGCGAAAATCATCTTTGCGGCTTTCGGGGATGTCAATCTTCTCTTCAATCGAGCGCATCAGGCGTTCGTCGGGATCTTCGTTCGCGCCGGTGTATTTGTTTTTCACTTTCTCGCGCTGCGTGTAAGCTTTGACATTATCGATGTAATTGCCGCACAGCCGTTTCAACGCATCTTCATCCGCCGCGATGGCGCGCTGAACTTCATTTTTGACCACATCTTCATATTCTTCTTTTACCACCGCGAGCAGTTCTTTATAACGCTTGCGTTGCTCATCACTGGAAATCAGTGAGTGATGCTTCAAGCCGGATTCCAACTCATTGATCACCATAAACGGATTCACGCAGCCTTCACCCTTGTCGCTCACCAGCGCGTTGGAAATTTTGTCTTGAATGTAACGCGGCGAAATGCCTTCCATGCCTTCGCGCTCGGCGTCGGCGCGCAATTCTTTGATATTGTCTTCAGTAAAACCGGCGAGGGTTTTGCCGTTGTACAATTTTAATTTCTGCAACAGCGTCAGTTGCGCTTTCTTCGGCTCCTCCAGGCGCGTTAATACCGCCCACATCGCCGCCATCTCAATCGTATGCGGCGCAATATGTTTGCCTTTGATGCGACCGGAATTATAGTCTTTTTCGTAAATTTTAATTTCTTCCGTCAACTTGGTGATGTACGGAATGTCGACGCGCACCGTGCGGTCACGGAGCGCTTCCATGAATTCGTTCGATTGCAATTTCTTATATTCCGGCTCGTTGGTGTGGCCGATGATCACTTCGTCAATATCGGTTTGCGCAAATTTTTTCGGCTTGACTTTATGTTCCTGCGAGGCGCCGAGCAAATCATACAAAAACGCGACATCGAGTTTCAGCACCTCGATAAATTCCACCAAGCCGCGATTGGCAATATTAAACTCGCCGTCAAAATTGAAGGCACGCGGATCAGAATCCGAGCCATATTCCGCAATCTTACGATAATTGATGTCGCCGGTCAATTCCGTCGAATCTTGGTTTTTTTCATCCTTCGGCTGGAAAGTCCCGATACCGATGCGATCTTTCTCTGAAAGCAACAAACGGCGGACGGTAACTTCGCCGATCACTTTTGTCCAGTCGCCGTCGAATTTGCTCAACAACTCGCGAAACGTTTGCCGGCAAAACGGGCACAACTCGCCGACGATGCGAACGTGATCGTCTTGCGGGCGATCTTTATTCAATTCATCCAAAACCCGGCTGCGAAATTGTTCGGGAATCAAATGCAGCGGATCTTCGTGCATCGGACAATTTGCCCAAGTAACTTGCCCATTATGCTCTTGTCGCCAAGCGTAGCTGAACAACGCGCCATCTTTCGTTGCCGAATACGCCTCCAAGCCCTTCTTCAGCAGGCGCGCAATTGTGCTCTTCGCGGAACCGACCGGGCCATGCAACAGGAACACCCGTTTCTCAGTGCCGTAGCCTTTTGCCGCAGATTTAAAGAGACTCACAAATTTCATGAGTGAACGTTCGAGGCCATAAACTGCGTCGCGGCCATTGTCAACAGGATCAGAGAAAAATTTGTAACGGATAAGTTTTTCTTTATGCTCGGTAATCTCCTCAGTGCCGTAACTGAGAATCATATCATGCACACGCTGAAAGGCATTGCGTGCCACCTTCGGGTTGGCTTTGACAATATCCAAATATTCAGCCAGGCCACCTTCCCAATGCAACTCGCGATACCCTTGCACGTCTTGCAAGTTACCAATAAGATTGATGATGTTATTAGATGCCACCGGAGATTTCTCGTCCATCTTATACCTCCATTTGACAAATTTTCATGCACTCAACAAAAAGGTGCCGCTCTGACACCATTGTGTGTACGGTTTGAACTATTGTAATGCAATTGCTGCACCACTCGAACGGATGTCGCTAACTGCTCAGGCAACCGAATCCGTGGTATTGCCGAAGAACTTTTCTACTGGAAAAAAATCAACCACCTGTACGGCAGCGCCGCGGTAGATTACGGATAGCTTATCAACCCTACTCCCTCATCAAGCCTTGTTTCACCGTAACGCTTGGCGCAGCCATAAATTGAGAAGTAGCAGAACAGCCTTCCCCATTTACATCGTGCGACGTAAACTTATTCTGCCTGTGAGAACGATTCGTGAGGTGATGCCTCTCGCGTCATGTCAACCTGCATGGCAGAAGGAAGTTCTTCGCACACGTCAACTTGTCATGTTTCTTAAGAAAAAAAAAGTCGAAATCCGCATTGAATTTCGACTCGCAAGAGACAAAGATCAGAAAGATGTGATGGTAAGCAATATTAGTGATGCTGGCGGTAAAAGTCAAGAGAATTTTTCACGATTTTTTCCCGGCGTTCTGCAGCATCAAGTTTTAGCATATCGCCTCGTCTTCGTCCACATCCAATTTAATTCCTTTTACCATCCGCCCGCGAAAAGGTTCCGCCGTCGGCAAGCGCCAGCATTGGTCAATTTAGATTTCA
>CAYZFF010000039.1:0-16440 GCA_964477305.1 uncultured Cytophagia bacterium
ATGAGCATTCAATGATCGAATACCGCTTCCGTCTCATGCAGCGCAACGATTTACCGGCGGTAAATCGTGTGCTCGCCAAAGCTTTTACCGCGGCCCGCATTAGCGATGGCTTCAAAACCTCACGGGTGCCGTTGTGCCATCTTTCTTTTTTAGAAATGTATCTCGCCGTTTTTCCCAACGGTTGTTTCGTGATTGATGACGCCAATGGCCTCGTCGGTTACGCGTTTTCGCGATTGTGGGGCGAAGTGGCCTGGATCGGGCCGGTGAGCATCATTCCCGCGCATCAGGGCAAAAAACTTGGCCAGCAGCTCATGGTCAAAACGATTGAAACCTTGCAACGGAACGGTGCGCGTGTCATCGGCCTCGAAACCATGCCGCGAAGTGCGTACAACATCGGTTTCTACACGCAACTCGGTTTTCTGCCGCGCCACCTTACCGTCGATTTAATTCAAGCCGTGCCGCGCCAACCCGAAGCGCCGTTTCCGGCAGATTATGAAGTTTTGTGTTACAACGAGGCGGCGCCGGCGGAGCGCAAAGCGTTGCTGGCCGGGGTTGAAAAATTAGCGCGACGCCTCGATCCGCATCTCTCGATTCGGCCGGAAATTGAAGTGACGCAGCAATTTGATTATGGCGATACCATTTTGGTGCGGCGCGGTCACGAAGTGCTGGCCGGATTTATCGCGCATGTCAAAACGTATTCTGAAGATGAAGTGTCGCGTTATATGAAAATAGTTTTTACGCTGATGGACACCTCGCTTTCGGTGGCGGAAATTTTGCCGCATCTTTTTGCCTTTGCGATGCGCCATAATCTTGACATTATTAGTTTCCGCACTCCCACGCGTTACCTGCGGGCTTATCGCGAACTTATTGCCACGGGCTTCAAAGTCTTTCACAGCGACTTGCGCATGACTTTGGAAGGATATGATGAAGTTGCTGATCCACAAAATTTTTATTTGAGCAAATGGGAGTGAGGCTGGTCGCTCGTAGCTCGATACTGTTGCTGTTTTTTTCATGTCATTCCGTAGGAATCCTGTTCAACCACAAGCACAGTTATAGTGCACTGTTACCTTAATTTGAATTTGTCATGGTGAGCGGAGTCGAACCATGACACACCCCTCGACTTCGCTCGGGGTGACATTTTTATAAATTAATGCAACAAAGCACTCGTTAGAAACAATATCCCGCTGCGGCAGAATGGCATTTCACAAGGAAACCTTCACATGCAAAAACTTCTAATTCTGTTCTGTTGTCTACTCTTCTCCTGCAACACCGCAACTCAAAAGCACTTCATCAATTCAAAATCGACCAACCCGTGGGTGGAAAAAACGCTTGCACAAATGACGCTGCGCGAAAAAATCGGCCAGATGTTTTTTTATCATCTCGATACAAATTTTAAACCGGATGATGATCCGGCGTGGCAAAAAATTGTCACGCTCGTGCAAACACATCACATTGGCGGCGTGCATCTTTGGCGCGGCGAGCCGTATGCGACGGCCTACATGACCAATCATTTGCAAAAACTCGCCAAGTTTCCATTAATTTTTACCGCTGACCTCGAAAATGGCGTCGCGCGTTTCGGCGGCACGACTTTTCCGCCGAACATGGCGATTGCAGCGACAACTGACCCGCAGATGGCGTATCAAATGGGCTGGCATACGGCACGCGAAGCGCGGCGTCTCGGTTTGAATCTCATTTTCGCGCCGGTGGCCGATGTCAACAACAACCCGTTAAATCCCATCATCAACACGCGCTCGTTTGGCGAAGACCCGGAAACCGTGGCGCTATTTACCGAGGCGTTCATTCGCGGTTGCCATGCCGGCGGCGCGCTCGCCACGGCGAAACATTTCCCCGGCCACGGTGACACCGCGCAAGATTCGCATATTGAACTCGCATATGTTCCGGCAGACAGTGCGCGTTTGGAGCAGATTGAACTGCAACCGTTTCGGCGCGCCATCGCCACGGGCGTGGATTTTGTTATGACGGCTCACATCAATGTGCGCGGCGTGACGATGAATCCTTATGACCCGGCGACACTCTCGCCGGAAATCATTACGGGATTGCTGCGCCAACGCCTTGGCTTTGAAGGCGTCGTGATAACGGACGCGATGCGTATGTGGGCAATGTCGCGCAATTACACCGAGGCGTTTGCAACGGTACAGGCGGTAAAAGCCGGCGTCGACGTTATTCTCGTGCAGGAAAACATTCCGGAAATGATCGCGGAATTAGAGAAACGCGTGCAGAACGGTGAAATCTCCATCGCGCGGATCGAGGCGTCAGCGCGGCGGATTCTGCAAAGCAAAGCCAAAATCAATTTAGATCAGCAACGTTGGGTGAATCCCGATTCGCTCTCGACTCGTTTCGCAACAATCGCTGCGAAAAACGCGGCCACCATTGCTGCTGGCCGCGCGATTACGCTGTTTAAAAATGAAAATAACATTCTGCCGCTTGCTCCGGTCGACACCGGGCGTATCGCCGTGATCGAACTTTGGGATGAAGCACGATTACGTGGCGCAAATCCTTTGGCGCGTGAGTTAGAGCGTTATGTTAAAAATATAGAAAAGCATTTGCTCACGCCGGAATCAACGCCGGCGCAATTCACCGAAATTTTAAAAACAGTACGCCGGGCGCGAGCCCAAATCTGGCCGGTGTACACGCCGCTGCGTTCTTGGAAGGGCGATATTGGTTTGCCAGCGAATTTGCAACCATGGGCCGATTCATTATTCGCTACCGGCGTTCCAGCGGTAGTCGTGAGTATTGGCAATCCCTATATTTATTCGCAAGTGCAAAATGCGGCGGCGTATCTGGCAACTTTTGGCACCGGAGAACTTTTAGAAACCGCCGCAGCGCGCGCGCTCGTTGGCGCCTCTGAAATTTCAGGAAAATCACCCATCACCATTCCTGGCTATTTCGAGCGCGGGGCGGGGCTGAATTTAACCGCGAAAAATGTGGCGCCGGCCACGGCCCCACCGATGACGAATTTCCATTTGCGGGTCGGTTTTCCTAACGAGGCGGGAATGAATGCGAGTCAGTTAGATTCTGTTCGTTTACTGATGCAAACCGCGGTACGCGATTCGGTTTTCCCCGGCGCGGTTTTATTGGTCGCGCGCAATGGCCTGATCGTGATGAATGAAGCGTTCGGCAAAATGGGTTACAATGAATTTAATCGCTCGATGCCGCTCAACGGAATTTTCGATATGGCGTCGGTAACCAAATGCGTTGCCACAACCACGGCGTGTATGCTGCTTTACGAGCGCGGCCTACTCGATCTCGATGCGCCGGCGCAAAAATATTTGCCGGAGTTTGCCGGCGCGGGCAAAGAAAAGATCACCATTCGCCATTTGCTAACGCATAGCTCGGGGTTAATGGCGTATCGCCGCTACTTTCTTGAATTTCACGCGCCGGGTGAAATTGTTAAAACCATTTTAAATGAAGCGCTGGAAAATCCGGTCGGCACGAAAACAGTTTATTCGGATCTGGGCATTATTCTCATGGGCAAAATTGTTGAGAAGCTTTCTGGACAAGCGCTCGATGTCTTTTGTCGCGAGCAAATTTTTACACCGCTGAAAATGAGTGAGACGTTTTATAATCCGCCGCCGCAATTTCTCGCGCGCATTCCACCGACGGAGTTCGACTCGTGGCGCGGCCGCATGGTACACGGGCAAGTTCACGATGAGAACGCATTCGCGCTCGGCGGCGTCTCCGGCCACGCGGGTTTATTTTCGACAGCGCGGGATTTGGCGACCTTTTTATTTATGTTGCTTAACAACGGCGCCTATGATGGCGGCCGCTTATTGAAGCCGGAAACCATTACCCTGTTCACCTCGCGGCAAAATGTCGTTAGCGGCAGCAGCCGTGGCCTCGGTTGGGACACTGCCGATGGAAAAAATTCCGCCGGCAGCATGATGAGCCCCCGCGCTTTCGGCCATACGGGTTTCACGGGCACGTCGCTGTGGACCGATCCGGAGAAAAATATGTTCGTCATTCTGCTCTCCAATCGCGTGCATCCGACGCGCAATAATCAGAAACTGCTGCCGTTTCGCGCGAAATTGCATAATGCGGTGATGAAAGCGGTTGAAACTCCAAACTGATTTTAACCATGGAGCGCACCCAATAAGGAGCAAATTCCGATGAAATGAAATCACACTAAGAATGTTTAATAAAGACGAAAGAAATCGCTTGAATTTTTGGCGAAAGCTCGTTATTTTGTAAATAACAAGCTGACAAAGAATTTACCAGTTGATTTTGTATATAAGGAGAAACCAATGGCTCTCGAAGTAACCGATGTTTCTTTTAAAGATGAAGTTTTAGATTCCAAGCTGCCGGTCATGGTGGATTTTTGGGCGGAATGGTGTGGCCCGTGCAAGATGATTGCGCCGACAGTGGCGGAATTGGCGAAGGAATACGAAGGCCGCGCGAAGGTTGTCAAGCTCGACGTTGACAGCAATTATCAAACCTCCGGCGCCTACGACGTTCGCAGTATTCCTACCCTGCTTTTTTTTAAGAACGGCCAGGTGGTCGACAAAATTGTCGGCGCGGTGCCGAAGCAAAAACTAAAAGAGAAATTGGAAGCAAATTTGTAATCGTCGTGCGGCAGTGATTTTAAAATTTCAGTTGTGGTTAAAATAGTTTTGGCCGAAACCTCGCAGCCGGGGCGAGTTTCGGCCAATTATTTTTAGCGCCGATTTTCAATTGCCGCGCGCGAATTTTTCTTGGTTATGCCGCAAAAAAATAATTACGACGTACTCATTGCCGGCGCCGGGCCGGCCGGATTAAGTGCTGCCATTGCTGCAGCGCGCGGTGGTTTACGCGTGGCGGTTTTTGAGCGCAGCAAAGAAATCGGCTATCCGATTCACACCAGCGGCGGCAGTTGGATCGCAGAATTGGGCGCGCTGGGCGTGCCGGAACGTTTCATGCATCCGATTCGCACCGGTAAATTTATCGCATCGCAAGCGACGGCGAGTTTTTCTTATGAGCCGCCGGTGAGTTGCATTTTAGATGTGCGTGGGTTGTATCAGTTTCTCGCGGCGCAGGCGGCACAAGCCGGCGCGCATATTTTTCCAAGCGCTGCCGTGGAACGCGCCATCGTGCAAGACGAGCAGCCCATTGGTTTAGCGGTGCGGCAGCACGGCAATTTTTTTGCGCCGCTGCTGATCGACGCCACCGGCATCGCCGGCGTGTTGGCGCAACAAATGCGTTTGCGCGGGCCGCTGGCGCGTTATGGCTTAGGCGCCGAATACGATGTGTATTGGCCGGATTGGCCGACGGATACGATTGCCTTACTCTTCGGTGCGCTGGCGCCGCAGGGCTACGGCTGGGTTTTTCCGCATGGCGATTTAAGAGTGCGTATTGGAATAGGTGTCATTCATCCCGATACCAACGCCGAACCTCGATATCTGCTCAATCACATATTGGCGCAAAAAGAAATCGCTGGTTATCCAGCGCCGCCGCACGCTGCTTTCGAGTTTCACCTCGGCACGATTCCCGCGACGCCGCCTCTGCAAAAAACTTCTGCCGCCGGTTTATTGGTGGTTGGTGATGCCGGCAGTTTGATTTCGACTTTGCTGGGCGAAGGCATTCGTTTTGCTTTAGAGGTTGGCCGGATGGCCGGCGAAATGGCACTGACCGCTCATCTGGCCCAGCGCTTCGATGCACATTTCCTCTCGCGCTTTGATGCGAGCTGGCGCCATAAATATGATAACCTCTTCACCTGGGGCTATGAAATCAATCAACGGCTCGCAAAATATGACGACGCGGCGTGGAATGAAAAAATAAAATTGCTCGCGCAGTTTCCGGCCGCCGCCATTCCCGCGTTGCTGCAAGGCAATCTCTCCGCACCATTGCTGCTGTCGTTGTTGTGGCGTTTTCGCCAAAAATTCAGCCGCAAGACGTTACAGGATTTATACAAAAGTATTCGCGCTTCGAAAAATATCTTTAAAAAGTCTTGATTTTGAAGCGTTATTTATATAACTTTTAACGTTTTGCAGCAAGTGCAAGCATTTTCATCTTAGGAATAGCATCATGTTCGTTGTAATTATGGCCGGGGGCGCGGGAACGCGTTTTTGGCCGAAGAGCCGGGAGCGACGTCCCAAACAATTGTTGCCGATCATCGGCGAAGGGACGATGTTGCAAAACACCGTGCAGCGTTTGCTGCCCATGGTCCCGACGGAAAATATTTTTGTTATCAGTAATCAAGTGCAATATGAAGGCATCGTTCAGCAGTTAACGATGCTGCCGGTAGAAAACATTATCATTGAGCCGCGGCCGAAAAATACGGCAGCTTGCATTGGCCTCGGTGCGGTTTTGTTGCAGCAACGCGCGGCCAACGAAGTTATGGTTGTGTTGCCGGCGGATCATCTCATTGGCGATGATGAGATTTTTTGCGAAACGCTGTTGCATGCGGGAAAGATAGCCGCGGAAAAAGAGGTTTTGATTACCATCGGCATTCAGCCGACTTATCCCGCCACCGGCTATGGTTACATCCAGCACAACCATGAAAAAGTGGCGGTCGGCACTGCGACCGCCTATCGCGTCAAAACCTTTGCCGAGAAACCGAATCTGGAAACCGCCAAAAGTTTTCTCGACAGCGGCGACTTTCTCTGGAACAGCGGCATTTTTGTTTGGCGCCTGCCGGTGATTTTAGCGCAGTTGGAAGAGCATCTGCCGCATCACTACGACGGCTTGCGGGAAATTGCGCGGGCGCTGGGAACGCCGGAGCAGAACAGCACCATCGATCGTGTGTATCAACAGATCAAAAGCATTTCGATTGATTACGGGGTGATGGAAAAAGCCAAAAATGTTTTGGTGTTACGCGGGCAGTTTCGCTGGAATGATTTAGGCAGTTGGGACGAAGTTTACAAGCTGCTGCCGAAAGACCAGGAATATAATGCGACCAACGGCAACCAACACGTGTTGTTGGACAGCAACGGTTGCTTGATTGATGTGCCGGGCAAGACCGTGGCTGCGGTTGGCCTGCGAGATTTGATGATTGTGGAAACGGAAGATGCGCTGCTGCTGTGTCCGCGCAGCCGGGCGCAAGAAGTGAAGGATTTGGTGGAACTCATTAAGCGCCGCAAGCTGCAACATTTATTGTAACCCCGACGGCCCGTCTGGCGCGGCAAAACTTATTTTGAGCCTGTATGAAAGAAGAGGAAATCCTCTCCGGATTAGAAAAGTTAGTTGAAAGTTTAAGCATTCAGTTGCGGTACGAAAAGGGCGATTTTGCCGGCGGCTATTGCGTGCTCCAAGAGAAGCGCATGATGATTGTGAATAGCTCGCTAAATCCGGCCATGCGCATTAAGGTTTTAGCGCGCGAGTTGGCCACGATGAACCTCGATGACATGTTCGTGGTGCCCGCGTTGCGTGATGTAATTGCAGAAGCTCTCCCGACTCTTCCTTTAAAAAATAATGCTGAAAACCGGGAGGCTTCGCCTGAAAGCCCCGACCTTCCTTTTAAAACTTTAGCAGGACAAGTCGGGGTCGAACAACCCACCGCAGTAGAGAGTTAACATCGTAGGAGGCGACATGGAGAAAGTTGAACTGGTTTCCTATTTCAATGAGTCGCTGTTCATTCCCGCACTACGCGCCCGGACGAAGGAAGGCGTTTTAGAAGAACTCGTTGAGCGTTTTGTGGAAGCGAAATTTCTGCGCAATCAAACCATTGCGTTGGAAATGGTGCACCGCCGTGAACAGCTCGGTAGCACCGGCATCGGCCACGGCATTGCCATTCCGCACGGGCGCACCACCGCGGCCTCGGAGGTGATGATTGCCTTCGGCTACTCCAAAAGCGGCCTGGACTGGCAGGCAATGGACGGCAAACCGGTGCATTTGGTTTTCATGGTGCTGGCGCCACCGCAAGAGTTAAACAACCGCTACCTCCCCATTCTTGGCCGTCTGGTTGAAGTCCTGAGTGAACCGCATCATCGCGATAAATTCCATTCTGTATCCACCTATTCCGATTTCATCAACCTTCTCAAAAGCTAATGTCTGGCAAAATTAAAACTCAGATCGAATTTTTAGTCGCGTTGCAAGACCTCGATCTTATGATCAAAGAAATCGAGGAAGTGAAAGAATTGGGTTTTGAAGTTAAAGGCGAGGGGCTCGCGTCGCTAACCAGTGCGCGCGACGAGTTGGTGCAGAAAATCAAAAAACCGTTGCTGGCGGCTTACGAGCGCCTGCGCAATCGCTACAAACGCGCCATCGTGCCGGTGAAAGACGACAACTGTCTCGGCTGTTTTATGAAACTCCCCACCTCCATCACCGCACACGGCCGGACGGACAAAGAAGTGCTGGTTTGTGAAAACTGCGGCCGGATTCTTTATTGGCTGACGTGAGCGTTGAGTCGTTTTGGTATCCGAATTTATTGCAGCTACAAAACAGCGGCGCAAATTCGGATATTTTATTTTTTGGAAAACCTGGTAAACGCTTCACATCGTCCGCTCATAAATGCGATAGCGTTTGTAAATCTCGGCGCCGAGAAGTTTCATGCCGCGATTGATGAGCGCGTTGTTTTCCAGCGTCCAGGAAAATTCTCCTTGATGAAATCCGGCGGCGGCGTTCCGGCGAAAGGTTTCCGCGTACAGCGCGGCGCCGATGCCGCTATTGGTTTGCAGCTTGCGCACCACGCCGAGCGTGACCACGCGCACGTGCTTGATCGCGCGTTTGTGATAAAGCACTTTTAGCAGGCCGAACGGCAACAAACGGCCATTGATTTTTTTCAACGCGACATTATAATCCGGTATTGAAAGAGAAAATCCCACCGGTTCGCCATCCTTTTCCACCACCAAAACCAAACGCGGATCGACCACCGGTTTTAGGTCTTTGGCCAGAAATTCAAATTCCGCGTCCGTCATCGGTACGAAACCCCAATTGTTGCTCCAGGCGTCATTGTAAACTTTTTTAAGGATTTTCACTTCACCCCAGAAATCCTTCATATTGATTGTGCGTAATTGAATATTTTCCTCTTTCAAAACTTTTTCGCCGACTCGCTGAATTTTTGGATTAATACCGTGCGCGTCTGTCATCCACCACGCATACAAATCCATTGCTTTACCAAATCCTGCCTGCTCAATCAAATTCACATAATATCGCGGGTTGTAAGTCATCAAGATCACTGGTGGCATCTCGAAACCTTCGACGAGCAAGCCCCAGGTGTCATTGCTGGAATAATTCGCCGGGCCGCGCAGCGTCGTCATCCCTTTGGCCCGCGCCCAATCCGCCGCCTTTTCCAGCAGCGCCGTCGCCACCGCCGGTTCATTGATGCTTTCAAAAAAACCAAAAAAGGCGCAGCGTTCATGATGAAAATTATTATGATTATGATTCAAAATCGCGGCAATGCGGCCAACAGTCTCGCCGTCACGCCGGGCGAGAAAAAAATCGGCTTCGGAATGCTGGAAGAAAGGATGATGCTTTTTATCGAAGATTTTTTTCAAATCCATAATCAACGGCGGCACCCAATACTGATCATGGCGGTAGATTTTCCACGGCAAGAGCATAAACTCGCGCTGCTCACGGGAATTGGTGACGGGAACAATTTCGACTTTAGACAAGCTCTTCCTCCTCAACACACCATACGGTATAAGACAAAACCCCAATCTTCCTGCAAGTTTTAGAACAGGAAAATCGGGGATAAAGTTTCAAACATTGAACGGTTTGAAAAAAACATGCAGCCAGCACAAACGATTTGCCCGCAGACGAGGCCTTTGGTCGGGCTGTCAGTGCCAATGTTTTTAAGCAATCAATCCAAACTCGCGGCCTATACGGCCAAACACCTGCAGCACGTGATCCAGTTCGGCCTCGGTGTGGGTGGCCATGTAACTGGTGCGAATGCGGCCCTGCCCCGGCGGCACGGCGGGGGTGATGACCGGATTCGAGAAAATGCCGTTATCGTAAAGCATTTTCCAGAAGGCAAAGGTTTTCATATCATCGCCAATCAGCAGCGGAATGATCGGCGTCTCTGATTTGCCGGTGTCAAAACCGAGCGCATCAAAACCGGCTTTCATTTTACGCGCATTTTTCCACAGGTTTTCGATGCGTTGCGGCTCCTGCTCGATGATGTCCAGCGCGGCCAATACCGTCGCGGTGGCGGCCGGCGGCATGCTCGCCGAAAAAATCAGCGCGCGCGAATGATGCTTGATGTAATCGATCACGTAGGCATCCGCCACAATAAAACCGCCGATGGAGGCGAAGGACTTGCTGAACGTTCCCATCACGACATCCACTTTGTCTTCAAGCCCGAAATGCTCGCCGGTGCCGCGGCCGTGTTTTCCCAGCACGCCGATCGAATGGGCGTCGTCCATCATTACTCGCGCGCCATATTCTGCCGCCAGACTGGTTAAACGCGGCAGGTCGATGATATCGCCTTCCATGCTGAACACCCCGTCCGCCACAATCAGCTTGCCGTCGGATTTGGGGTATTTTTTCAGCAAGCGCTCCAGATCATTGAAGTCGTTGTGTTTGAACTTAACCATCTTGCCAAATGCGAGGCGGCAGCCATCCACAATACTGGCATGATTGGCGCGGTCGGTAAAAATCAAATCGTCTTTGCCGACAATGGTGGCGATGGTGCCAAGATTGGTTTGAAAGCCGGTCGAAAAACACAGGGCGGCTTCCCGTTGCATAAACTTGGCGAGCCGGCGCTCCAATTCTTCATGCAGCGCCAAGGTGCCGTTTAGAAAACGCGAACCGGTGCAACCGGAACCAAAATCTTCCACGGCTTTGATGGCCGCAGCTTTAACCCGGGGATCCTGCGTCAGGCCAAGGTAGTTGTTCGACCCGACCATGACGAATTTTTTTCCGTCAATCGTCACTTCAGAATCAGCGCCGGATTCAATGGCCTTGAAATAAGGATACCACCCTTCGGTTCTCGCCTGCTGCGCGCGCGTGAAGTTGCGACACTTTTCAAAAAGATCCAAACCTAACCTCCTCAGTTGATGACTGGCTACAAAGTCTATCGGGATGCTTTTTTGGACAAATTATGACTTTTTTGCAATAAATGTCAAAATGTTCAAATTAGATAAATATAAGGACTGGCTGTTTCGAAAGCAAGATTTATTCAGGCCGAAATTTTTGCCGGGAAAATTAGCTTGACTTTCAGGCAAAAAATGCTAATTTACTACCTGGCTTCGCGAGAGGCCAAAAATTAAATTTTTATAATTTTGGAGAAACAGCCTGTGAACGACATGAACGAAATGCCAGGGATGGAAAACTCCGCCAAAGCGGGAAACGACGGCGGCGAGATGGCGTATTGTGTCAAATGCCGCAAAAAAAGCCCGATGGTGGAAACGCAGCGGGTGACGATGAAAAACGGCCGGCCCGCCGTAAGCGGCAAATGTGGTGTATGTGGAACCGGCATGTATAAAATTCTATCGCAAAAATCGTAATTCGACGATAATAGCAAGGTTGCACAAAAAAAAGGCGAACGTCGATTATACGATTCGCCTTTTTCATGGTGGCTCAATTTCCTGGGGTTATAACTTTTGCCTGCGTGAAGCCCAGGCTTTGGAGTTGTTTAGCCATTCGCGTGGCACGCCCTTCCGTATAATACTTGCCGACGCATACCCGCCATTGATTGCCAACTGGTTGCACAAAATTATTCACCCGCTGCGCGCGCAGATCAAAGGCGAGTTGATCGGCTTCGTCGGCCCGGTTGAAAATTCCAACCTGCACGGTGTATTCATTCCGCTTGACTTCGCCGCGCGGCGCCCGCGGCGAACCGGAAGCAGCGCCCTCTTGAGGGTCGCTGCGACCATCCTGACGATCGGAGCGGTCAGTACGGCTTTCCGACCCCGATGCGGGGAGGTCGTCGCGCCGGCTGGGCGGCTCGCTATTATCGGTTTTGGTGCAACCTCCCAAAATGATTAGAATCAGACTAACCCCCAAAAACGGCCGAAAAATTTGACCCCACAATCTGCGGCTACAATAAAATAGTAAATTCATTCTTCCGATTGGGGTTTAGCTTCCTGTTTGATAACTGCAGACTCAAGCTCATAGCGGCTGCTCAGGTATTTACGGATGCTTTCAGCTTGCCGCTTGGTTTTGTTGTTGCCGACACAAACAAACAATTTTTTGTTCGGACGAAGGACAACAAAACTGCGTGTCTGGGCGGCGCGTAACTGTCCGGCGAGGTAGTAAGCTTCAGCCTTCTTGGCAAGATCAAAGCTGTCGACTACCACCGTATAGCCTTCATAACTCTCGACAACATCGGCTGAGGAATAGGCAATCGGCGGCGGCAGCTTGTTGGGCGCTTTTTCTTCGGGTGGCTTCGAGCATTGACAACCGCAACAGCCCACACAAATAACTGCACTAATCAACCCCGCGACAAAGGCAAACTCAAAACCTTTTTCACCTCGTGACTTCACACCTCGGTTACGCATTTTACCTCCCATTGTTTATCGAAGTTCTATTTTTTCGGCGGCGCGAGCACCTTTAGATCTTCAAAGCCATAAGTTTTCAACGTATTCAACATGCGCGCGGCACGCGGGGCGGAGACGTATTGGCCAACGCACACGAGATACTGGCCTCCGCTTGACAAAATAAAATTATTGATATTGCGGCGGCGCAAATCTGCCGCCAAGCCACCGGCTTGTTCGCGGGTTTTGAAACTGCCCACCAGCACGGTATAATATTTTATACTCGGGGTCACGGGAATTGGACGGTCGCCCGGCCCCGGTGGTGTTTGTGTCGGAGGCCGGTTCGCGCAACCGCTGCCCGGATCGGCCGGGCCGCAGGAACGGATGCTGCCCAGCCCGGCGACGATCATAATAATCATTAAAATAAAAATCCAAGTCAAATCCGGCGGTTTCGCCGGCGCTTTATCGGCCATATTCTCGCTGTCTCCAACCACGCGCCGTACTGGCACTACACATGGCGAATTTCTCTTGGTGCGGGTTCATGTTGTTGGTTATGCTCGTCATGGTTTCCTATTGCTGCTGACCATCTTGCAACATTTAATTTTAATAAAAATTTCCCTTTGGCGCAAGAACAATTATTTTATTTTACCACAAAAATAACGTTTAAGAAATTATGGCGCAGGCATTAAAACAAGGTGATTGCGGCGAAATAATTTAACACAAGACTGGGTTAATATCATTTTTTGATAAAAACGAATAGCCGTTGACAATCGCCATTAGAGTTTTTATATTGCAGTATGCCTATGCTTGAAGGAAACCTCAACGCGCAGAACAAACGTTTTGCCATCATCGTCAGCCGGTTCAACAGTTTCATCAGCGAGCAATTGCTGCAGGGCGCGAACGATTGCTTGCTTCGCCACGGCGCCAGCGCCAACGACCTCACCGTCGTTCGCGTGCCGGGTTCGTATGAAATTCCACTGGCGGCAGCGCGCGCGGCGCAGAGCCAAAAATATGATGCCGTGCTCTGCCTCGGCGTGTTAGTGCGCGGCGCCACGCCGCATTTCGATCACATTGCCGGTTTTGTTTCCAAAGCCATCGGCGAAATTTCGCTGTCCACCGGCGTGCCGGCGATTTTCGGCATCGTCACCGCGGATAATCTCGAACAGGCTATTGAACGGGCTGGCACCAAAGCCGGCAACAAAGGCTGGGACGCCGCGCTGGCCGGCATCGAGATGGCGAATCTACTGCCGCAACTCAAAGAATAGCGAACTGCAACACCACCGACAGCGTTTAATTTTTATAAATGACTGGCAACGAAAAGGGACTTCGCCAAGCTCAGTCGCAACCGAGTTTTTCGCGATAGTTCACTTCTCATTGCGACATAATTTATGATCACATTTAGAACCAATTTGTGAGCCTCATGCAAAAGCCCGCTCCATCTTTTTATCGTTTTTTCCTTTTTTTCTTTTTTCTATCATCGTACGCCCTGTTTTCACAGGATCAACTCTGGCAATCCTTCACCAATATGCGCACCGTGCGCGGCTATCATGATCCGGACAACAGCAATTACATTTTTTCCCGGCTGCTGGTTAACTCGCCGCAAGGCTTGTGGGCGGCGACCACCGGCGGCGTTTTGCTGTGGGAGAGCAATCGCCAAGCATTTCGCCAATTCACCAACACCAACGGTTTGCGGCAAAACACCACGCGGGCCATCGGGCGCGATAGCCGCGGCCGCATTTGGATCGCTTTGGGAACCGGCACTATTGCCCAACCGGCGGGCCTCATCGACGTGTATGATCCCGCGAATGGTTCGTTCACCCGGATCAATGATTTTATCAATCGCAATATTTTTGATTTCAGCAGCCGCGGCGATTCCATGTACATCGCGCTGGATCGCGGAATTAGTTTGTATGACGTCAGCCGCAATGAAGTGAAAGAAACCTATCAAAATCTCGGCAGAAGTTTTTCACGCGGTACGCCGGTCAATGCGCTCTTCTTTGACGGTCGCGATTTGTGGGCGGCCACCAGCAGCGGCATTGCCCGCACCTCGTTGAATCTGCCGAACCTGCTTGCGCCGGAGAGCTGGACGAATTACACCACCGCCGAGGGCTTGCCCTCAGAAAGAGTGCGCGGCTTGGCGCGCTTCGGCCAAAATCTTGTGGCGGCCACGGCCAATGGCGTGGCTTCTTTCAACGGCCAGCGTTGGACCAGCGCCGGGCTGGCTAATGCCGAAATTTTACAACTGGCCACGACGCAAGAAAATAACCGGCCGGTGATTTATGCCATCACGCCCTCCGGCGTGTTTCGTGCGGAAACCCTTGGCACGTGGAGTTTGGTGGGCAGCAACCTCCCCCTCATCACGGGTATCGTCATTGATGACGCGGGCGGACTTTGGGTATCAACCTTTAACAGAGGTTTGTATGAATTTGACCGCACCAGCCAAGCCTGGCGTTTGCATGAACCGGATGGCCCGGCGACGAACAATTTCTCGTCGCTGAGTTTAGATTTGGACGGAAATCTTTGGGGGACTTCGACCAGCAACGGTTTGCAAATTTATGACGGCGCGCGCTGGTATAGTTACAACCTCTCCACCCAACCGGCGATTTGGCCGGATGTGCGGCAGATCGTGCATTTGGCCAACGGCGAGCATTGGGTGGGGACATTTGGCGGCGGCATCTACATTTTGACCGGCCCGGTGAATGCACTGACACTCAAACAACGGATTGATGCGTCAAGTGGTATTCTTTCAACCGCGCGGGGGGTGAACGATTTCCCGGCTATCCCTTATTTAAAGATCGACAGTCAGGGCAATATCTGGATCCTTAATTTTGACGCGGTCAACACCAACGCGTTGCTGGCGCGCACCCCGGCGGATAATTACGTGCATTTTTCCACCAGCGACGGTTTGCGCAGCGCCGTCGTTTCCGTTTTAGAAATTGAAAAAAGGGAAAGCGCGCCGGACCGCATCTGGATTGGCATGCAAAACAGCGGCGTCAGCGTTTTGGATTACAACGGCACGTTGCTAAACAAGGCCGACGATGATTTGACCGGCGAACTCGATCTCGACGATAATTTGTTGGGTCTGAGTGTCACCGGTATTGCGCAAGATCGCGATGGGTATATTTGGATCGGCACCGATAAAGGCTTGAATTATTTTTTCAGCAGCGGTGGCGTCAATGATCGCTTCTGTTACAGCCTCATTAGCGATGATGTGAAAACGGTAAAAGTCGATCCGCGCAACAACAAGTGGGTGGGCACCAGCGCCGGTATCACCGTGCTTTCCGGCGAAGACAATTGCTCGACCACCGAATATACCGTTGAGAACAGCCCCATCGTCGGCAACTTTGTGACCAGCATCGCCTTCAATACGCAAACCGGCGACGCGTGGATTGGCACGACCACCGGGCTATCGCGTTTTCGCACGCCTTTTACGGAGCCGAAGCCGGATCTCAGCGGGCTGACCGGTTATCCCAATCCATTTATCCTGCATGAGGGCAACGCGAATTGCGGCTCACAAAGCGGTTTCCGGATTACCAATTTGGCCGAAGAAAGCGCCGTGAAAATTTACAGCGTCAACGGCGAGTTGATCCGCAGTTATTCTACCGATGAAGTTCCCGGCGCGCAAGTCTGCTGGGATGGCCGCGACACTGCCGGCAAGCTGGTGCCGAGCGGCGTTTATTTGTTCGTCGCCTTCGTTGAATCCTCCGGCGCCAGCGCGGTAGGAAAGGTGGCGGTGGTGCGGCGGTGATTGTACCGCAAGCCCGGGCCTGTTTATTCAAAATGGAGAATTTATATGGAAAAAATTTTAACTCTTGCTGAAATTGAAAAAGAATTCAATTCCGAATGGATTTTAGTCGAAGATCCACAAACCAGTGAAACCTTGGAAGTTGAACGCGGGAAGGTACGGTTTCATAGCAAAGATCGCGATGAGGTTTACCGCGAAGCCGTGAAACTGCGCCCAAAACGATTTGCCATGCTTTATACGGGAACGATACCTAAAGATACGGCAATTGTGCTATGAGTTTTCCATTCAACTCATTTGACGTTATAGCGTAATAATAAAAGGTTAGTGATTACAGATTTGTACTTCTCC
>CAYZFF010000039.1:16540-20101 GCA_964477305.1 uncultured Cytophagia bacterium
ACTGTTTCACCTTAAAACGTCATCGGGAATAAAAAAGTATGTTTCAAATAACGCCGCGGGTTGCCATAGTTTTGCAGTTCATCTGTCGTTAAAAAAGTATCGCCCAATTCATGCGCAGTATCTCTAATAATTCCAAACGCTGGCTACATCATCTGTCATACTAATATTGCCATTCTTAAACAAGAACCACCACAAATCGTAGCATCGTTGGGTGGAATCGAGTCAAATCTATTGCAGGCACGCGCTTTGCAAGATAACCTTCCAGTCCGGGAAAATGCTTCAAACTTTTTCTTTGCACAATTACGCACTCGTTGATCGCGTGGAGTTAACGCTCGGTTCAGGATTGAATGTGTTTACGGGTGAAACTGGGGCGGGGAAGTCGATTTTAATCGGGGCGATGGCGGCCTTGCTAGGAGAGCGAGCCGCATTTCATGAACCTCGTGACCCCGAGCAAAAAGCGATCATCGAAGGGCTCTTTGTCAACTGTTCCTCTCCCCGGCTGGAGCAATTCTTGCGTGACAACGCGCTGGAGACAGGTGAAGATGGCGGTTTTCTGCTGCGCCGCGAATTTATGCCGAACGGACGCAGCCGCGCCTTTGTCAATGATTCACCGATCTCAACGGCGACGCTTGAAGCTTTGAGTGCGCTGCTGGTTGATTTACACGGCCAGCACGAGCATCAATCGTTGCTGCAAGTTCGCACGCATCTGCGTTATCTCGATGCGTTTGGCGGGCATGAAGAACTTGCGGCACAAGTCGCCGAAATTTATGGGCAGGTGCGCGTAGCGCAAGACCGCCTTACAGAATGGCAGTCTCGGCAGAAAGATTTGCAGGACAAACGCGAGTTTAATCTCTTTCAGTTGCAGGAAATTAAGAGCGTCGATCCACAGCCGGGGGAAGAGGAGATTTTGGTTCAGGAAGAACATTTGTTGAGCAGCGCGGAGCGCCGCGTTCAACTCAGTTCGCAAACGTACCAATTATTATATGAAACCGAAGGGGCGGTGCAGAGTCGGCTCAAATCCGCCTTATCGGCCTTGGAAGAGTTAAGCGAAATCGATCACGCCTTGCAGGCTTTGCTTAAGGATTGTAAAGCCGCGAGTGTGACCTTGCAAGAAGCTGCGCAGGAATTGCAGCGTTATCGCAGTCAGATTGAATTTAACCCCGGACGCCTTGAGCAGATTCGCCAACGCTTGGTGAGTTTGAACAAGCTGAAGCGCAAATACGGCGGCACCCTGGACGAAGTTTTACAGCGCCGCGCCGTGCTCGAATCGGCGCTGGCCGATTTAGAAAACTTTGATGAAAAAGTCGCCGCATTGCAAAAGCAGCTTGAGGCGGCGCAAAAGCAGTACAGCAAATTGTGTGTGCAGTTGTCGGCGCAGCGCCGTGCCGCCGCGACGAAATTGCAGGAAGCTGTTCCCACGGTTTTAGCAGAACTGGGAATGAATGGCGCCCGCTTTGAAGTTGAGCTGACGAACCCACCGGATGAAAAGTCGTTTGTAAAAATAGAGGCCCGTGGGGTGCGGGCGAGCGCCACAGGAATTGATCACGTTGAGTTTTTGATTTCAGCCAATGCCGGCCAACCACCGGCCCCATTGGTCAAAGTCGCGTCGGGCGGCGAAATTTCGCGCATGATGCTCGCGTTGAAATCGCTGCTCGCCGAGCGCGACGATATTCCGGTGTTGATCTTTGATGAAATTGACGCCGGCATTTCCGGGCGCGTGGCGCACGCGGTCGGGAAAAAATTGCAGCAGCTCGCCGAATCGCATCAGATTATTTGCATTACCCACCTGCCGCAAATTGCCAGCGCCGGCGCGAGCCATTTTTTAGTGGAAAAGAACACGGCGAACGGCAAATCGATCACGGCAGTGCGGCAGTTGCAAAAGAAAGAACGGCCGGAAGCGATTGCGCGGTTATTGGTGGGCGAAACCATTTCGGAAACGCATCTGCGCAGCGCACGGGAACTGTTGAAGGAAAGTGGGCAGGGGGCAAATTAATTTTCACGAAGTCATTTTCATATATATGTTTGCCGGTTTGCCCCGATCTTCCTTAAATAGTAAAAAAGGCGGCCGGGGCAAACAGGAAAACCGGCTAACAATCTGCAGGAGCTTTTGTCATGACGCAATTCAAAAAAATTATTGGCGCCTCGTTTTTTTCGTTGTTGGTGGCGGTCGTCGGCCTGTTCGTGGTCTGCGGCAGCAATCGGCAGAAGGTGCAAATTGAAGACGATCCGTTTGCCGAAGAAAACACTGATGAAGTCTATAAAGATGATTTGTTAAAACGCCTGGAGTTGCTCGAAACCGAAGGCCAGACCGCCGGCGCGCCTGAAGCCGGGAGCGCAGATGATCCAACCGCCACCAGCTCGACTGAGCCAACCCCTTCCGGTACCGACGCCGAAAATTCATTTTTGACGCCAGAGCTTTTTAAAGGGATGACCACAGAAGTGCAGCAGCTCGAAGCCGTGGCGGCCATCAAGAATCGCACGCTGGACAGTTTGAAGGCCGAGTTGGAAGAAAAAAATTACCAAGCCGCGGCCATGCAAACCGCGGCGAGCACGCGCCGGCTGAACAGCAAGCCGTTGCCCGGCGGCGTGGATAATTCCGCCGTGCTCAATTCGGAATTTGGCCTCGCCTATCAAGACGCGCTGGATGATTTTAATGTTCGCCGTTTCGACAGCGCTATTCGCAAGTTTCGTGAGCTGATCGCCACCAACAGCAATCATCCGCTGGCGGATAATTGCCAATACTGGATCGGCGAAACGTATTACGCGATGGGCCGCTATTACGAAGCCGTGGCCGAATTTCAAAAAGTCTACGCTTTCGGGAAGAGCAACAAAACCAACGATGCGCAGCTCATGATCGGCCTCGCCTTTTTGAAGAGCGGCGAAAAGGAAATGGCGCGCTCGGAGTTGAATGTGCTGGTTAGTTTCAACCCGCAAAGCGACTCCGCCAAGAAAGCGCAGAAATATTTGCGGATGCTGGAAAGCGCCTGATCTATTGATTCTGCGAATGATTTAAACTCATTCGTGTTTTTATATATAGGGCTGGTCATTAATCATGACCGGCCTTTTTTATTTTGGGGTGAAATGGTAATTATTCAACTGTCATTTCAAATCCTTGGGCAGAATAATTGAATAGCAGAATAATTCGTTAGTGACTGAATGTTTTACCGGTGCAAAGATCATTTCTCGCAAAGCCGTCATTTGAAAAATCTCTGTTCGTTTTGTGCAGAGTTCACTCTTGAGAGACATTCAAATTTACCGTAAAAACTAAAACCTTCAAAAGTTATCAGCGTTGTTTGAGCCGATTTAGCCGTCATCCAAGTTTTATTACCTGCAATGTGTAATGGCCCAATTTTAACCACCGGATCTTCTCCATTAAAACCCAATCGAACCCCAAAGACAATTATTCCGTCGATATATCATTCTGCCTTTTGAAAGTGTTTCTTCTCCAGCCCGATAGACTCTGAATGACGCTTATAAAACAGAAAGCCCGACTTGCTCGCGGGTCTATTTTGACCCTTGTCTGCACAAGTCGGGCTTTGTCTATTTCTTGACCGGCCGCTC
>CAYZFF010000040.1:0-19733 GCA_964477305.1 uncultured Cytophagia bacterium
AAAAAATTAACCCGCGATAGCGGAGTGAACCGAGAAGTCAGCATACTGAACAAGTTTAGTTTGGCATCTCTATTTACTCCGTTGTCGCATGTCGAGAATTTGATAGATTAATTTTCTTCCACAAAATTAATATCTCGCCCGTAAGTTTCTTTCATGGCGTAAAGCGACCAGAACGCCAACCCAAAAACAACGCTGCCGATCAACATTGTGCCGTTGATCAGCCCAACCTGATGGCGAAGACTACTGAGGATCATCGTCATCGGCACAACCATGGCGCGGACGAAATTAGGAACGGAGGTCGCCACCGTCGCGCGGATGTTGGTGCCAAATTGCTCGGCGGCCATCGTGATGAAGACCGTCCAATATCCTTGACCGAGGCCAATCACAAAGATCGTGGCGAGAAAAAAAGTGGGATTCGTTGCCCCGGTGTTGAGCAGAACAATGATGAGAGCAAACATCAGGCTAAAACAGGCCCACACCACTTGCTTACGGTTCTTGATCATCTCGCTAATGAGGCCGCTCAAAGCGCTGCCGATTGCGAGGCCAATAGCTTGCCAACGCAAAGTTTCCGCAGCGGTAATTGCTCGCGTCAAATTTAACGCGGTGCCAAATTCCGGGGAGAACGTGACGATGAGGCCGGATACATACCAAATCGGCACGCCGATGGCGATGACGGCCAAATATTTCAGCAGGGTTTGGGGGCGGAGAAGCAACGTAATATCGCCGCGGGTGTGCGACGTTTGTTTTTGCGCTTCAAACATTTCGGACTCGCGCAAACTGATGACGCGCCCGATCAGCACGATAATGCCCATGCCGCCACCAATGAAATAAGCCGTGCGCCAGTCAAAAGCGCTGCCGACGAATGAAGCCGTGAGCGCGCCGACAAGCCCCAAAAACGAAATGACCGTGGTGCCGTAGCCGCGATATTGTTTCGGCAAAATTTCGGAAACCAGCGTCACGCCGGCGCCAAATTCGCCCGCCAAGCCAACGCCGGCGATGAAACGCAAAATCGCATAACTCGTCACGTCGTTGACAAATCCGTTTGCAATATTGGCGAGTGAGTACAGCGCAATCGTCGCGATCAGTGCGAAGCGTCGACCGATTTTGTCGCCGATGATGCCCCAGCCCACGCCGCCGATGAGCATGCCGATCATTTGCAGATTGAGCAGCAAAATGCCTTTCGACGTGACTTCATCTCCGGCAACGCCGATAGCCGTGAGGCTCGCGACTCGCACGACACCGAACAACACGATGTCGTACAAATCGACAAAGTAACCCAATGCCGCCACAATAACTGGAATCAATAGGCTTTTTTTCTGAGGGTGTGCCATGATCTTTTCAGGGATAGGACTTTACGCTGAAACAAAAAGTCCGGCGTCCGAAGGATAAATGGACGCCGGACAATAGTTTTATTCGATGCCGCTCAATTAAAAGTTGAATTTCAACTCAGTCGAAATTAATCGGCCGATCGACGGGGAAGCGACGAACTCACGCACCTCGCTATCGAACACGTTGCTGACTTGCGCCGCCACCGTCAGGTTTTGATTCAAGCGGTAGCCACCGCCGAGATCAACATTCACGAAGCCGCCCAACGGGCCTTCATTAAAATCGCGGCCAACGCGCCGGCCTTCCACCACCGGATCGCCGCCGACAATCAGGCTGCGGTTAGTTTTGGCCGCGACGTTAATGCCGGAGAAGAAATCATACTCATCGACCCAGCGCAAGAAAACCGAACCAAAATATTTTGATTGGCTGAGATTGAGCGCCAAACTGCCTTTGTGTTTCGGAGTGTTGATCGCCAAATCATTTTCATCCACTTTGCCGTTTTTATTGCCGTCGTTTTTGAGATCGGCATGATCCAACTCGAAATCAAAGAAAGAGTAATTCAACGACAGGCTGACGTTATTACTCAAATAATAACTCGCGCCAAAATCGAAACCGTAGGTATTGACTTTGCCGAAATTCAAATAGGTGAGAACAACTGTGGCGCCGGTTGCCGCGGTGCCCGGTATCACCTGGCTCATCGGCGTGTCGCCGCGTTTCGTCACTGTGCGGCCGTTGGTGGCAATGCTGACCAACGGGCTGAGAAAATTTTCCGAAAAGTTGTAATAGCCGTTGACATCAAGAAACAATTTGCGGTTGCCGAGAATGCCTTTGTAACCGGCTTCGAGAGTTTGAATCGTCTCGACTTCGAGTTGGGGAATTTCGGTGCCGTCACTCAGCGTAAAGCCTTCGCCGTTGCCCAGCACGAGACCGCCAAAAAGATTGCCGCTCAAATTCAAAATACTCGGCGAGGCGATGCCCTTGCCGTACGTGAAGCGCCACGTCCCGGAAGGCTTGCTCAACAGCAGGCCGCCTTTCGGGATTAAATTATTGCCGTACAATTCATGATGATCGTTGCGCGCCGCGACCGTTAATTTAAGCCCGGAGCCGCCAAGCGGCTTATCGATTTGCGCATAAACACCATATTGATTCAAATCGATGGCGCCATTTTGATCGAAGAGATAGGTGTGCTTGCTATCTGCCACATCTTGTTGATATTGCGCGCCGCCGATGACGGTGAAGCCATTCCACGTGTTATTGTACTGCGCCTCAGCATTCAAGCGCCGCGACTTGTCGACAAACAATGCGCCACGATTCAACGAAATACCGGCGGCTTGGGTGCCAAACCATTGCTCTTTATATGAGCGTTTTCGCGCTTCCGCGTCGGAAAAGCCGGCGTTAATAAACGTGCGATAATTTTGCGTGCGTTGATTGATCGCGTACGTGCTGTCCGTACTGCTCCACGTGTGATAAACTTGCGCAAACAGCCGTGGCGAGACATACCGCGCTTGGCCGTAATAAATCAACCAGTCCTGGATTTGGTTGCGACCGGCATTGGTGATGCCGAGGTTGTTGCTGTTACTGCCGCCGCCGGCGATGATGATATCGTGTCCGGGCTTCAGCGTGTAATAAAGGCCGGCTTCACCGCGCATGGAATCGAAATCACGGTCTAATTCTAATTCGGGAAAAGGCCTGCCGCCAACATAAACCGAGTCGATAAAATTAAACTCCTCGCCGCGAGAATATTCACCGCTGATTTTGTAAGCAAATTTTTCATTAACGACTTTCGCATGGCGAAGACGTCCGCTGAACACGCTTTGATTACCGCCGCCGAGCGCAACCGTGGTGCCCGGATAAGAGCGCGGATCTTTGGTGAGCGTATTGACCAAACCATTGTGCGCATTCGGGCCGTATAACACCGCCGCCGGACCGAGAATCAACTCGACGCGCTCGATGTCTTCTTTCACCGTTGTGCTCAAAGCGCCGAACGGCAGGCTCGTGGCGATCAGCGTGGACAAGCGCGCGTCGTTCATCTGCAAATTTTTTGCATTGAACGCGCTGTTGAAACCGCGAATGTTCAAACCGGCACCGAGCACCCCGGCGCGCACATAATCGACGCCTTTCTGCCGCGCCGCTAATTCGCCGGGATTGAACGCCGCAAATTCATCGATGCCGCGCGCATTAATCACCGCCATCGTCGCCGGCGCGTCGGTCAATTTCTCCGGACGGCGTGACGCGCTGACCACGATCGCGTCGCCGAGGACGCCGCCTTCGGCGAGTTCAAAATCAGCCGTTGCGGCTTGGCCGGCGGTGACCGTAACACTTTCGGTCGCTTCAGCATAGCCGATAAACGACACGCGCACTTTATAGTTGCCAGCCGGTACGCTGACAATGTTGTATTTACCATTCGCATCTGTTGCCGCGCCCATTGTCGTTCCGACAATGGCAACGTTGGCGCCAGATAATGCGCTGCCATCTTTGGCTTGAACCGTGCCACTGATGTTACCACTCTGCGCCAGCGCCAAGCCAGCAAACAGTAACATCAACAGCAAACTCCAACTTCCAATCTGGTGATTGAAATACCTCATAACTCCTCCGTTGGTTGATGTGATGAAATAACGCAAACGATTCGATCAAAATCATTTGCCAATTTATTATTTTGTCGCTTGCAATTGCGCGCGTAAAATTTTTTTGTCAATTTTACCAATGGCAGTTTTAGGCAGCGCTTCCAAAAACATGACGGTTTGCGGTAGTTTATATTTCGCCAGCCGTTGCCGCATAAAATCCAGCAATTCCGCCTCGGTCAAGGTTTGGCCGGGTTCAACCACCACAAAGGCTTGGCCAACTTCGCCCCATTTCGCATGCGGAACGCCGATGAGCGCGGCTTCAGCAACTGCAGGATGTGCATACAAAACATTTTCGACTTCCGCCGGGTAGACATTCTCGCCGCCGCTAATGAACATCTCTTTGCTGCGGCCCGCGATGTAGAAATAACCTTCAGCATCTTGCCGCGCCATGTCGCCGGTATGCAGCCAGCCGTCCCGAATCGTTTCGGCCGTGGCCGGCGGATCATTCCAATAGCCGCTGGTCACATGCGGACCGCGAATCAACAACTCGCCGACGTCATCGGTGGCGCACGGACTGCCATCATCTTGGACGATCTTCATGTCGATGTGAAAAATTGGGAAACCGACCGACCCGATTTTGCGGCGTACCTCTTGGGGCGGCAGCCAAAAATTATTTCCCGCCGCTTCGGTCAAGCCGTAGCCCATCTTGAAATCAACGCCCTTCTCCCAAAATTTTTCCATTACCGGCAATGGACACGGCGCGCCGCCGCTGATTACCAACTTCAGTTTGGAAAAATCCAGCGCCGCCCATTTTTTGTGCTGCTGCATCATCACGTACATCGTGGGCACGCCGACAAAGTGTGTGAGGCCGCCATTGGCGATAAGTTCGAACGTCTGCTCCAAATCAAAATTTCGGCACAAAATCGTTTTGCCGCCAACGTGCACCAGCGGCAGCATAAAAATATTCGGCCCGCCAATGTGGAACAGCGGCAGTTGCAGCGCTGCAACATCCTCCGCCGTGAGGCCCCAACTCATCACGGTGTTAATGCTGTTCCACGCCATGTTGCCGTGCGTCATAATGGCGCCCTTGGGCAAGCCGGTGGTGCCGCCGGTGTAAAAAATTGCCCACGGATCATCCATGCTTAAATCGGGACGATCGGTCAAAGTCGCGAGGCAAGACTCGCGTTCGGCAAAGACTTTGTCATCCGGTTGCGCGGTTTCACCGATGGCAACAAAATGCTGCACCGTTGCAAGGGTAGGCCGCAACTCATTCACTTGCTCTTTCCACTCGGAAGAATAAATGAGCACTCGTGGCGACGCCCTTTCCATAATGCCTTTCAACTCAAACACCGTCAATCGCCAATTCAAATTGTGCACTATCGCGCCGATTTTTCCGCAAGCGAACAAGAGATCGAGATATTCGACACAATTGCACGCATACACCGAAACGCGCTCGCCTTTTTGCACACCAAGTTTTCTTAAAAAATTCGCCGTGCGATTCACCTGCGTATTCCACGCGGCAAAAGTAAAATCTTTCCTGCTCGCGAGATCGTGCAAGCCGATGCGCTCGGGCGTCAATTTCGCGCGCTTATCCAACCAATCGGTAACGTAAAAAGATTTTTGCGATTCCATAAATCTTCTTGTAAATCGGATCGCCGGATTATTGGAAATACACTTGCTCCAATACTCCAACCATCCATTAATCCAACTGTTCTCCCCACCTCACACAAGCCGCACCCCAGACATAACCGATACCAGCGCCGACCATCATCATCAAATCACCGGCCTTGAGACGGCCTTGCTTTTCGCCTTCAATCATCGCAATAATGCTGTCTTGTTCGCCGATGTGGCCGTAGTCGGAAAGATAAACGGCTTGCTCCTCGCGCAGTCCCAATCGCGCCAGCATATCGCGATGGGCGGAGGGCTTGACGAGAATCATGTTGAGGAAATCGATGTCGGTGCGGGTGAGCGGCTGACCATCGGAGCGCTTGCCGCTCTGGCGCAACGCGGCATCAATGCATCGCATCCAATTTTCCATCGAAACCTCATTCAGTCGACTCTTCATCGCTTCCGGTTCGACCAAATCAAAATAAAACAAATTCTGAGCTACCGCTTCATCTGTCGGATGTTGCACCGTGCCGCTGGCCGGAACAATCACGTGTTTGCTCATCGATCCGTCAATCATCAAATGACTGCCCAACACGTGGTTCATCGGCCAGTCTTTGCGCAGTAACATGGCCGCCGCCCCCGCGCCAATATTAAACATGAATGAGGTGCGGGGATTCTTGAAATTGATCAAATGTCCGACAGAATAGCCGCCCGCGATGAGCACAGTTTTAACGTCCGGATTGGCGCGCATCATGTCTTTGGCGGTCCGCATGGCCGCGATAGTCGTGCAGCAGCGCATGTGCAGATCCATCGCCCACGCGTTGGTCGCGCCAATTTCGTGCGCCAAATGAATGCCGGCGGTCCAAAGCAAATATTCTTTCCACTCTTCCGTCGTGCACAACACCACATCGATTTCTTCCGGCTTGAGATCGCATTTCGCCAAACAATCCTGCGCCGCCCAAATCGCCATTTGATTGGGATGCTCGTCCGGCCCGGCCACATATTTTTGCTTGAGGCCCAGTTTCTCGCGCACCACCCATTCCGGCATGCCGCTCTGCTCGGCGATTTCCGCTGCGGTCATGAATGTTTTGGGCAAATACATTCCCGCGCTGACGATGCCGACATTTACACTTTGCTGAGTCATCTATTTCAATCGCTTTTTTGGACGCGGATTTCGCGGATTACTCGGCATGTCATTCTGTAAGAATCCTTTTTCTCACAAGCACAGTGCTCGATATTTAAAAAGATTCCTACGGAATGACATTCTCTCGGACTGTTGAAATTTCTGAGCTAATAAAATTATTCGTTCTACTCTTTGCGCAACTCGTTTTTAAGAATCTTGCCCGCGCCTGAAATTGGCAAATTTTCTCTGAACACAATCGACTTCGGCACTTTGTAACCCGCCAAATGCTTGTGCAAAAAATTTAGCAGCGCCGGCTCATCAACCTTTTGCCCCTCTTTCAACACCACAAACGCGCGGCCGACTTCACCCCATTTCTCGTCTTTCGCGCCAATCACCGCACACATCGACACGGCGGGATGCCGGTAAAGCGTTGCTTCAATTTCCGCGGGATAAACATTTTCGCCGCCGCTGATGAACATGTCTTTCAAGCGATCAACAATGAAGAAATAACCTTCTTCGTCAACATACGCCAGATCGCCGGTGTGCAAATAGTTTTCCGCATCAAAGGCCGCCTGAGTCGCTTCCGGATCGCCAAAATAACCCGTGGTGGCGGAAGGGCCGCGTAACACCAGTTCGCCAATGGCCTGCGGCGACAGCGGTTGATTGGTGGCGGGATTCACCACGCGCGCGTCCACGAAAAAATTCGGCTTGCCAATCGAGCCGGCTTTGCGCTCGGCGTCAGCACTCGCCAACGAAAAAACCCCGGGGCCAAATTCCGTCATGCCGAACCCTTGGCGAAACACCACGCCTTTTTCTTCTCGAAAACGCTGGATGAGCGGCACAGGCATCGGCGCGCCGCCGCTCATGCAATAACGCAACGAGTGTAAATCGGCTGTTTCCCAATTCGGAGCGTTCGTCAACATTTGGAAAACCGTCGGTACGCCGCCGAAAATAGTGGCCTGCTCGGTTTCAATCACCTCCAAAACTTGCGCTGGATCGAATTTTTTCGTCTGCACCACGGTTCCACCTTGCAGCAAAATCGGCAACGAAAATGCAAACAAACCGCCGGCATGAAACAGCGGAAAAATATTCAGGAATATGTCCGTACCCAAAACCTCGCCGAGCATGGAGTTGATCATGTTCCACACGATTTGGCCATGGCTCATCTGCGCCGCTTTGGGCTTGCCAGTGGTTCCGCCGGTAAAGAGCAAACAGGCGGTGTCAGATTCTCGCACCGTTTCACAAGTGACCGCAGTGAGTGGCGCGGCAGATCGGAGTTTCGCCAAATCCAATGCCTGCGGATGCGTCAGCGGCAAAAGCGGTGGCAAGTCCGCGCACGTCTGCAAATGCGTCATCACGGTTTGCATCGGTTCCTCTAAGCTGTGAATCAACAATTGCGGCGAGGTGTGGCGTAACTGCTGTTCGATCTCACGGCTATGCAAGCGCCAATTCAGCGGCACGAAGATCGCGCCGAGTTTGCCGCAAGCAAAAAACATATCGTAAAAATGCACGCCATCATGTGCCATCATCGCAACGCGATCACCTTTGCTGAGGCCGCGTGCCCGCAAAACATGTGCGAGTTGATTGGCCCGATCATTCAATTCGCGGTAGTTAAAACGTTGCACTGGCGCCGTAGTCACGTCGATGATGGCGATTTTTTCCGGCGTGTAAACACAACGCCGCGTAAGATAGTCACCGATGTACATAGATGGCCTTAAGAGTTGTGCGCAACCCTCGCCTCTGCTTCACTCAAAAATTCGACCACAGTTTGATTGAATTTCCGGCTTTGTTCAAAAAAGAAAAGATGCTTACCTTCAAAGAGCGTCAGCTTGGCGGCGGGAATTTTTTTCTGCAACGCTTCGGCGTTTTGTACCGGCACCAGGGGGTCGTCTTTGCCGGCGCAAATTAAAGTCGGCGCCAAAATTTTTGCAGCGCGTTCAGCGCCGTCATACGCATTGCCGGCCAACAATTGGCGATAATAAATGTGTTCCGGCTGCGGATATTGCGTGCGCCATTCGGTGATGCGTTCCAGCTCTTCCGGATGCCGCTCGCGAAAATCCGCGCTGAAGTTGAGCGCATACGCCTCTTCCAAACGCTCCCGGCTGGTTTTGCCGCGCGGCCGGATGATGCGGCTGAGAATATCGCCCTCCGGTCCAATTTGGCATTGCCCGCCTAACGACGTGCTCACCAAAATCAACTTATTGACGTGCTCAGGCCAGGCGGCGGCAAAAAATTGTGCGACGAATCCACCGAGCGACGCGCCCAGCACATGCACCCGTGACAGCCCAAAGTGTTCCAACACCAGTTTCAAATCCGTCGCGAACATTTCGATTTTGTAGAGCTGATCCGGTTTGTCCGAACGCCCGCTGCCGCGCAGCTCCGGCAAAATTAACGTGAAAAATTTCGCGAGAGGCTGCAGGTTTCTGGCCCACAACCAGTTGCCGGCGCCGAGACCGGGAATCATCAGCAACGGCGCGCCATGGCCATGGCGTTCGACATGCAAACGCACCTCGCCAACAACGATCAGATTGTTCAAGCCACTCTTCATGTCACGATGCCACCATCGACTGAGAGCACGGTGCCGGTAATAAAGCCGGCCTCATCGGAAGCGAGAAAAAGATAGGCATTCGCAATATCCTGTGGCGTGCCCATTCGTGCCAGCGGCGTTTTTTCTTTAATCATCGCCACCACTTTTTCCGGAATGGTTTTAATCATCTCGGTTTCGATAAAGCCCGGCGCCACGGCGTTGACGCGAATGCCTTTGCGGCCCAACTCCCGCGCCCAGGTTTTGGTCATGCCAATAACACCAGCCTTGGTGGCAACGTAATTCGACTGGCCGAAATTTCCATACAATCCAACCACTGACGCAGCATTCAAAATCACACCGCTGCCTTGCGTTTCCATAACTTTTGCCGCAGCTTGGCCGCAAAGAAAAACGCCTTTCAAATTGACGTCAATCACGCGCTGCCATTGCTCAAGCTCCATTTTCACCAAACGGGCGTCGGATAAAATTCCAGCGTTGTTGATGAGAATATCAAGGCGTCCATATTGCGTAAGCGCATGCTGCACCATTTGGTTGGCACTCTCCGCGTTAGCAACATTTACCGTCGTGAAGCTGGCCACGCCGCCTTGCCGGGCAATTTCAGCAACAACTTTTTCTCCAGCGGTTTCATTGATGTCTGCCACGACAATTTTGGCGCCTTCGCGCGCAAAAGTCAAAGCTGTCTCGCGCCCTAAGCCGTTGGCCGCGCCAGTGATCACCGCAACTTTATTTTTGAGCCGCATAAATTTTTCCCTTACCTTGCCTTTATAAAAATCAAAACCTATTCCGATTCCTTTTTAAAAATCTTGCAAGCAACATCGAGGCTCCATCAAAACTTTTCGACTTTCTTGAGATAGTCTTCAATTTTGGGCAAATCTCTTTTTGCATTCTTCCATTCTTCGATGAAACGCCGATACGATTCGATTTCGCGTAAATGAAATTCGCGCATGACGATGAGTCGTTCACAAAACGGCCGCAACTTGATTTTCTCTTCTTTGTTCGCTGCGGCATACTTTTTTAGAAAATCACGCAAATGTTTCTCGGCGATGCGCAAATTTTCTTCGAACAACCGCGACAAATTGCTCCCCGCTTGTAAAAAAACATCATCGGCAATTTGATAATAATGTTTACGATCGCCTTTCACCCAGACCCGGCGGATCAGCGCCAGCTCTTCCAAACGCCGGGCGATCTGGTTGACCGGGCTTTTACTCGTCTGCAGGCGATCGGACATTTCGTCAGCAGTCATCGGTTCGTCGGAACATAACAACAAACCAACGACGCGTCCCATCAGCTCACTATGGCCGAACTTGACGTAGCCGTTACCAAAATCTTCAATCAGCGCATGGCGCGTTTCATTCATTCGTGGCCTCTTCGTTTTCGAGCGCAGTCAGGCTTGAGCGCGATAGTTTTTAAAATTGAGAAACGTTTATCGCCCAAGCCTGGCTTCACTTTTTGATTTTGAGGAAATTAATCACGTCACGATTAAACTCGTCGGCGCTCTCAATAAAAAATTGATGGCCGAAGCCGGGATAAATTTTTAGAGTACTATTGGGAATTTTTTTATGCAGATTATGCGCATTGGCGACCGGGACCAGCCGGTCGCCGCTGGCCGCTAAAATCAGGCAGGGGGCCTGCAGTTGTTGTACTTGCGCGGAGAGATTAAACGCCGCGCCAGCCATGGCTTGCGCCATGTAGGCAGGCGGCGGTTGCGGATCCGCCAAACGCAGATCGATGAAATGCTCGATCTCACCGCTCTTTTGCATAAATGAATCCGAGTAAGCCAGCGCCAGCTTGCGGCGGGTTAAATCGCGTGGTTCGCCTTGATTCGCAAACATCTGCGCCAGCACCTCTGGCGCCATCGGCACATGATCCGGTCCTCCGGCGCTGGTTGCGGCCAAAATGACCCGATTCACTTTTTGCGGATAACGCAAAGCGAAATCCTGCGCAATGAAACCGCCCATGGAGATTCCCAACACATGGGCACGTGTGATGTGAAGTGAATCCAGCAAAGCCGACAAATCGTCTGCCATCATGCTGATCGAATAAGGTCCGGCGGGCTTTTCAGATTTTCCCGCGCCGCGATTGTCGTAAATCAGCGTGGTGAAATGTGGGGAAAACGCCGGCACTTGCTTTTCCCAAATCCAGGTGGCAACGCCGAGCCCCTCGATGAGCACTAAATTCGGGCCTTGCCCTGCCAACTCATAATAAAGCTCGACGCCATTGGCTTTTATTTTTCCATGACGAGACGCCATTTGTGCTCCCAAATTGCTGGCCGTGAGGACGAGCAGCGCCCAAGTACAAAACCGCCGGGTTAAATTTTTCATCATCCGCCTGTTGAAAGGAAAGTCATTCCGGGGAAAACGGTGAAACCGCGCTTCCTGAGGGAGGCAGCCAATCGCCTAATTGGCTGTATGGTAAAATTCGAAAAAACTGAATTTTTCGAATTTTACGAATTTAAAATAACTTTGTCAAGTAAATTTTTTGAAGCGGCCTTTTTTAGGGTGAACAAAGATTGGAAGCAAACCAAGCGATTCGGCAGGAATCTGGAGCGGGAAATTGACCGACCACACAAAAAATTTAATTCACCGCGCTGCTGTGATCGGTCAATTTAATAATTTAAGTCAACCAGGCTGGCGTATCTTTAGTGGTTCATCCATAACTTTCGCGTTTAATGCGATCCGACGAGAAACCTAATTCTGCCAAAGATTGCAACACGGATTCAAGAAAGCGCGGCGTCGGTTCGAGGCCTTTCTCTTTGGCGGCTTTCTTGTCGAAAATCGAGATGCTCGGGCCGCAGGCAAAAACATATTGCTGTGAAGCATCTTCCACGTATTTTGCCAGAATTTCTTTCGACACCCGGCCGTTGAGAATATTTTCGCTAAATACCGCGGAACTCGTTTCGCGCGTTAAGCAGAACACCACGCGAAATTGCGCGGCATACTGTTTTTGCAAGACGAGCAACTGCTTTGCAAAAATCGTATCTTCCCAACTCTTGTTGCTGTAAACGAGGGTATGCCGAAGTTTCCGGCCACTCATCAGGCTATCTTTGATAATACTATAACTCGGCACCACGCCGCTGCCGGCACAAACGTGCAGCACATGATCGGTTTTTGACTCCATGTCATCCGGCATCGTGTACGGGCCGGTGAAACCGGTAATAATCATGCGCGTTCCCGGCGTCGTCCGCAGCGCGAGAATTGGCGAGAGTAACGGCGGAAATGGCGTTACGCCGGGAATGTAGCGTTCTTCTTTGATGGTGATGGCCAAATATTTTTCTTGCGGGCAACTCGACATCGAATACGCGCGCGGCGGTTCTTTCCGGCCTTTTAAATGCTCCAAATAAGACGTCCAGCGCTCCAGCGCCGGAAATTGTTGCGGCGCGATCGTCAAGAAATGTCCGGGTTTGTATTCCAGCGGATCGTTGCCGGTAAAAAACACCAGCGTGCGGGTATCCGGCGTTTCGTAAATCACTTCCGCCACCATCACCTCCAGCTCTTTGATCTTGCGGCGGGTTGGGTCGCTCATATGATTTCTCCTTCGCTTCTTCGTCGGCTTGGGGATTGGTTTATAGAATGGAATTTTAAAAACTCTTTGATTTTCTACTGCTTACAAAATAATGATACCGTTAATAACGCTCGGCCGCTTATCCGGAATTTATTCGCAGTTTTTCCTGCGCAACAATCTGCCGGATATGTTTTTGAAAATCTTCGTCCTCCCCTTCCAACAATTTTTCCAGCACCGTGCGGAAATCTTCGCGACGACACCACTCACGCATGTAATCTTCCCACGACAACCACAGGCGCCGGGTTTGTTTGTTCATGTCGTCTTCATAAACCAGCAGGTAGGCGCGCTCAAAAAGTGAAACCAGAATGCCGAAGATAATTAATTTTCGCTCTTTTTGCTCATCCGTCAAGCCTTGTGGTTGGCCTTGCTGGCGCAGCAGTTGCAAATCGGCATGCTCCAAAACCAATTTGAGAAAATTGGTGTATTCATCCGATAAGCGCTGATACAACTCTTCTTCTTCATTTTGTCGTTCTTTTTTCTGCTCATAAATGAAAATACCAATGGCGAGCGGAAGGCCGACAATGGTCACCACGTAACTGAGCAATTCACACCATTCCAACCAGGTCATAATGATTGCGCCTCATAAGTTGCGATTAAATTTTACGCAATTATAATTTTACGACCAAGCAAAATTTTTTTGCAAAATTTTATCTTGCCGGTCGCCACCAATTCCATAAATTCTTTAAAATTTTCAAGAGTTTTTCGCAATTGGGGGTGTCTATATTATTGGGATATCAATGCAAGAATTCTTCTTTAACTTAACCAAAGTGGAGGTCATCATGAAGAAAACCAAGTTTTATCCCTTCAGTTTAGCGGCCGTGCTTATCTGCAGCATGGGGCTGTCAAGCGCCGATCTGCTGGCCCAAGCCATTTCGCTACGTGGAAAGCCGGGCAATTGGGTGTCCGGCGAATTTTTCAGGCCGAGCTACGAATCGCTGAGTTCGGTTAAACTCTCCAGTTGGATCTCGATGCTCGGCGTAAAAGCAAACATTTCCGAGCGCGTGGCGCTATTAGCGGAATTGCCTTACGCCAACGGAAAATTAAATTTTTCCAGCAATTTCTTTTCGAATGATCGTTCGCAATCGGCCATCATGAATCCTTATATCGGGTTGGAATTTCTTTCGCGCCGCCAGAAAACCTCCTTCGAGGTTGGCGTACGTTTGCCGGTTGCGGATGAAGACAAAGCCCTTGCAGCGCAAGCCGGCATTTTATCGGACTTGGATCGATTCGATGCTTTTATTCCGAATATTCTCACGATCAATGCTTTATTGAATGTCAATTCTGTCAGCTCCGGTGGTTTTGCTTTCAGAGTGCGCGGCGGGCCAAACTTCTGGGTTTACACAGACACAAACAACGGGGTCGAAGACGGAGTCGAATTGTTGCTCAAATATGCCGGAGAGCTGGGCTATGACACGGAGCAGCTCAGCCTCTCCGCCGGCATATCCGGTTTGCTAATCGCCACCGAAAGCGACCTCGATCTCAGCGAAAGAACTTTGCACCAGTTTATTGCCGCTGCCACCGTCGGGCTGGGAAACGTTCGCCCCGGCATTCAGTTTCGGCTTCCGCTTGATGAAAATACCGGCATCGACTACGTGTTGGGCGCCAATGTAGCAATCCGGCTGAGCAAGTGAAATAGCCTCGGCTGGCATTAATTTCTGCATATCTCAAAATCCTCTTGTCTCTCACCTGACAATTCGATACATTGATTTCATATCCTGAAATTTAATACCGACCGGCCACGCGCAGTGGCCGGTCGGTTTATGACATTTACCAAAAACGCATTAAAACGAAAAAGAGGTGAGCCAATGCCACGCATGGTGCATTGCGTTAAATTTAATCGTGAAATGGAAGGGCTCGCGGAGCCGCCACAGCCGGGCGAGCTGGGCCAACGAATCTATGAAAATGTTTCCAAGGAAGCGTTTAAAATTTGGATTCAGCGCCAGATCATGCTGATCAACGAGTATCGTCTCAATCTCGCTGATCCGAACGCCAGCAAATTTTTAGATCAGGCCATGGAAGAATTTTTCTTCGGTGAAGGCTCGGCGCTGCCGCCGGATTACATGCCGCAGACACAACAGAAGAAATAACCGTCATGCGTCGAAAACAGATTGTGCTGCTGGTGCCGACCACGACGTATCGACTCGATGATTTTTTGCAAGCGGCAGCGCGATTAAACATTGAAGTGCTTCTCGCTTCCAATCGCTGCCGCGTGCTGGCCGCGGAATGGCCGGAACACTTTGGGCTATCGCTACCGTTTTCTTCCTTACCTGAGGCGGTTGCTAAAGCTTGCGTCACGTTGCGCGATAAAACGATTGACGCCATTGTGGCCGCGGACGATTACACCACGATTCTCGCCGCGCGCTTGAATGAGAAACTCCAGTTGCACGGCAACCGGCATGAATCCGTTGAAAAGACCCGCAACAAATGGTTGCTGCGGCGCGCGCTCGCCAAGGGCGGCTTGCGTTCGCCGAAATTCTTTGTTGCCCAAATTGACTCCTCTCCTGAATCTTATTTGCCAAAAGTTGAATTTCCGGTCGTCTTAAAACCGTTATTGCTCTCCGGCAGTCGCGGCGTGATTCGCGCAAATAATACGAAAGAATTTGTGGCCGCGTTTCATCGGATTGCGACGCTGCTGCGCGACCGCGAGTTTTTTCAGATGCGCCGTGCGGCGGCGAAACGCCTTTTGGTTGAAAGCTACATTCCCGGCATCGAAGTCGCAGTGGAAGGCTTGCTGACTAATGGCAAGCTGCGCGTGCTGGCGCTCTTCGACAAGCCCGATCCCCTCGAAGGGCCGTTTTTTGAAGAAACCATTTATGTGACACCATCGCGATTGCCGCTGGAGATCCAGCAACAAATTCATAACACTGTTGCCGTCGCTTGCAAAATACTTGGATTGCACCACGGGCCGATTCACGCCGAGGCGCGTTTGAACGAGCAGGGCATTTTTATTCTGGAGGTTGCGGCGCGAACCATCGGCGGGTTGTGTTCGCGCACATTGAAATTCGGCACCGGACTTTCTCTTGAAGAGTTGGTGTTGCGCCACGCCATCGGCGAGGATGTCGATGCAATTCCATGCCGGACAGACGCCGCGGGAGTTATGATGCTGCCGATTCCACGTTCAGGAAAACTATGTGCCGTGCACGGTATTGCCGAAGCGCTGACGGTGCCATTCATTCAAGAAGTTAAAATCACGCTTCCGCTCGATCATTTCGTCGTCGCCTTGCCGGAAGGCGCGAGTTATTTGGGTTTCATGTTCGCGCGCGCTGCAACACCGGAGCAAGTTGAGAATGCTTTGCGCGAGGCGCATCAAAAATTGCAGTTTGATATTCAGCCGGCGTTGGCAATCAGAGATAATTAAAGGATTTCAAAATTTTTGTTATACTGCCTTTTGGCAAAATGTCTATGCTCGATCAAGCCGTTTATCAACGCCTGTATCACGCCCGCGAGTTTATCAATCGCAGCTTTCATCTGCCCATCGCTCTCGATCAAATCGCGCGGCAGGCATTTTTTTCGCCGTATCATTTTTTGCGGCTTTTTAAACAAGCTTTTTATCAAACGCCGCACGAATATTTGACGGAAAAACGGCTCATGAAGGCAAAGCAATTACTTGTTTCGAGCAATATGTCGGTTACGGAAATTTGTTTTGAAGTCGGTTTTGCAAGCCCCGGTTCGTTCAGTACGTTGTTCCACAAATACGTCGGCCATCCGCCGAAACTCTATCGCACCCGTGCGCTGGGCCGCATGCAAATCGCCGTGCTCTGGCCGCAGATTGCCATTCCCGCCTGCTATATCTTTCGTTTTGGCCCACAGAAATCCACCCCCGGACTTTAGCAATTTTCGAGAAGAAATCTTTGTGACGATTTTGTATCTTGTTCTTGTTCGCCTGTTGGCCGGTTTGCCAGTTACCGCTCAACGGGTGAACTGACCAACAAGCAAACTGGCAAACTTCTCACCTGGAGAATCGGCATGATCACGAAATTATCTCACGCCACCATTTACGTCAACAATCAAGACGAGGCCAAAAAATTTTATACAGAGAAATTAGGCTTTGACGTCCGCACCGACATGACAATAGAAGGATTCCGTTGGTTGACTGTCGGACCGAAATCACAGCCCGATTTAGAAATCGTTTTGATGGAACCCAAAGCCGGTTTTATGTTCGACGAGGCCACGGTGCAAACCATCCGTGAACTTATTGCCAAAGGCGCGCTGGGCGCGGGCGTCTTCGACACCGATGATTGCCACGCGACGTATGAAGAGTTGAAAAAGCGCGGCGTCGAATTTCTCTCGCCGCCGCAGGAACGCCCCTATGGCATCGAGGCGATTATGAAGGACAATTCGGGGAATTGGTTTAGCCTGACGCAGCATTAAAAAAGATCCAACTGCGCTTCAGCCGATTTTATTTTTTCACCCGGCCACGGCGGAAGTTGCTCCATCGTTGGCGCGAGCTTGCAAATCAGCGCATGAAAATAGTGCGCGAGTCGGGGCGCATAAAAATCATCCGGTGCGTGCATGAAAACAAAAGGCTTTTTCCCTTCGGCCAGCCATTTCACCACGGCGCCAGCCCATTGCAGCAAATGAAATTCGTTGTGCTCGATGAGCGGATGCCCAACAAAACGCACAAATGGATAATGATTCGTCGCGGTGAATCGCGCCGGCACTTTCGGCTTGCGGCGTTTCGCGTCGAGCGTGTTAAAATCATGCTCGGGCACTTCCGCCGCGTGCAACCCGCGCGTGTCGAAAACCACGCGGCTTATATTCAATGATTGCAGCAGGTCATTAAATTTTTGCTCGGCCGTCATCGCGTTAAAAAAATCCAAATGCCGTGCTTCGACCGCATACGTGAACTCCGCCGGCAATGTTTTGAGGAATTTTTCCAAATCCGGCAACGCGTTGATATCAAAAGACGGCGGTAGTTGCAGGAAGAATGGGCCGAGTTTTTCGTTGAGCGGCGCGAGCAACTTGAGAAACGCCCTCGTTTCTTTTTCGGCATGTTGCAGGCGCAATTGATGGCTGATTATTTTCGGAAATTTAAAACAGAATTTGAAAACTGCCGGCGTTTCCTCATGCCATTTCAACACGGTTTCCGGTTTCGGCAAGGCATAAAATGTCGTGTTGCCTTCGACCGCGTTGAAAACGGCGGCATATTGCTCGAGAAAATCCGCGGGTTTGGCTTCCGCGGTAAACAACTCGCCGACCCATGACTTGTTGCTCCATTGCGGGCAACCGAGATAATATTGTAACTCAGCCATAATAAAAAATAGTTGATTTCCGGCAAGAGATCAAGTATAATGTCAGGGTTATTATCGTCCGAACGCTCGTAGCGTCCGGACGGTTTTGGAATTACGCATTACGGTTTTAGGAGGCGAGGCAATGGCCAACAAATCAACCCAATCCCTTTACAGCGTGCATCCGTCCGTGTCGTATGCACAGGCGATCATCAACAATTTGCCCAAAACCACGGGCCGGTCAATTGACGAGTGGATTACGCTCGTTAAAAAATCCGGCCCGGATGAAGAGAAAGCGCGCCGCGAGTGGTTGAAAAAAAATTACAAACTCGGCGGCACCACGGCGTGGATGATCGTCGATCACGTCGAAGGCAAAGGCGCAGAAGACACGGATGGCGAGGCGTATCTCAAAGCGGCGGCGGGTTACGTCGAAACCATGTACGCCGGCGCGAAGGCGGGGCTGCGGCCGCTTCATAACGCGCTGATCGCACTCGGCCAAGCACTCGGCGCCGACGTCAAGATTTGCCCGTGCCAAACCATCGTGCCGTTTTATCGCGAACATGTTTTTGCGCAGATCAAGCCCACAACGCGAACGCGCATCGATTTCGGCTTCGCGCTGAAAGGCGCAAAGAAGAAACCGCCCAAACGCCTGCTCGACACCGGCGGCCTTGCCAAAGGCGACCGCATTACCCACCGCGTCGAAATCACCTCGCTTGCCGATATTGATTCTGAAGTGAAAGCATGGCTCAAAATCGCTTATGATCTGGATGCGAAATGACATCACCCAATGAAGAAAAAATTTTATGCCTAACGCCGACGCCCGGCAAGCAAGGCACGCGTATCGACCGCTGGAAATACGAAACTCTGCGCCGCGCGATTCGCCGGGCCGTGTCGAAAAATAAAACCGGCGTCGAGTTTATGCAACTCCCTGAATTGGTGCGATCTTATCTGGCGGACAAAGAATTAAAAAAACTTGGCTCATTGCCGTGGTATGTCACCACTGTCAAATTACACCTGGAAGTGATCGGTGAAATCGAGCGTGTTCCCAATTCAAGGCCACAGCGGATTAGATTGAAAAAATAAATGGAAAATTGCAAAACCAATTTTCAGTCTCAACTTTAACTTCGGACGGAGGAAAAACATGATCAAAAAAATTTTACTCAGCGGCATTGCCGGCGGCTTCGTGCTTTTTATTTGGGGTGCGGTTTCGCACATGGCGCTCGGTCTCGGCGAATCGAGCATGAAAAGCATGCAAAATGAAGAACCGGTGATTGCGGCGATGAAGGAGAATATGAAAGAGCCTGGACTTTATCTCTTTCCCGGCGGCGTGCCGTCCAACGACATGACTGCAGAACAGCAGGCCGAGTTCATGCGCAGATGGGAACAAGGCCCGAGCGGTTTTTTAGTTTTTCACCCCAATGGCATACCCGGAATGAGCGCCAAAACATTGCTGATTGAACTGGCTTCCAATATTGCTGCCGCGCTCATCGCGGCTTTCCTGCTCTCACAAACGCTGGGTTCGCTGACGAGCTTTGGCGGCCGCGTTCTTTTTGTGGCGCTGATCGGCGTCATTCCATTTTTGGCAATCAGCGTCTCTTACTGGAATTGGTACGGATTTCCGGCCAGCTTCACGTTCGGCGAATTATTCGAACAAGGCGTTGGCTTTGCGTTCGCGGGTGTCGCGATGGCGATGATCATGAAACCCAAGGTTTAAAAAATTTACTTCTTTTTATCATCTCCAACGGATAATTTATCGACCATTTATTCGTTGGAGATTT
>CAYZFF010000041.1:0-12659 GCA_964477305.1 uncultured Cytophagia bacterium
TGTTTTTAATATACTTGTGATATAGCACGGTATTTGCCTTAAGCCAAAGTGTAATTACCTTTGACGCGCATTTTTTAATCAGGAGTAAACGATGAATCGCAACATGGTCACATTGGACGGCAACGAAGCCGCGGCCTATATCGCACATAAAACGAATGAAGTGATTGCGATTTACCCGATCACCCCGTCATCGTCCATGGGCGAATGGGCAGATGCGTGGTCGGCTGCCGGAGAAAAAAATATTTGGGGCATCACGCCGGTGGTGACGGAGATGCAAAGCGAAGGCGGCGCTGCGGGCGCGGTGCATGGCGCGTTGCAAACCGGCGCGCTGACGACAACGTTCACTTCGTCGCAGGGATTGATGTTGATGATTCCCAACATGTATAAAATTGCCGGCGAATTGACGCCGACGGTTTTTCATGTGGCGGCGCGGTCGCTGGCGGCGCAGGCGCTGTCGATTTTTGGCGACCATAGCGATGTGATGGCGGTGCGCGGCACGGGCTTCGCGATGTTGGCGGCGGCCTCGGTGCAAGAGGTGATGGACTTTGCGCTCATCGCGCAGGCGGCGACACTCGAATCCCGGGTGCCGTTTCTGCATTTCTTCGATGGCTTTCGCACGTCGCACGAGATCAACAAGATCGAGCCGTTGAGCGAAGATGATATGCGCGCCATGTTGAATGATGAATTGGTGCATGCGCATCGCAGCCGCGGCCTCACGCCGGATCGCCCGGTGATGCGCGGCTCGGCGCAAAATCCCGACGTGTATTTTCAAGGGCGCGAAACGGTGAATCGGTTTTATCTCGCTTGCCCCGGCATTGTCCAACACCTGATGAATAAATTTGCGCGTTTGACCGGGCGGCAATATAAGCTGTTCGATTATTTTGGTGCGCCCGACGCCGAGCGCGTGATCGTGATTATGGGGTCCGGCGCCGAAGCGGCGCAAGAGACGGTGGAAGCTCTCCTGTCGCGGGGCGAAAAAATCGGTGTGCTCGTCGTGCGGTTGTATCGCCCGTTCTCGGCGCAACATTTTATCCAAGCGTTGCCGCCGAGCGTGAAAACCCTCACAGTGCTGGATCGCACGAAGGAGCCGGGTAGCTTGGGAGAGCCGCTGTACCTTGACGTCGTTGCGGCCGTGAGTGAAGCGATCGCCAATGGCACCGGCTCTCTCAAAATTTTTCCGCGGATCATCGGCGGCCGCTACGGGCTGTCGTCGAAAGAGTTTACGCCGGCGATGATCAAAGGCGTTTTCGATGAGATGAAAAAAGCCGCGCCGAAAAATCATTTCACGGTCGGCATCAACGACGACGTGACGAGAACGAGCCTCGATTATGATCCGAATTTTTCCACCGAACCGGACAGCGTGATTCGCGCAATGTTTTACGGCCTCGGCGCGGACGGCACGGTCGGCGCCAACAAGAACTCAATCAAGATCATCGGCGAAGACACCTCGAATTACGCGCAGGGTTATTTTGTTTACGACTCCAAAAAATCCGGCTCAACGACGGTGTCGCATCTGCGCTTCGGGCCGCAGCCGATTCACTCAACGTATCTGATTAAACAAGCGAATTTTATCGGCTGTCATCAATTCAATTTCATTGATAAATTCGACATGTTGCCGAATTTGATCAACGGCGGCACATTTTTATTGAACAGCCCGTACGGCCCGAACGAGGTGTGGGAACATCTGCCGCGGCAACTGCAGCAACAGCTTATCGAGAAGCAGGCGAAGTTTTATGTGATCGACGGTTACACCGTGGCCAAGGACACCGGCATGGGCGGGCGCATGAACACGATCATGCAAACCTGCTTCTTCGCGATCTCCGGCGTGCTGCCGCGCGCAGAAGCGATTGCGGCGATCAAAGAGTCCATCAAGAAAACCTATGGCGCCAAAGGCGATGAAATCGTGCAGATGAATTACAAGGCCGTCGATCAAACGCTGGAGAATCTGCACGAGGTCAAATTTCCCAAACAGGCGACGAGTCTTTTTGATCGGGCCGAATTGATTTCAGCAAAAGCGCCGGACTTTGTTAAAAATTTCACCGCGAAAATCATTGCCGGTTATGGCGATGAGGTGCCGGTGAGCGCGATGCCAGTCGATGGCACGTTTCCAACCGCGACCGCCATGTGGGAAAAACGTGCCATCGCGCTGGAAATTCCAATTTGGGACAAAGACATTTGCATTCAGTGCAACAAATGCGCGCTGGTGTGTCCGCACGCGGCGATTCGCGTCAAGATTTACGAAGAGAAAGAATTGGCCGGCGCGCCGGCAGCGTTCGAGGTCACCGATTATCGCGAGCGTGAATGGCAGGGCATGAAGTACACCGTGCAAGTCGCGCCGGAAGATTGCACCGGCTGCGGCATTTGCGTGGAAATTTGCCCGGCGAAAAACAAAAGCGCGACGCGATTTAAAGCCATCAACATGAAACCGCTAACCGAGCATCGCGAACGCGAGCGGGACAATTTTGATTTCTTCCTGCGGCTGCCGGAAGTGGATCGCCGCAAAGTCAAAGTCAATTCCGTCAAAGGCTCGCAGCTTTTGCAGCCGTTGTTTGAATTTTCCGGCGCGTGCTTGGGCTGCGGCGAGACGCCGTACGTCAAGCTGGTCAGCCAGCTTTTCGGCGATCGCGCCGTCATTGCAAATGCCACCGGTTGCTCGTCGATCTACGGCGGCAATTTGCCGACGACGCCGTGGGCGAAAAACCCCGAAGGCCGCGGCCCGGCGTGGTCGAACTCTTTGTTTGAAGATAATGCCGAATTTGGTTTGGGTTTTCGCGTTACGATTAACCAGCAAAAAGAGCAGGCGGAAAATTTGTTGCGCGCGCTTGCAACGGAGTTGGACACGGCGTTCGTGCAGGAAATTTTGGCGGCAGATCAAGCCAACGAAAGCGGCATTTACGATCAACGCGACCGCATCGCGCGATTAAAAGAAAAGCTGCTCGGCTTAAATTCTCCGGCGGCCAAGAATTTGTTGAGCCTCGCGGATTATCTGGTGCAGAAAAGTGTTTGGATCATCGGCGGCGATGGCTGGGCGTATGACATCGGCTACGGCGGTTTGGATCATGTGATGGCTTCCGGCCAAAATGTGAACATTCTCGTGCTTGATACCGAAGTGTATTCCAACACCGGCGGGCAAATGTCGAAATCCACGCCGCGCGGGGCGGTGGCGAAATTTGCGGCGGGCGGCAAGCCGCGGCCCAAAAAAGATCTCGCGCTGCTGGCGATGAGTTACGGCAATGTTTACGTCGCGCGCGTGGCGATGGGCGCGAACGACTCGCAAACCGTGCAGGCGTTCATCGAAGCCGAGCAGTATGACGGCCCGTCGATTATCATCGCGTACAGCCATTGCATCGCGCACGGCATCAACATGACCAAAGGCATGGAGCAGCAAAAGCTCGCCGTCAACTCCGGTTACTGGCCGATGTTTCGTTTTAACCCGAATGCGGTTACTGAAGGTAAACCGCCGCTGCACCTCGACTCGCGCGCCCCGTCGATTCCGTTGAAAGAATACATGTATCGCGAGACGCGCTTCAAGATGCTCACCAAGAGCAACCCCGTTGAAGCCGAGCGCCTGTTGCAATTGGCGCAACAAGACGTGCAAAGCCGCTGGCAAATGTACGAGCATTTGGCCGCCTTCGGCTCGCACCACGGCAATAGCAAATAAAAATGGTTTCGCCGTTCTATCTTTTACTCTGTTTTTCAGACGGAGGTTTTTATGTCTGCCTTTTTAGACTTAGTGCATTTCCCTTATGGATTGCCCGAGCTGAGAGCCAATTATCAAAAGTATTTGACGTACGGGCTCATTATTGCGGTTGCATTTAATTTTTCGCTTTTGGGCGCGTACTGGGCTTCGGTCTATCTGCAAAAGGAAGAGCCGCCGATGCGCGTCGTGCGCATCATGAAATACAGTGAACTGGGCCCGCCGCCGTCGATTACCGATACGCGGCAGGCGGTAACGGCGCAAATCGCCGTGTCTGCCGCGGTAAAACCGAGCATCGGCATTCCGGTGCCGGTTCCCGATGCGCTGGTTGATCCTGAGCAAACCTTCGCCACGCAGACCGAATTGAGCCAGGTCGTCAGTCCGCTGGCGGGCGAAGGGCAGGGTAACGGTCAGACGCAAGTCGTGGCTTCGGAAAGTGATTTGATTATTGAGGAGGAAGGCCCGCCGCCGGATTTTGTGCCGTTTGAAAAACCGCCGGTGGTCATTAAGCGCGTGGAGCCGGTTTATCCCGAACTCGCGCGCAAGGCCGGTATCGAGGGAAAAGTTTTTGTCAAAGTGTGGATTGATAAACACGGCAAAGTCAAAGACGTGGTGGTGATCAAAAGCACGGTGGAAATGTTCAATGCGGCGGCAGTCGCAGCCGCCAAACAATGGGAGTTTACCCCGGCGATGATGAAACTCGGCCCGGTCGATGTGTGGTCGACGTTGACATTCAACTTTCAGCTTCGTGATGCGCCGGTCCCGAACTAAGTTGCATCGTGGCTCGATCCGCAAACCACAAAGTTTTCAAGCGTAGCCTTCGCACGCGAGACGAAGGGTTGAACCTTTTGTCTCTAAAGGAGGGAATAGATTTATGAAGACAAAAATTATTGGTGTCGCCGCCCTGTTGCTTTTCGCCGCCGTCACTGCCTGGCCGCAAAGCCAGGTTAAAAATGGCGAACAACTCCTGCGGTACGGCAAAGTTGATGCTGCCTTGGCGGCGCTCCGTCGTGCCGTGAAGGAAGAGCCGAACAATGTTTCCGGGTGGCTCACGCTTGGGGAAGCGTATCTTCGCGCTGGCCAAGCGGATTCGGCGCGGTGGGCGGAGCAACAGATTCGGGCGCTCAACGAGAAGGCCCCCGAGGGATATGCGTTGCTGGCGAAAGTCAATCTCGCGCAGAAAAATTTGGTCGAGGCGCGGAATACGCTCAAGGCCGGATTCAAGGTGAATAAACAAAGCGCCGTGTTGTTATTGGTCCTGGGTGAAACGCTGCTTGCGAGTGATTCGCTGGATAAAGCGATCGTTGCTTACGCGCAGGCCTTGAAAGCGGCGCCGGATAATCCGGCGGTGTATGAAGTGCTGGGCGATATTTATCTCCAACAAAGCGGCACCGGCATGGCGATGATGAGTTATGAAAAAGCCATCGCGCTCGATTCGCTCAACACCCGGCTGTTGCACAAATTCGCCAAAGTCTACGCGAGCGAACGCCAGTATAACGACGCGGCCAAAGTTTATCAAAAAGTTATTCAATTAGACACCACGAACCAAGCGGCCCGGTTGGAGCTGGCCAAATTGTATTTTGCCGCAAAAAAATATGCGAACGCCGCGCAGCTCATGCCGGTTTATGTGCGGCGCCATCCGGATTCCAGCGAAGCATGGTGGCTGTATTTAGAGGCGGTTTATTTAAGCAGGCAATATAAAGAGGTTTTCGTTCCGGCGCAAAAAATTTTGCAACTCGAGCCGAACTCACCGAAAGCTTTGCGGATGATCGCGCAGGCCTATTTTGATCAACGGGAGTACGAGAAAGCCGCGACGTTCTATCAGAAGCTGCAGCAATTGGAAGCCTTGTCGGTTGAGGATTTGAAGCGTCTCGGCAAAGCTTATGTTGAAACCAAACGCGATTCGCTCGCCGCGTTGACGTGGGAAGGCGCCTTGCAGCAAAGCAGCAACGGCGCAGAGATTTATAGCGACCTGGGGGCGATTTACATGCGCCAGCGGCAATTTGAAAAAGCGGCAGCGATTTTTGCGAAGCGCTTTCAGCAAGATTCCACGGCGGTGAGCGCTTATGTGAATTACGCCTTATCTAACATGGCGCTGCAAAAATGGGAGTTGGCGCGCCGCGCGCTTTATCGCACGCTGGCGCTCAAACCGGATTACGTGCAAGGCCATCTCTTTTTGGCGCGCTGCCTCGTGCAAATGGATTCATTGGCGGCAGCCAAAAGAGTGAGCGAGACCCTGGTCAAACTGGCGAAAGAATCGGCCAACACGAATAAAGCGGAATTGGCGGAAGCGCAGGGCATCATTGGGGTTTCGCTTCTGCTCGATAAAAAATATCCGGAAGCGATTGCCATTCTCAGCGCCTCGATCAAACTGGTTGACCACAACCCGCAAACACGTTTGTGGCGGGCGCAAGCCTATGCACTGTCCGGCCAGCACGAAGAGGCCATCGCAGAATATAAAGTCGTTTTGAAATTGGACGCCCAAAACAAAGAAGCAAAAAAAAATCTGGCGCTGTTGACGCAATGAAGGAAAAACGTAATTCATAAAACGTAAATTGCGCCTTACGCTTAAAAATACGAAAGAGACCCATGGACCTGACCACAACCTATCTCGGTAAAACCCTGAAGAATCCGTTAGTGGCCTCAGCCTCGCCGCTGTCGCGGCGGCTCGATAACATTCGCCGCTTGGAAGACGCCGGCGCCGCGGCCGTCGTGCTCTTTTCGCTTTTTGAAGAAGAAATTTTGCACGAAAGCCGCGAGCTTGATCATTATCTAACCTATGGCGCTGAAAGTTATGCCGAAGCGGTCAGCTATTTTCCGCAGCCCGAGGAATTTTATCTTGGCCCGGAAGCGTATTTGGAGCATATCCGCCAGGCCAAAGCAGCGGTCGATATTCCGATTATCGGCAGTCTGAACGGCGTGTCGCCCGGTGGTTGGATTAACTACGCGCGCAAGATCGAAGCCGCCGGCGCCGACGCGCTGGAATTGAATCTGTATTACATCCCCACTGATCCGGCGCTTTCCAGCGACGATGTCGAACGATTGTATTTGAACACGCTCAAAATGGTCCGGCGAAGCGTCAACATTCCCGTTGCCTTGAAGCTTAGTCCGTTTTTTAGTGCGCTCGCAAACATGGCCAAGCAATTCGATGAGGCCGGCGCGAATGCGCTGGTGTTATTCAACCGTTTTTATCAACCCGATCTTGATCTGGAAACTCTTGAAGTCGTGCCCAATGTGATTTTGAGCACACCGCAAGCGATGCGCCTGCCGTTGCGCTGGGTTGCTATTCTCTATGGCCGCATTAAAGCCGATTTAGCGGCCACCAGTGGCATTCACACGGCGCAGGATGTTGTGAAAATGCTCATGGCCGGCGCCAATGTGACGATGATGGCCTCGGCGCTTCTGCATCACGGCATCGACTATCTACGTCAAACCTTGCGCGATATGGAAGCCTGGATGGAAGAACACGAGTACGAATCCGTTCGCCAGATGCAAGGCAGCATGAGTCAAAAATCGGTGGCCGAGCCTGCCGCTTTTGAACGCGCGAATTATATTAAAGCGCTGCATAGCTTTCAAAATGCGTAATAAAATGGAACTGGCATAAATTTTTTTGAGGCGAATCTATGAAGCTGCGATTAAAATTTTTTTGGATATCAGCCATTGCGCTCTTTTCGGTCGGGTTTTTAGTCAGCAGTGGCATGCAAGAAACCATGGTTTATTCTGTCACCGCCAAAGAATTGTTGGCTAATCCGGCCAAGTTTGCCGGGCGCGGTGTGCGCCTCGAAGGCAAAGTGATCGAAGGCAGTTTGATCAAACCGCACGCCACCTCGTGCGGATTTTCCATCGCTTCGGAAAGCACAACGCTGCCCGTCCGCTACGACGGCATTTTGCCTGACACGTTCCGCGAGAATCATGACGTGGTGTTGGAAGGCGAATACGGCAACGGTGTTTTTACCGCCCGGCAAATTTTTACCAAATGCGCTTCGAAATATGAAGCCGTGCCGGAACACGATTCGACGATGACACAGAAATAATATTAATGAGATTGTCATTCCGTAGGAATCCTTTTTGAAACCAGGATTCTTGCTGGAATCGAAGCGAGATTCCTCCGGAATGACATGCGAGAGGTCAAATATTTACGCTTCGACGCAAAGGAGGAACATCATGCCCGAACTTGGAAATTGGTTGCTCTGGCTCGCCGGTCTCACCACCGCATATAGTCTCTTCATTTTAATTATTGGCATTCAGCGCGGCCGCGACGGCGTGGCGCTGATTGCCAGCGGACACAACGCCGCGTTGGCTGCCGGCGCGCTGTTAACCCTCACGGCAGGTTTGCTTTTTTATAATTTGGCGGCGTCAAACTTTCGTGTGGAGTATGTTTCACATTATACCAGCCGCGAGTTGCCGCTGTTTTATAAGCTCAGCGCGTTTTGGGGCGGACAGCAAGGCTCGCTGCTCTTGTGGGCGTGGCTCCTGTCAGTTTTTACCGTCGCGGTTTTGTTGATTTACCGGAAAAGAAATTTGCCCTCGCTGCCGCACGTCATTGCCATTCTCATGGCAATTTTGCTGTTCTTTAATGTTTTGCTGCTCTTCGTCGCTCCGCCGTTTGCTTTGCTCGATCATATTCCTGCCAATGGCGCGGGGCTGAATCCGTTGTTACAACATCCCGCGATGGCGATCCATCCGCCGCTGCTTTATCTCGGCTACGTCGGCATGGCCGTGCCGCTGGCCTTCGCGCTCGGCGCGCTGCTCTCCGGCCATCTCGATGATTCGTGGGTAAAAAATGTGCGGCGCTGGACGTTGATTCCGTGGTTTTTTCTGACGATGGGCATCATGCTCGGCGCGCGCTGGGCTTATGTCGAGCTGGGCTGGGGCGGCTATTGGGCGTGGGATCCGGTGGAAAATGCCTCACTGATGCCCTGGCTTACCGGCACCGCGTTTCTGCACAGCATCATGATTCAAGAGAAGAAAGGCATGTTGAAAATTTGGAACATGGTGCTGATCATTTTAACTTTTGAGTTGTGCATTTTTGGCACGTTCATCACACGCAGCGGTATCATTTCTTCCGTGCATGCATTTGCGCAATCCGGCATCGGCCCGATGTTCGGCGTTTTTCTCGCCACCACCACCGCGTTTTGCATTTGGGCCCTCGTGCGGCGCGTTCCCAATTTGCGGGCGAAAAACCAAATGGAATCCATTGTCTCGCGCGAGTCGACTTTTCTGATGAATAATTTGGTTTTGCTCGGCGCAACATTCGCAGTTTTCTGGGGAACGATCTTCCCACTGCTTTCCGAGGCCGTGCGCGGCGTGAAAATCACCGTCGGCGCGCCTTTTTTTAATCAAGTGAATTTGCCGATGGCGATGGTTCTGCTCGCGTTAACGGGCATCGGCCCGGTGCTCGCGTGGCGGCGCAGCTCGACGGAAAATCTGCGCCGGCAATTTGCCGTGCCGCTGGTGGTAATGTTGGCGGGCACGATTTTATTATGGGTTCTTAATGTTCGGCATTTTTACGCATTAATTACGTTTGCGCTTTCAATTTTGGTGACCGCCACCATCGTGCAAGAATTTTATCGCGGGACGCGGGCGCGGCGACAGAGCCATCAGGAAAACTGGCTTGCCGCGTTTTGGCAGCTCCTCACGCGCAATCAACGTCGCTACGGCGGTTACGTCGTGCACTTTGGCATCGTACTTATTTTCGTCGGGATTGCCGGCACGGCGTTTACCACGCATCTTGAGGCGACCGTGCAAGCCGGAAAAACATTTATGATCAGCCATTACCAAGTGCAATTTGATCGAATGTCCTTCGGGCATGATGCGTCCAAGCAATGGATGACCGGAGAACTCAGCATTTTTCAGGAAGGCAAATTGATCAAAAAATTGCAACCCGAAAAGCGTTTGTACAAAACCCATGAGCAGCCCACGACTGAAGTGGCGTTGCTCTCCACCTGGCGCGATGATCTTTATCTCGTGCTTGCGGGATATGATGAAGACAAACAGGAAGCCACCTTTTCCGCGTATGTCAATCCACTGGTGGTTTGGCTGTGGATCGGCGGCTGGGTGATGGCGTTGGGAACGCTGCTGGCGATGGTGCCGTTGTCGCGCCCAGCACAAGCCGTCACACCCGAATCACGTCGACGTGCCTCAAGCAAACCGGTTGCACGAAATTCTAAAAAAACTCAGCGCCGGGAAGAAGCGTTGGTGGCGCATTGATTTTAAATTATCATCTTGACATGTAAGAGATAAATTTTATATTGTCAAACGATCACCAATAACTGCGAAACAGCCCAATCGAGTTTTTGAAAAAGCGGAGATGGAATGCCCTTTAAAACGACGTTGCTCTTTCTCAGCGTTCTGCTCGGTGTGCTGTTCGGCCTCGGTGGTTACACGTTTTATTATGCCAAAGGCGCCTCCTATCTCTCGAATGATCCGCGCGCGTGTGTGAATTGTCATATTATGCGCGAGCAATACGACGGCTGGCAAAAAGCAAGTCATCACGCCGTCGCGACGTGCAACGACTGCCATGTGCCGCATGCGTTTGTGGCAAAATATCTAACGAAACTTGAAAACGGTTTTTGGCATTCCAAAGGTTTCACCCTGCAGGATTTTCATGAGCCGATTCGCATGCGCGAACGCACCGCCGAAGTTTTGCAGAATAATTGTTTGTATTGTCACCGCGAGTTTGTGAGTCAAATTGCCGCGCATTTCGGCGAGGAAAAAGAAAGTGTAAATTGCACGCGCTGCCATAAAAGTGTTGGACACGGCCCGACGATTCCGTAACGCTCGTAGTGAGGCCTTCAGGCCTTATCGCTTTGCCGGAAGCACAGCGCCTGAAGACGCCGCTACAAACACTTTTCATAGAAAACTAATAAGGAACAAAGCATGACCGGTACTCCTTCGACGCCTTCCGTTAACAAAAGCAAATGGATATACTTAACACTCATCGCGTTAGTCGCCGTCGGCACCGTAGCGGTGATGCTACTGATGGAAAACATCTCGCAGCGCAAGGAAGAAGCCAAGCAGCATGTCTTCAAGGTGGTGGAGATCACCGAAGACACGATTGATCCGGCAGTGTGGGGCAAAAATTATCCGCGCCAATATGACGGCTACAAACGCACCGTCGATATCGAGCGCACGAAACACGGCGGCAGTGAAGCGTTTCAAAAACTCGATGACGATCCGCGCTGGCGCGAGATTTTCAAGGGTTACGCGTTCGGCGTTGATTACCGCGAAGAGCGCGGCCATGCGTACATGCTCTCCGATCAAGACATGACGGAGCGCCTCAAAATCGTCAAGCAACCCGGCGCCTGTTTGCATTGTCACGCCGCGGTGATTCCGGCGTATCAGCGGGAGGGCGAGAAAGCCGGCGCGCCGAATCGACAAGAACAAATCATGAAAGGCTTTGAAGCCGTCTGCGGAATGCCTTATGCCGACGCGAGAAAATTGGTTTCCTCGCCGATTGCTTGCGGCGATTGTCATGATCCGAACACGATGCAACTGCGCGCGACGCGTCCCGGTTTTTTAAACGGAATTCGCGCGTTGGCCAATAGCGCGCAACCGACGCCGCATTTGCCGAGTATTGAACGCTGGCGGCAAGACGGCCGCAAAGGCGAATACGACGTCAACAACATGGCGACGCGGCAGGAGATGCGCTCTTTCGTTTGTGGCCAATGTCACGTCGAATATTATTTTAAAGGTGAGGGTAAACTGCTCACGTATCCGTGGCACAATGGCATCAAAGTTGAGCAAATTGAAACGTACTATAATGAAGTCGGACATAAAGATTGGCAGCACAAATCCAGCGGCGCGCCGGTGCTCAAAGCGCAGCATCCGGAGTTTGAAATGTGGAGTCAGGGCATTCACGCGCGCAGCGGCGTCGCGTGCGCCGATTGCCACATGCCGTACAAACGCGATGGCGCGATCAAAATCAGCGACCATCACGTGCGCAGTGCATTGTTGAATGTTTCCAATGCCTGCCAAACATGCCATCATTTTTCCGAGACCGAGCTTAAAGCCCGCGTCGAGACGATTCAAGATCGCACCAAAGCGCTGATGCTACGCGCCGAAGATGCGGTAATTGCGTTGATTACGGAAATTCAACAAGCCCAGGAAAAAGGAAAATCTGCCGATGATTTGAAAGTGGCGCAAGGGCTGCAACGCCAAGCCCAATGGCGATTGGATTTTGTCGCGGCGGAAAATTCGATGGGCTTTCATGCACCGCAGGAGGCCGCGCGCATTTTGGGTGAAGCGATTGATTACGCCAGTCAAGGACAAGTGGCGGTGTTGAAATTAAGTGTCAAATAACGGAGTGCGAAACTTTTGTTTCGTCATGTTGTTTTTAGCAAATTATTGTTTACCAAAAGTGAGGATACCATCATGAAATTTCGAGCCATTCTTTTCAGCGTCCTGCTGCTGTTAATTCCAGCTTTGCTCACGGCACAGAGCAAATTTAAATACGTTGGCGCCAAAACCTGTATGCCTTGCCACATGACGCCGAAGAGCGGCGCGGCGTATAAAATTTGGCAAGCGAGCGCCCATGCCAAAGCCTTTGCAACTTTAGCCACGCCGGCTGCCAAAGAAATCGCGCAGAAGAAAGGCATTGCCGATCCGCAAAAAGATGAGAAGTGTATGAAATGCCATGATACCGCGTTCGGCGTCGCCGCGGCGCAATTAGCACCCAGCTTTAAACCCGGCGAAGGCGTCGGCTGTGAAGTCTGTCACGGCGCCGGTTCGGAATACAAAGTGATGCAATTGATGAAGGATATCGATACTGGTAAGGTAAAAGGTGAGACCGTCGGCCTGGTGAAACCGGATGAAAAGGCGTGTCTGAAATGCCATAATGCCGAAAGCCCGACGTTTAAAGCATTCAATTTCGCCGAAATGAGCAAAAAGATCGCGCACCCGACGCCGAAGCCGTAGGCGGTGAGCGCTCAGAAGTTAGAATAAAATTCTGAAAGTTTTCTTA
>CAYZFF010000041.1:12759-17952 GCA_964477305.1 uncultured Cytophagia bacterium
AGAATTCGCTTAAACACGGAGCCACGGAGCAATCAGAGAAAGCACGGAGAGCAATAAATATTTTCTAAAAGTTTTTTCCGTGACTCTCCGCGAACTCCGTTGCTCCGTGTTTTCAAAAGCCTATTGAATTTTTTTGTTGCAGCGTTTGCGTTTGTTGATTTCAGGAGAAGCGTGTGAACCCATTATGTGGCAGGCAGCATTATCTCGATTGGGCCATTGGATTTATTATTCTCATTTCGCCCGCAATAAGCCGCGCCCAAACTGGAAACAGTGATTGTCTCGTTTGCCACAGCGACACGTCGCTGGTGGTGACTGACAGCACCGGCGCGGCGCGTTCACTGTTTGTCGATGCCGCGAAAATGGATCATTCGATACATGCGGGTTTTGACTGCGTGACCTGCCATGCCGATATTAAAGAGACACCGCATGCAGAACGTCTCGCCCCGGCGGCGTGCGGCACTTGCCATGAAGATGCCATCACCGAGTTAGCAGAAAGTGTGCATGGTAAAAGCGAGGCTTCCGCCGATGCGCCCACCTGTGGTGATTGTCACGGCAGCCACGAAATTCGCGGCCGCGCCGATACTTTGTCGTGGGTGAATCCACGGCAGCTTGGTTTCACTTGCGCGCGTTGTCACGCCAATCCCGCCCTTGTGCAAAAATATAATATTCCCATTAAAGATCCATTTAAAGCCTACAGCCACAGCGTGCATGGCCGTTTGGCTATAGCTGGTGTCGATAGCGCGGCTACGTGCAGCAGTTGTCACGGCAATCATAAGATTTTCGCCGCGAACGATGCAGTCTCGAAAGTTTATCATTTCAATATTCCTCAAACTTGCGGCCAGTGCCATCAGACAATTTTTAAAGAGTATGCCGGCAGTGTGCATGGCACGGCTGTCGCTCGCGGTTCGAATGACGCGCCGGTTTGCACGGACTGTCACACTGAGCATGCCATCGAATCATCGCAAGTCAGTTCAGCGCCGACGGCGGCGCAAAACCTTTCCACGGAAACGTGTGGCCGTTGTCATGCGTCGACGCGTCTTGTCGAAAAATATGGGATGCGCAGCCAGCGGGTCTCGACGTTTGCGGATAGTTATCACGGTTTGGCGTTGCGTTCCGGCCGGGTTGCTGCCGCCAACTGTGGAAGCTGTCACGGTGTACACAATATTCTCCCTTCAAGCGATTCGCACTCGATGATCAACCCGATGAATTTAGCCAGCACCTGCGGGCAATGCCATCCGAATGCCGGAGAAAATTTTGCGCGCGGCCAAGTTCATCTTACTGCGGAAGGCAACGAGGGCAAGGCCGTGGCGATTATTCGTGTTATTTATATCGGTTTAATTGTCTGCGTTATCGGCGCGATGATCATTCATAACGGTTTGGATTTCTTGCGGAAGAGCAAGCATGCCTTGCGACGGGAATAATCCTGTGACCAGTGATTGCTGAAAACTGGTTACTGAATAATGAAAACGACGAACCATGTCTAACAACAATAACAATCTCCAGTATTACGAACGCTGGACGCGCGTCGAGCGCTATCAACACTGGATTCTCGCGATTGCTTTTATTGTCCTCGTTATTACCGGCTTTGCGCTGAAATACCCCGAAGCCGCGTGGGTGCAGCCGCTGCTGATTTTGGAGGGGCAATTCGCGCTGCGCGGGTGGATACATCGCCTCGCTGCCCTGGTGATGGTGGTCTTGTCGTTTTACCATGTCGGTTATATGTTGATGACGCCGCGCGGACGATTTTTGCTCAAAGCTTTTGCGCCGGGCCGGCAAGACTGGGCCGATCTCAAACATAATTTTCGCTTTCTACTCGGCAAGCGCGGCAGCCCGCCGGAGTTCGATCATTTTTCTTACATGGAAAAAGCCGAATACTGGGCGCTGGTGTGGGGCACGGTGGTAATGGCCGTTACCGGCTTTCTCTTATGGTTTGAAAATATCGCGCTGAAAATTTTTCCGTTATGGATGATGGACGTATTCACCGTCATTCATCTGTATGAAGCGTGGTTGGCGACGCTGGCGATTGTGGTTTGGCATTTTTATTATGTGATCTTTAATCCGGAAGTTTATCCGCTGAACCAAAGCATGATCGACGGAAAGATGTCCGAGCATGAGATGGAACGCGAGCACGGAAAAGAGCTGACGCGGCTGCGAACGGCGGCTGAAGAAAAGCCCGAACAACTCGTGTAAATTTATTGGCACGGCGTCATCTCAACGGGCAGGAAATTTTACAAAGGTTGTATTCGGCACCACAAACTACCATGCAACCATGATTGATTTAATCAGTGCATTAAAGGATTTTCATGTACCGTCGTTATTCATTATTTTTGGTTTTATTCTCCTGCTGAATGCTTTGGGAATTAACATTTTTAAAGCGGAAGGCAAAAACGTGAATAAGAAAATATCAGCAATGCTTGGCGCATTTTTTATTGTTGCGGGAATTGTCCTCTATGCGATTCCCTCGCAGCCTAAAAACATGCAGCAAACAGCAACCTCGAACCCCGCGTGGAATGGTTATTCAAGAGAATGCGAGTATCCCGATAACCACACGTCGGGCCAAATGCTGCAAAGAGCAAACGCTTCTGGCAAGAAAGTTCACGGCCAATTTGGTTGCGACGCGAATGAATTCAAAGCACAGGCTGGATTGGTTGAGTATAGGAACATCAGAACCCCAAATTTAAGCAATATATTTCTTAAACTGCGCTACTCCAAACACGGCCCAACCCTTGCGCCCATTGAGGTTTTTTTTGACAAAGAAAAAGCGCCTCGCTTAACAATTTATCTTGATGATCAGGGCGATTGGAATAAATTCGCCATAAAAGATTCCATCGGACTGGGTGAAATAACAAATGGGTTACACACGTTAATACTCAAATCCAAAGGGCAAGATTTTGGCGTCGCCGATTTGGATCGCCTCGAGTTGTTTAAATAGCGTAGTTGCGACGCGATTTTTGCAGTACAAACCGATGCCTTTCAACATTCTTTCCGGTTTCGGCTGCATTCCAGGGCAGCCCTCAAAATGTTGGATACACTACGCAATTTGGAGTTTACTTCTCAACACATAGATCGCCCACGGGGCAATCCTTGTCTCTGTCACCCACTGAAACGGTTCGCTCGCTTTGGCTAATGGCTTATATGTCTGTACCACTTCTAACCCCGCGCGCTGGTAAACCTCTCGATAAGCTTCATCGGTCCATAGGATATCCTCAACCGGCCGTTGATCATCGACATCCGTCATGATTATTTTAACGCGATCCCCGCTTTGAGCATATCGGTTTTCCGGAAAATTTTGCGTGGTAAAAGAAGCCCACTCATGGGTATAGATTTCAGGCGCTGAGACCAAGCTTACGAGCCTTCCTTCGTTCGCCAGTAGATTTCCTATTTCTTGAAAGAGCGCCACCTTTTTTTCCATGGTGGGAATATTGTCAAAAGTGAAAGCTGCTAACACCAAATTGTAAACTTGACCTTGAAACCGGTTGACGCCGTCATCTTTCACGAGGCGGTAATCTCCTTCTGGATCTCGGGCGCGCGCTTGTTTTAGCATGTCCTCGGCGATATCAACGCCAACCGCCTCAAATCCCAGCCGCTTCAAAAAACGAGTCGAACGCCCGGCGCCGCATCCGAAGTCCAGCGCATTTTTTCCGTTAACGTGTGCGGCGATGATTTCCGGCAAATCTCGATAAGCAAGAAAATAGGTGCCGGGAAATTCCAGGTTGGCATACGCTTCCGCACGCTGCACATCGTCGTAAACATTGGTGAATGGCATGGTTTTAGTCTGTAAAGAGTGAAATCTGTGCAAAAAAACAAAGAATTTTCCAGAAGTTGTCTTTGACGCCATGGGCATAAGAATTTTATGCAACTTTTAAAAGTCTCCGACTTCTTGGATTTTCATTTAAAAGCATTCACGCAAAGACATGAAGCCGTTAAGGTTGCGCAAAGAAAAGCAAAAAACTTTGCAGCAATTTTGCATTTCTGCGTGCGCTTTTGCTTTTTGGGTTCCGGCTTGTCCGGGTCAGGGCTTAATAAAGTTGGCATTGCCGTGGTTTTGTTCATCTTTAACGTCATTGACTTTACGCTCGCTGAAAATTAATGAATCGGCATCACAAAGTCAATGACGTTTTCGGCGATAATGGCTCGCGTTATGGATATATTGACCGATCGCTCAAAGCGGCCGGTCTATGTGTTTTTCACTTAAAGGATTTACTTACGGCCATTGATAGCAGTTGACAAATTCATCGACGCGTGTTATCTTGCTTTTACGTTAAATCCGTTTTGAATGATTGGCCGGTCACTCGCATCGACCGGTCAATAGCATGATATGGAAACGCTAAATCCTGTGCATTCGACCATTAAACAAACCATTTCACTCGCAGAGCATCTCCGCGTGCTTTATCCCACTTCGTCGAAGAACACACTCAAAAAGTTGCTGGAACACGATCGCGTTCGCGTCAACGGCATGATCGCGCGCATTGGCAAAACCTTGCTGCAGCCCGGCGACCGCGTTGAAATCGGCGAAAAACGCTTTGTCGCGCGCTTGCCGGCAGAACTTGATATTCTCCATGAGGATGATCACCTGCTCGTCATCAACAAAAAAGCCAACTTGCTCACGATTGCGACGAAGAAAGAAAAAGAAGAAACGGTTTACGCTTATCTTGCCGCTTATGTCAAAGCGCAGAAACCGATGAACAAGATTTTCGTCGTACATCGGTTGGATAAAAAAGCCTCCGGCGTTTTGGTGTTCGCCCGTTCGGAAGAAATGAAGGAAAAGCTGCAAGCGCAATTCGAGACCCACGACATCGAGCGTATTTACATTGCCATCGTCGAAGGCCGCGTCAAAGAAGAGAATGGAGCGGTGCGAAACTACCTTGCGGAAAATCGCGCATACAAAGTTTATGTGACGGAGGATGAGCAGGTGGGAAAATTGGCGATTACGAATTATCGCGTGGCTAAACGCACCGCCGGATACACGTGGTTAGAAATCACCACCCAGACCGGACGCAAGCACCAGATTCGCGTTCATCTCGCCGGACTGGGGCATCCGGTCATCGGTGATAAAGAATATGGCAGCAAGAAAAATCCGCTGCAGCGTTTGGGTTTGCATGCCAGCCGGCTCGGCTTTGTGCACCCGGTGACAGGCAAGAAAGTATCATTTGAGGTGGACGCGCCGCCGGCGTTTAGAAAGATGTTTGCGCG
>CAYZFF010000041.1:18052-19682 GCA_964477305.1 uncultured Cytophagia bacterium
GCGCATCAAAACGGGACAGCAAGCCGCTACACGCGCAGCCGCCTGCCGGTGAAATTGGTTTATCTCGAATCTGCCGCCAACCGTAGCGTTGCGACGAAGCGCGAGTTGAAGATTAAAAGAATGAGCCGGAGTCAGAAGGAAATTTTATTACACCCACCGGAAAATGATCCCACGACGCAGAAGCAGAAGGCGGCTAAAAAACAAACCAATTCAACCCGAGGCTAAAATGATAGCCGCCGACGCTTGATCCCTCAAAACCGCTGGTGCCGCCAATGCCGGCGGAAGTGATTTCAAATCCCACCCCCAGCGACACATATTTGAGAAAACGATATTCCAGGCCGGCATCGAGAAAAAAGCCGCTGGCGTCGCGTTTGCCGGGCTGCCGCCCAAACACGCTAACCGGACCGGTTTCGTTGATCTTAAAAAAAGCAAAGCCGAAGCCGAAATGATTTACCATACGGCGCTCGCCATAGGAAACGTAACGCACGCCGACGGTATACCATTTTTCATCCCAATGCTGGGTATCCACCACAACATTGTTTTCGACGACATTGGCGTCTCTTTTAAACTGATGATATTTGACCGCGGCGTAATAAGGCGGGCGGATTTTAAGCAAGGCGCTGGCGCCCGGCGTCATGCCGCTGCGTTTGTCATAAATCCGGTCGAAGCCGTTGTAACTGATGCGAAAAATACCGGTGTGGCCGCCGATAATCAACCGATCCGGGCCGCCGGAAAAACTTTGCGCCGAGGCCAGTGTCGTCCACAATAAACCGAGCAGCACGATATTTTTTGCGCGCATGTTCTCTCTCCGTGTGTTGATGCAACCTTTTTTGAGGTCGGGGTGTCTAAATAAATGAACCAGAGTAATGAAACAGTATTTAGGACGGGAATACGTTATTACAGGAACGATATATGGAATCAACGGTTATTGCGATCATGTTAGCGAGCGCAGTGGTTTTTTGGAACGCGCCTTTCGCCGCTTATTTAATCCCGATCAACAGAATTTTGCAACGGCATTGGCGGCATATTCTATTCGTCATTTTGCTGCTGTTGTTGATCACGAGCCAGACGCATACCAGCCCCTCGGCTATTCCAACCGCGCGGTGCAAGGGGCAAGCTTATGCGACGGCCTGCGATGCAAGTCTAAAAACTTTGGCGATCACGACGCTCGGGGCGCCGTCGATTTTTTGAACTTGCTTTGGGGTGCCAATGATTGGCGCCTAAGTTGATACGCCCGCCATTTATAGAAAATTACACTCCCCAACGTTACTCCAACGGCGTCAGCCGCCGCATCGGTCCAATCCATAAAACGTCCCGGCACAAAATGCTGATGAATCTCATCTGATATGCCGTAAAGCACGCCGATAACGATTGCCAGCCACAAATCTTTTTGTCGACAGGCGCCCTTCTCGGCGATCGACCGTAACAGTAAAAATCCCAGAGGGGTGTAAGCCGCGGCATGATGTATTTTATCGTCCCAGCTAAAAACGGTAACAGGAAAAGCGAGATCCGGAATTGACGAGAGCACAAACAATAAAATTGCCCAAGCCAGCGCCGGGCCGTAGCGTTGCAATATTTCTTTCATGACAGCAAAATCCTATTCATCATTTTCCTCAGGGTCAATATTTAA
>CAYZFF010000042.1:0-19453 GCA_964477305.1 uncultured Cytophagia bacterium
AAGCACCGTGCTGGATAACAAACAGGATGCTTACAGCATGACATTTTCCTTTTTTTGCAAGTGGGTATAGCCAACCAATTTGACAATGTAATCCGTTGGCGTTTTGCAATACGTTGGGCCCTGTTTTAAAAAGTCTTTAAAAATTGATGCACTTTCTCTCCGCACTTTTCATCATTATCCGTCCCCTGAATGTTGCCATTGCTGGACTTTCAATTTTAGTGGCTGCCAGTCTCGTGCAGCCGTTTCATTTTTCTCTGCCCATCGCGTGCGCCATTCTTTCCACCATGCTAATTACAGGCGGGGCCAATGTCATCAACGATTTTTTTGATATCGCAATCGACCGCATTAATCGGCCGGAGCGAATTTTACCTGCCGGCCGTCTCCGTCCAGCCGCGGCCAAAAACTACGCGATAATTTTATTTGCTTGCGGGAATTTTTTTAGTATATTTATCAATGCGATCGCTGTGCTCATCGCGGTTTCAACTTCGTTCTTGCTCTTGGTCTATAGCTGGAAATTGAAACGCCTGCCGTTGTCCGGCAATCTGGCTGTCAGTTTAGCGACGGCGCTCGCTTTTATTTATGCCGCCTTGGCCGCGGAAAGCGGGTTGACGTTAATGCAAATCGAACGTAGCGGCGTTACAAAGATATGGATGCAGGGTTGGCGCGCGGGAATTTTTCCGGCAGTGTTTGCTTTTCTCATGCATTTAGGCCGTGAGATCATAAAAGACCTCGAAGATCAAGACGGTGATCGGGCGGTGCAAGCGCGCACATTGCCGTTGGCTTATGGCCTTACAGCCGCACAGATCGCAGCGACAATGGCGCTTATGCTGCTGGTGATTGCGACCCTCATCCCGGCGGGGTTGCGACTTTACAACCTTAATTATTTTTGGATCATTTTGTTCGGTGTTGATCCAATCGTGCTTTTTGCGATCTACACGTTGTGGAAAAATCCAACGCCACCGCGTCTACGGCAAATCAGCGTTGCACTCAAGGCCGATATGTTGCTCGGACTCGCGGCGATTTATTTTGGGCAGTAGTTTCATATTACCAAAACCAGTTACCAGCCAGCAGCTAACGTTATGCGCGCACTTGTGCAACGCGTCTCCAAGGGAACAGTCTCAGTTGATGGAAAAATGGTTGGCGCGATTGAGCAGGGGTTGGTGATTTTGCTCGGCATTCGCAACGGTGATACCGAAAACGAGGCGCGCTATCTCGCAGAAAAATGCGTGCATCTGCGGATCTTTGAAGATGACGAGAAGAAGTTCAATCGTTCACTGCTTGAGGTTAATGGCGGGGCGTTGGTCGTTTCCCAATTTACGCTTTATGGCGATACGCGCAAAGGCCGCCGGCCCGGCTTTGAAGCCGCAGCCCGCCCGGAAATCGCTGAACCTCTTTACAAATTTTTTGTGCAGGAAATGCGGCGTTTTCCGATTCGCGTGGCCGAGGGCGTGTTCGGCGCGATGATGCTGGTGGAAATTCACAACGACGGTCCGGTGACGTTTATGTTGGAAAGCAAAGAATAGCGTTTTGCCGCTGGCTTTTTTTATTTTAATTTGTTCCATGAAGCTGCCCATAACTTTGCCGGACAAGCCGATTATCCTCGCCTCCGCCTCACCGCGCCGTGCAGAAATTTTGACGAAGCTGGGACTCCGGTTTAATGTCCGCCCCAGCGCGATTGATGAAACTCTACAGGAGCTTTTGCCGCCGGCGGAATATGCAACGGAATTAGCCAACCGCAAAGCCCGCGCCGTGGCTGACGCGGTTCCCTCCGGTGTGGTGATCGGCGCCGATACCATTGTGGTTTTGGGTAAAGAAATTCTCGGCAAGCCGCAATCCATTGCCGAAGCCCATGAAATGTTGCGTCGCTTATCCAACCGCACGCATCGCGTTTTTACGGGATTTACAATTATTGACCGGCCCTCGGATCGATACGCCGCTGGCGTAGAAATGACGGAAGTAACTTTTCGTGCGCTTGAAGATGCCGAAATTACCGCTTACGTGCAAAGCGGCGAGGCGATGGACAAAGCCGGCGCGTATGGCATCCAAGATCTCAGCGCCGTCTTTGCAGAACGTATCAACGGTTGTTTTTATAATGTCGTCGGTTTTCCACTGACGCGATTTTATCTGGCGTTGCGCGCTTTTTATGCGCCGCAATGAAAGCTTGGCAAGACTTGTTGTCATGACAGCGTTGGCGTAAAACAGGAAAGAATGGTCTATGAAAGAAATTGGCGCAAAAATTCAGCAGGCTCGCCTGGCCAGAGGCATTCAATTTGATGAAATCGTTCATCACACCCACATCCATCTTTCCCATCTCCAAAAAATCGAAAACGGCCAGTTTGATTTTCTCCCGCGTCCCTATGTCACGGCGTTTATTAAAACCTTTGCGCAGCATGTGGGTTTGGACGGTGAGGCGTTAATCCGGCAATGGCGCGAGAAAGAGGCCGCCGATGAAGCTTTGCGTTTGCAACAACAAGCCCAGGAAAACAGGCCGCCAGAAAATGATATCCGGCCACTCACTGGCGTCGTCAACAAATTAAACCCGAGAACATTGGCTACGGCTCCGGCCACAAGCGCGGCCCCCTCCATGCCGTTAGCAATTCCGTATCTCAAGGAAATCGCTCTCGGGCTTGGCATCATTGCCGTGCTTACAACGTTAGTCATTATTATGTCCGGTGCAGGGGAGGAGAAGTCCGTAACCACAGCACCAGCCGAACCAGAGGTGCGGACTGAAAAAATTGATGATCCGAAACAAGTGACGGAAAATCCGTTTACCGAAGTTTCACAACAGGCGCAAAAAATCACTGAGAGCAAACCGGAACCGGTCACGCCCCCCAACCAAAACTTGACCTTGCAAGCTCAATTTGAAAATCAAACGCGTCTACGGGTGGTAACGGACGGTCGTGACACCACTTTAACGATTTATAAGGCCGGCGCCACCCAAACTTATTCCGCGAAAGAGAGATTCAATCTCCGCATTAGTACCGGCGGGAAAGTAACACTCATGCTGGCTGGAAAAAATCTGGGCCAGTTTGGACAGCCCGGCAAGGTTGTGGTGCTTACCATTACCAGCGCTGGTGTGACCGAGCAGCGTTCCTTTACACCGCAACAGCCGCCGGCGCGGAGCGCACTGCCTCTCGATACATTATCCATTCGCCGGCCCCGCGGTTTTAATTAAACAGGATGTTTTATGCAACGGCTTTACCAATACGGCTTTTTGTTCTTTCTCTTTGCATCAATCGTATTCGCGCAGAATCGGCCCGATGAAATTTATCAGCGCAATTGGCTGACGTCGGATTCTTTATTCAAAGTTGCGCCGGAATTTATGCCGCTTCCCGGCGCTTATCAACCGCAGGAAAGCGCCTTACAGCTTTTGCGCTGTTATCACGAACCGGTAACGGTGTTAGTTTTTTTCGGCAGTTGGTGCAGCGATAGCAAACGCGAGGTGCCACACTTTCTTACGACGCTGCATTTGGCCGACAACAAGAATATTTCCGCCAAACTCTTTGGCCTGGATCGGACCAAGAAAGATTCGACGGGTTGGGCCGAAGCCTTCAAAATCGAAAAAGTTCCCACGTTTATTTTTCTGCGCGGCGAGCACAACTTTACGGCACCAAACCACATTGCGAGCGAACATACGGCTGTCGAACTCGGCCGCATCATTGAAACACCAGCAATCAATCTCGAACAAGATTGGGTAAACGCGCTCAAACACAATGCGGGCTGGGCGCGGGAAGTGGAATTTGAGCAAATGCTCGCGCAATTAGGATTTGCTATTGCCGTTTTCTGCGCAAAGCATTAACCCTTTCAAGGATTCTCTTGTCACAACATATTCACTTCATCGGCATTTGCGGAACCGGCATGGCGGCGTTGGCGGGCATGCTTAAGCAGCGGGGCCACAAAATTACCGGCTCCGATCTCAATGTCTATCCGCCGATGAGCACTTTTTTAGAGCAACAACAAATTCCCGTCTATCAAGGTTTTGAAGCGGCGCATTTACAGCCGTCTCCTGATGTCGTGATTGTCGGCAATGCCATGTCGCGCGGCAATCCCGAAGTGGAACACATGTTGGATAATGGCCTGCGCTATTATTCTTTGCCGGAGGCCTTGAAGGAATTTTTCATTCGCGGTAAATACTCTTGTGTTGTCGCCGGCACGCACGGCAAAACCACCACCAGCAGCCTGCTCGCGTGGACGCTGGAAAGCGCCGGGCTTGATCCCAGTTTTTTCATCGGCGGCATTCCGGAAAATTTTGAACAGGGCTTTAAACTTGGCGCGGGGCGGCCCTTTGTGCTGGAGGGCGATGAATACGACTCGGCCTTTTTTGATAAAGGCGCGAAATTTTTTCATTACCTGCCGAATTTAGTCATTCTCAATAATATTGAATACGATCACGCCGATATTTTTAAAAATTTTGAAGAAGTCAAAATCGCGTTTCGCCGGTTCATCAACATCATTCCGCGCCAGGGCTATCTCATTGCGTGCAGTGACGATCCAACCGTGTGCGAAATGTTGCCGCGCGCTTTCAGCAACGTGTTGACGTTCGGGCTAAATATGCCTACCGAATGGCGGCCAGTAATCACCCGCGTGCAACCAGAAGGCACTGAGTTCGTAATCGAACACGGCAATGAAAAATACGGCCCGTTGTTGATTCCGTTAGCCGGTGAGCATAATGTGAAAAATGCCACGGCTGTTTTTGCGGCGGCAATCGTGTTGGGTGTCACTCCGGAAAAAATCGCCGCGGCCTTTCGTGCCTTTCGCGGCGTGCGCCGCCGTTTACAAATCCGGTATAACGAAAATGACTTGCTGGTATTGGATGATTTTGCGCACCATCCTACGGAAGTGCGCGAGACTTTGCGCGGGGTGAAACAGCGTTATCCGGATCGCCGGCTCTGGGCCGTGTTTGAGCCGCGCACCGCGAGCACCAAACGCAAGGTTTTTGAGGATGATTACATTCGCGCTTTTGCCGCAGCCGATCGCGTCGTCTTCGCGCCGATGCATCGTCCCGACAAAGTGCCGGAAGCCGAGCGGTTATCGCTTGAAAATGTCGTTGCCGCTATTCAAAGCAACGGTAAGCCGACGGACATTGTGCCGGCCGGTGAAGAAATGGCTAATTTCATTTTTCAACATATAGCACGAGGCGATGTGGTTCTTTTCATGAGCAACGGCGACTTCTCTGGAATGCCGGCGTTGTTTGCGAAAAAGTTAGCCACCCGGGCGTAACCTCGTGAGGAAAATAATTCCAAGAGGAAGATCATGATCGACGAGAGAGAGCAAGGCGAAACCCCGCAACAAAATTTCCATTCACCAGAGCCGGACGCTTCGACGTCTCGTGAGCCGCAACGCTCCGAGTATCGCCGCGAGGAACGGCCGGAACGTAAACGTTTTGACCGCGGCGGCCCGCGCCGCGATAGCCGTGGCCGCGATGGTGATCGGCGCGGTGAACGCTCGGAGCATCGGCCTGGCCGTTATCGTCCTTCCGGGGGCGGCGGCTATCAACGTACTGAGGATGATCCGCGCATTACCGCACTAATTCACGAGACGCAACAGAAATTAAACGATTCGATTCATCCCGTGCAGTTGCCCAATTTGAATGCGGTCGAGCGCAAACAAGTGCATCGCTATTTTGAACACCAGAAACCAGCGTTTGAAACCAAAACCTATCGCGGCGAGGGCGAGGAGCAAGTGTTGTGGGTGTTTCCCATCGCCAATTTAACCAAATGGGCGGAAGGCGAAGCGAAACGCGCCGTCGAAACTGACACGGAGATTGCGTTGCCCGCGATGAGCAGTTATGAACGTTTTGTTGTGCACAACGTCTTAAAAGCCATCGATAGCATTGATTCATTCTCCGAAGGCGAAGGTGCGGAGCGTCACATTCGCATTCAACCGAAAAAATTCGGCCGGAGTTTGAAAAAAATAATTAAGAAGATCAAATTAATGTAGACGCGTTATCACTACTGGTTGCCGGCTTTATAAAATCCGGCAACCGGTTTTATTTTGCCTGCCTCTTCGCCTGCCGCTTTAATCTTCATTTCGTTTTAAAATTTTCGATAAGCTGCTCACCCGTATTTTTTATAGTCGCTACAGCACAACCTTGATCGTACGTTCACAGCTTTACCAATCATAAGTAACGGCACATGAATTGTACAACTTATAAAATCACCAGATTGCGCGCAGGTGCGCTGTTCGTTGCTGAGACAAATTTGGCTAAAATTGAACCATAGCAGAAAAATCATTACGCAAGAACATTGCTTTCAGGTACAATAACAAATTATTACACTCAGCATCCTGTCTCTGCCGCGCTGGCGTTCTCGTTTAAGTTTGCATTTACGCTTTTTAATTTTATATTAAAAACTCATGCGTGTCATTTTCGTGCTTAGTTTTGGCTTACTCATCAGCGTGGCTTATTCCGCCTTTACGGTTGACAGCTCGGCGCTCAACGCCTTCAGCAATTTTCCATGGCTTTGTATTTTGGCGCTGGCGGGAATGGTGGCTTTGCCGTGGTTCGCCGATACCTTGCGTGTCCAAATTTGGTTGCGGTTTTTGCATAAACGTGAACGCTTCACGGATGTGTTTCGCATGACCCTCGCCACAGAGATGGCCTCGGCGATGTCGCCGGCAGCGATTGGCGGCAGTGGCGCGAAACTGGGTTGGTTGATTTCACGCGGTTTGGCGCCCGGCGTGGCGAGTTCGATCATGGCGCTCAATGCACTGGAAGATACGCTTTTTTTCGTTATTGCATTGCCGCTGGCGCTGTTGTTGTCTTCTCCCACTGCGGCCGGGGTGTCACTCGAAAAAATTGTGAACTTGGTGCAAGCACAAAATTTAACCGGCAGCCGCAACCTCAGTTTTATTTTAATCGGGATCATGCTGCTGTATCTCGCCGCGCGCATCACCTGGAGTTTATTGCCGTCTTCATGGCGGACGCGGGTGCTGGGTTGGAAAGAAAAAGCCCGGCAGCAATCCACTTTAGCCAAACAAACCTTCCGCTTGATGCTCGCTCAGGGTCGCTGGCGGTTTATTGCGACGGTGCTGCTTTCGGGATTACATTGGGGCTGCCGCTTCAGCATGTTAACGGTGCTGCTCGCCGGTTTGCATCATGCCGTTGATCCATTTAATTTTTTTGCCTCGCAGTGGCTGGTATTCATGCTGATGAAAATCATTCCTTCTCCCGGCGGCGCCGGCGGCGCGGAATTGGCGTTTCTCTTGTTTTACCGTTCAATGTTGCCGGAAAATTTATTGGGTTTGCTCGTCGGCGCCTGGCGGGTTTTAACTTTCACCCTGCCCGTGGGGTTAGCAACACTTTTATTTTTAGTTCTCGTTCGAAACGGGAAATTTATTGAGTGGAAAGCATTGGGCTTAAATAAAACCGCCGAAGCCACATAATACAAACGAAAATGATGAATAAAAAAAGCGGCCGATAGATCATAAAAATCTATCGGCCGCTTTTCCGTTTAAACAATCTCACGTTTCGTCTACTTACCGTTGATAATAACCTTCAAGTTCTGATCACCTCGCAAAACACCGATTTCCACATGGCCGCTATCCTTTTGCACCGTTGCTTTTAAAAACCCTTCCAGATTGGGAATATCTTCTTTATTGACGCGCAAAATAATATCACCCGCTTGAATGCCGCTCTGTGCCGCCGGACTTTTTTCGGCCACATCCGCCACCAACACGCCTTCCCGGCGTCCGAAAAAATCGGCGAGTGTCGCGGTTAACGGCTGCACTTTCATGCCCCAGCCTTCTGCTTCAGTATTCGTTAAATCACTTTCAGTTTTATCCTGCCAATCTGGAGACGGTTTGAGCAAATGTGGCATTGCAAAAATCGGCGCATTGACGCGCAGCGACAACGCAATTGCATCGCTGGGCCGCGAATCTAACCGGTGAGTACGGCCGTTTTGCCGCAGGGCAATCTCGGCATAGTAAACATCTTCCCGCAAATCCGTGATGACAATGCGTTCAACTTCGACATTCAGCGATTTTAAAATATTCGCAATTAAGTCATGCGTCAGCGGACGTTTCGTTGAACGGCCGTCTCGCCCCAACTGAATGGACAGCGCTTGATCGCCGCCGACCGCGATGGGCAGAAACCTTTTACTGGTTTCATCCGTGAGCACAACGGCAATCTCATCGCTGCCCGGCGGCGCCTGCAACGAATGGATTTTCATTCGCACCGCCGTCGAGTCTTTCGCCAACGAGCAGCCATTCGTGGTGGCCCAGAGAAAAATCGCCAGGGCAAAGGTAAAAATAATTTTTCGATATCCCGGCGAAATCAAGCAAGAGACTGCCGGGGTCCCGAACTCGATCTTCCAACGCGTCAGGCCACAGGTTATGAATTTCATTTTTCCAACACTCCGACCACTTCAATATGGCTTGTATGCGGAAACATATCGACCGGTTGCGCTTTTTTTAATTGATACCCGGTTAACGCCAATTCTTTCACATCTCGCGCCAAGGTGCTTGGGTTGCAAGAAACATAAACGATACGCGGCGGCGAAAGTTCGATTATTTTTTGCACGACTTTAGGATGCATGCCCGCGCGGGGTGGATCAACAATAACAACGTCCGGCCGGCCCCAGCGATTGACGAGCAGCGGCGTTTGCGCCAACTCATCTTTTAGATCGCCGAGAATAAACGCGCAATTCCGCACTTCGTTTAAATGACAATTCACGCCCGCATCATGAATGGCCTGCGGCACGATTTCAAACCCGACGACTTGCTTCGCTTGCGGCGAAATAAAAATCGCAATGGTCCCGGCGCCACAATAGAGATCAAAAACCGTTTCCTTGCCCGTGAGGCCGGCGAGCTCACGCGCCACCCCATAAAGTTTCTCTGCACCCAAGGTGTTCGTTTGAAAAAAAGAATTCGGCGAAATTTGAAAAAGAAACGGGCCGATCCGTTCTCGAATAAATCCGGGGCCGTGCAACACCACTTCTTCATCACCGACGGCTATTTGCGCCTTGGAGTGATTGATATTGTGCACAATCGTGGTAATCTGCGGAATTTCGGCATGCAGCTTTTCGGCAAGTTGTTGTACCGCTGTGCGTCCCTCGAGGGCATCTGCGGTAACGATATTCACCATCACGTCGCCGGTCTGTTTACCCTCGCGAATGACGAGAAACCGCCAGAATCCTGTATGGCCGAACGTGGTGTATGGCACTAACGTGTGTTTTTCGGTAAAAGCCCGCACGACGGCAAGAATCTGATTACTCAATGGCGACTGCAAATGACATTCGTCAATCGCCAGCGTTTTATCGTAACGATTTCGCGTATGCAGGCCGAGCGCAAAATTTTTGGCAAGGGTGATTTCATTTTTGGCAATCTCCTCGCGCGTAAGCCAGCGTTGGCGGGAGAAAGAAAATTCCATTTTGTTGCGGTAGAAAAAAATCTGCGGCGAGCCCATCGCCGGCGCCAGCGGCGGATCAGTGATGCCGCCGATATGCTCAAGCAACTCCTTGACCTGCTGCTGCTTTGATTGCAATTGAATGGCATAATCCAAGTTTTGCAATAAACAGCCGCCGCAATCAGTAAAATGGCGGCAGCGCGGGGTGACGAAATTAGGGGATTGTTCAATAACTTCAATAGCGCGGGCTTCCGCATAGCCGCTTTTCTTTTTGAAGATCTGCGCGCGCACCCGCTGGCCGGGCAAGGCTTCTTCAACAAAAACCACAAAACCGTTTACCCGGGAAACGCCTTTGGTACCAAACGCCAACGACTCCACTTGCAATTCTATTTCGGCGCCTTTTTTTAAATCAGTCATATTTATTGCGAAGTATCTTATGTGCGAGAGGTGGTGGATGAAGATTCAACAGCGGTGTCCGCTTGTTGGCAGCGTTGACAGGTGGAAGGTTGTCCAGTCGAGGCGCGCCAAAATTTCCAGCCAAACAAGTGCCGTGAACAGAGAAAGCGGCCGCACTTGACGCAACGGCCGCCGCTTTCCGGCCAAAAACTTTTGCCGCATTCTTCGCAACGGAAAGTGGTAATCCCTGCAACTCTCAACATGGCGTACTATAGCGATTCAAAACTATTCGTTCGGCGCACAAAACAATCACACGCTCTCAACTCTACACAGCCAATTTCACAATTTCCGTCTGCGCGGGAGTATGTACTTCCGGGCCATTCGTACCAAAATAAACGTCAATTTCCGTGCGCATGCCAAATTTCGGCTGATAAATGCCGGGTTCGATCGAGAACGCCACTTTCGGAATGATCTGCCGGGAGTCGCGCGTTTCATAACTATCCATGTTCACGCCGTTGCCGTGGACACTGGTGCCAATACTGTGGCCGGTGCGATGAAAGAAAAACTGACCAAAACCGGCATTGGTAATATGCTCGCGCACAACTTCGTCAACGCGATATCCTGGCACGGCTTGGCCCGCGGCAAATTGTTGGCGTAAAAAATCAACGGCCTTGTCGCGGGCGGTGGTCAACGTACGAAAAACGGTTTGTACTTCCGCGGGGACGCTCGATCCAGCGTAGCCCATCCAGGTAATATCGGCATAAACCGCACGCGGCGTTTGCATTTTACACCACAGATCCAGCAGAATAACGTCGCCTTTACGAATCGGGCTGTTATGCGTCGCCGTCGGCGCATAGTGGGGATTGCTCGCGTTGGCATTAACCGCGACAATCGGATCATCCTCACTCATCGCGCCGCCAGCGCGAATTTGGTTTTTAATAAACTGTTGAATGTCGTATTCGGTGATCGTTTGGTTGGCCTGCAGGGCCGCTTCGATTTTTTTAAAGGCTTGTTGCTGTGTGGTATGCAAAATCTTAGCAGCGGCAATATGGCTTTGCAGTTGTTCGGCATCCCAGGGCGCTTGAAAAAATTGAATGAGATTTGCGGAGGAAACGATTTCGGCGCCAAACGACCGCAGCAACTCAATCATACCGGCGTCAACATAGGCGACCGTCGGCACATCGTTAAGCGGTGAATATTCCATGGCCAAGCGGGGAGTTGTTTTTCCGGTGCTTCTTAATAACTCGCGCAAATGGTGATGCAACTCTTGCCAGCCAGCGTAATAAACGACGCGTCCGGGCAGTGGTGGAAAATTCGCTTGTTCAATTTTATGGCCAAGTAAAAACGGCTCGCCTTGCGCTGGAATCAAATAAAACCAGCGCCGCGTTACCATGTGGCCGCCGCCGAAATCAAACAATTCGCGCGCCACGGCATTGATATGATGAAAATCATAAATCAGCCAGCCGTCAACTTTTTCTGCGGCCAGCGCTTTCTGTACTTCGGCTAAATTAACTAAAAGCCCACCGGCTGGATTTGCCGAATTTGACATAACTTCCTCCTCTGACAGTTACCAAGCAAAGCCAAAAAAGCAAAGTCACTAAACAATTAAAAACAATTTACAACCAAAGAAATTCAAATGCAAGTTTGGCAAAAAAATTATGGCTGATCGATTAAGCGCTGCGCGCCGGCATAGCGGCGGCGCCAATAGGCTTCGTCCAGGCCAGAAATAATGACGCCGGCTTTCGTGCTGGCATGAGCAAACCGGCGATTGGACAAATAAATCCCGACATGACTGATGTATCGGCCCCGCCGGGTTTGGGTTTCAAAAAAGACGAGATCGCCTAGACGTAAGTTATCGGCAAGCGTTTTGGAGCCCAGGCGAAATTGAGCCGCGGCGTTGTGTGGTAAGTTGAATCCATAAGTTTCAGCAAAAACGGCTTTAACCAACCCGGAACAATCAACACCATCGGGCGTCATGCCGCCAAGTTCATAGCGCGCGTTAAGAAAAACGCTGAGCACCGACAGTAAACGTTCATCACTATTCTTTGCCGGCGTTAATTTCGAGACGGCATCGCTCGCAATTGGATAGGTGATACTTTTTTTCTTATTCGGGGAAATTTTGGGGTGAAAAGACGCGGGTTTGGGGGATTCCCGTTGAGTTTCTCGTGGTGTCACCGGCTTAGTTTTTTGCGGCCTCTGCGGCTGAACTTGTTGCGTCAATAAACGCGGTTTGGGAGGTAAACTACACGCAGAAATCAGCAAAAGAATAAATAGAGGAAAAACAAAGTGCCGGCACGGGTTAAAGCCAAAAATAGCGCGGACCGCAAGCAAAATACGGTGCATGACTGAATCCTTTCAGTGCGTTGGAGTTAATCTCATCCTGATTGTACTGCCTCCTCCTCCAACTCACTGAGGCGCGAAATGACGAGGGGTAACGCGCCGCCGCTTGGCTTAAATCAAATGCGGTATTGAGAAAGTACCGTTCGAAATTAAAACTGCAGAAAAAATCTCTCCGGTGAGGCGGGGTTTTGACGGGGTTAAAAACTTTTCAGCCTGGGCGAGCGCCACGCTTAATGAAGAGGCAGGGATAAATCCCAATTGCTCCACCAGAGGTGGCGGTAAGGCCGACACGAGGATAACCCGCGGTTCGTCTTTTTTGTGAAGTAGCCGCGGGCCAAGTAACGTGGTCAGGGCGTTTGGTGTGGCTGTTAGTGTATCGATAAGCGGGGTCAGCGCCTCACCAATGCCATCGCGGCATTCCGCAATGAAAACAACCACTCCATCCGGGCGCGCGATCTGCGTCGCGCGCTGCAAAGCGGCATATGCTGTGCTCAAATCACTATCATTCGGATAGCCGCCGCAACTGGCGATGACGAGATTCGCTGCCGTTGCCAGTGCCGTCCGGCACATACTGTCAAGGGCCTTGCAACTTGCCGAAAAAGCTTGCAGCGGCTCGCCGGCGACGGCGCCAATAATTTGCCGCTGGTCGTTTAAAATGGTGTGCAACAAAAAATTGGTGGTAATAAAACGAAATGCCTCACGGCTATCTTCCTGGAGCGGATTAGAATCAATGATTCCATCACAACAGCGTGAATGTATTTCCTGGGTTTTCGCGTCCACGGCATGATGAAAATGGCGGCGAATAGTTTCGGCACCGGCACAACCCGGTAGAATGAGCCGTGGGCCATTGCAGTAACCCGCAAAAGGATGTGAGGCAACGCTGCCACAAAGCAATACATAATCGGCCTCAAGCAATAAACGATTGACAAACACCGGTGTGCCCCGGCGGGTTTGGCCGACATACTCCAACGCTTTATGGTCATGCGGATTATGGCGAAACACGCGAATCTTTTCACCAACTATTTCAGATAGGTTCACATTACTTTTGCGCGCTGGAGACAACCCTTCGGCATCAGTTGTTATCAGCAGGCGAATCTCTTCATCTGGCACGTGCAAATCATTGAACCGCTTTCTGAGTACTGGCAGGCAAATTTCCATCTCTGCCGCGGCGGATAAATCCGGGGTGACAATTAAAATATTTCGCGTTCCACGAAATACGCGGTCAAACGGATAATTGCCCAATGTGCGATCCAAGGCCTGATTGATGATCGCGGTTGGTTTCTGCAGTGTCGCGATATGCTTGGCATGCAATTCAAAAAACTGCCGATCCGGCTTACCATTATTTTTTTTGACAAAAAAATCCGGCAATTCCGCCGTCAAAATTTTTTCGCCGTATTTGAGTCGCAATTCCATTATGCGGCTTTCATCTTAAATCCATAATGTGTACGCCTGCTTTACCACTACCGCTGCAAATTAGAAGCTTAAAAATATTGATTCATTAAAACTAAAACGAAACGTTTCGATGGAAAGTAATGCATTTTTTTGAAATAGTCAATTCCCAATCACCAGCGATCCACACAGCATTTTTCAAGCACTTACCAGATAAAACGAATAGGCGTTCTATGATAATACACTGTCTACAGATGAGACAGTTTGTTCATTTTTTGGACTTCTTTTGCCAAGTTATTGAAAAAGGCGTGCTTATTTAAAAAACAACTATTTATAAAACGATGTGTTTCCAGAACTGGTGTGGCACGTCATTCGCAATAGATTTTCACGCACAGGTAAGTGCTCTTTGAAACAGAACCGACTCTCTTTAATGGATTAAAATGAAAGCCGGACTCCTAATGACTTTCACCGTGAGCTGCGAGCAGGAGTACACCATTGAAAGAGATTCTACTATTTGGACGGGTCGAACACGAAGACTTGATTTGCAATGTTTTGGAACATGCACAGGGCTATAAGTTTCGGCACACCAGCAGCGCCGAGAAGGCGTTGAAAATGTTGGAAAAAACCTCGCCAGAATTCATCATGGTCACTGGCAACATTGGAAAAAATGGCGATGGGAGTTACTACATTGAGTTGTAGAAATGTCGGACCAGGTTTCGGCTACCCCATCATCCAATATACTTCCATCCTTAAAAAGACGACGCCGGTAAGGGTTTTCCCTTTTTAAGGACACCTACCCCAAAGAAAGGGACACGGTTTCGCGCGCTGTGTCCCTTTTTATTTTTCTCCAGATCGACCCTCTATTGTCTCGTACTGATACAACATAAACTGCACGTTGAGGCCTAATCAGTGATCGTTATACTTCTAAAATCTAAATCATGAAAAACTATAGCTTGTAGGAAAAACTTAAACACACACAATTGTGAATAACCGTGGATTACTGTGGGTACAATGTTTAAAATTTCTGTAATTTTTAACCACAAAGGGAGGAACCGCCTTTGTACACAGGTTACCAACACCCTATTCACACAACGATCATTAAAAATTTTGAAAAATCGCTACATCATAACGGTAACAACTCCAAAAGAATTAGCTGGTTTTAAGAAATTACGCTCACCACGCATTTTCACTATCCACATATCCACTGCCCTTATTATAAATAGATTCTTCTTGATTAAATAAGTAAAAATAGCTAACTTTATTTTACGCAATGACCGATATCACTGATTTGCGCGATAATCTCGAACAAACGTGAGTGAAGCGGTTTCGAAATAAACGCACACGTTTTTGATTTTCATCAACGCTATTCGTTTCATATCCGCAGGGAGGAAAGGAAAAATGAAATTCGTTGTCAACAAAACGGAATTATTTCAGTGCCTCCAACGTATCATCGGTGTCGTTCCGGTTAAAACGACCATCCCGGTATTAACCAACATTTTATTCGAGCTGGACGGCCAACGGCTGCGGCTTACCGGCACAGATCTGGAAGTATCGATCATCACCTTCATCAATGTGCGCGGCGAACAGGATGGCGCGATCGCCATTCCGGCGAAGAGGCTTTTCGATATCATCCGGGAATTGCCGGATTTGCCGATTACGGTCGAAACGGAAAAAAGCAACCGTATTTTGTTGGCAACGGAAAAAGGCAATTACAAGCTCGCGGGTGAATCGAGTGAAGAATATCCGCACATCGCGAGCGAGTCGTTTGTGTCGCAGATCAGCTATCCGACCCCGCGGTTTCTGCGCATGATCGACAAAACCGTTTTTGCGGTCAGCAGCGATGAGTTGCGCACCACCTTGATGGGCGTGCTAATGGAACTGCGTCCGCAAGAGTTGCGGTTGGTCGCCACCGATGGGCATCGCCTGGCAAAAATCACGGATAAAAATTATACTGCCCCCGCCGCCGAGGCCAAGCCGGAGGCGCTCTTTGTGAAACAAGAAAGCGGTACGCTGCAAGCGATCATGCCGACGAAAGCGCTGCAAATGTTGACGCGCAATTCGGATCAATCCGAACTGCTTGAAGTTGCCATCAGCGAGAATCACCTGACGTTTCGTTTGGGCGCCACAACAATTTACAGCAAACTGATCAACGGTCAATTTCCGAATTACGAGCGCGTCATTCCGAGCGACAATGAGTTAACGATGACCATCGATCGCGACATGCTCTCTTCCACCGTGCGGCGCGCCGCGATTTTTGCGAATCAAATTACGCATCAGATTCGCTGGAGTCTAACGCCTGGCCAAGTCACCATTTCGGCGGAAGATGTTGAAGTCGGCGGTGAAGCGCGGGAAACGCTGGCGGCGCAATACGACGGCAAGGCGATGGATATCGGCTATAACGCGCAATATGTGCAGGAAATTTTGCGGCACGTGGATAACGACGAAGTGCTGATTCGCCTGAAAGATCCGGGCAGCGCGGCGATCGTTGAGCCAGTGCAACAAAAAGAAGGTGAGCATCACATGATGCTGCTCATGCCGATTCGCCTCAACGACGCGCCAGCATAGGCCCGAAAATAAATCGAGGATAAAAGATAGAAAATTGAAGCTGGATGATTGACGATCTTCTATCAGCCTCAATTTTCTAAAATAGTGCATGATTCTCCGTAAACTCCGGTTGCTCAATTTTCGCAATTATGCGCAGCTCGAGTTGAGTTTTTCGCCGACGCTGAATTTTTTCTGCGGGGCGAATGCGCAGGGGAAGAGTAATTTATTGGAAGCAGTTCACTGCCTGTCGCTCACGCGGAGTTTTCGGACCAGTGTCGATCAAGAACTGCTGCAATTCGGCGCCGCGACCGGCGAAGTTGCCGGCGAATATGTCGATCCGCTCGGCACGGAGCATCTGCTGACTATTGTTTATCGCCGCGAGCAGGCGAAACAAATCAGTTTGGATCGCAAGCGGTTGAGTAGCCACGCGGCGCTGGTGGGAAAATTTCCCATTGTGCTCTTTTCACCGGAAAGCCACCGCATTACCGCCGGCGCGCCGGCCGAGCGGCGGCGATTTGTGGATGTGTTACTGAGTCAAGGTTCGCATATTTATCTGGCCGATTTGCAGGAATACAGCCGCATTTTACGCCAACGGAATGCGCTGCTGGCACAACTGTATACGAGTGCAGCGCATACGGCCACGCGCACGCTGACGGCGTGGGATGAATCGCTGGCGGTGTATGGATGTAAAATTATTCAGGCCCGGCATCAATTTGTGCAGGAAAATGCTAACCTCTTGCAGCAAGCTTACGCGCACATTGCGGCGTCCTCCCATTTGCTGCAGCTCGCCTATCGCAGTCAATTCGATACGTTACGAATCGACGAGATGACGCCGCAACAATTTTTGGCGCGGCTGGGCGAATATCGCGAGCGCGAGAAACAGCGGGGCCAAACGCTGGTCGGTCCGCATCGCGATGACTTAGAATTGAGTATCAACGGCGCGGATTTGCGCCGCTTCGGCTCGCGCGGCGAGCATAAATCCGCGATCATGGCGCTGAAAATGCTGGAGACGGAATATCTCAAAAAAAAGCTGAACACCGCGCCGATCATTTTGCTGGACGATTTGATTTCTGAGTTGGATGAAACGCGGGCGCGGCAATGCGTCCAATTTTTTGCCGGGCGCGGCCAGCTTTTTATTTCGGCGGTGTCGTACCGCGCGAATGATTTTTTGCAAAACGTGGCAAAATTTCAAGTGCACGCGGGAAACATCACGGGGGAGGCTTGAGCGATGTCGAAGCGGCCACGTTCGGTTGGCGACGTCTTGGGGGAATTGCTGCATCAATATGGCTTGATGGAGCGGGTCAAAGAGTTTGACGCGATCAATTGCTGGGCGGAAGTAGCAGGCGAGCAAATCGCCAGCCACACCAAGGCCCGCGACGTGCGCGACGGCGCGCTCATCATCGAAGTGGAAAACAGTGCCTGGCGCAACGAGCTTTATTATCTCAAAGCGGATTTGATCGAGCAGATCAACAAAAAAATAGGAAAAAAAGTCATTCACGATATCACGATGGTGTAACCCAGACGGCCCGTCTGGCTGTGAGATGAAATTGTAGGTGAGCAAATGGCGACGAAAACGAAACAAAAATCTGTAGCAAAAAACAAAAAAGAAAAAGTTGTGGCCAAAAAGACCAACGGCAAATTACCGGCTAAAAAAACGGCCACTGTTGATAAAGTTCTTCCACCCCAAACGCCAGGCAAAACGGCGGCTCAAAAAGTGGATGCAAAGGAGAAGACACCCGTGGTAGAAGTCAAAGAAGAAGTGCGCAACAAGGCTGTGTCCGAAAATGGCAAAGAGCAAAAGAATGGCAACACGGCCATTTCCAAAGAAGAAGCGGTCAAGCAATATGACGCCGGCACGATCACGGTGCTCGAAGGCCTCGATCCGGTGCGCAAACGCCCGGCGATGTACATCGGCGATATTTCGACGCGCGGCTATCACCATCTCGTCAATGAAGTGGTGGACAACGCCATCGATGAAGCGCTCGGCGGTTTTTGCGATAAAATCGAGGTGACGATCAACAAAGACGGCAGCGTGACGGTGGAAGATAACGGCCGCGGCATTCCGGTGGATATCCATCCGGTGGTCAAACGGCCAGCGCTCGAAGTTGTGATGACCAAGCTGCACGCGGGCGGCAAGTTTGATAAAAAATCCTACAAAGTTTCCGGCGGTTTGCACGGCGTCGGCGTTTCGGTGGTGAATGCGCTTTCCGAATGGCTCGTGGTTGAAGTCGGGCGCGATGGCAATGTGTATATGCAAAAATACGCGCGCGGCACCCCGGTGCACGACGTCAAAACCATCGGCAAGCGCAAAGGCACGGGCACGAAAGTCACGTTCTTTCCCGATCATGAAATTTTCGGCAAACAAAAATTTAATTTTGATACGCTGGTTGAGCGTTTGCGCGAGTTGGCGTTTCTCAATAAAGATTTGAAGATCAATATTCTCGATGAGCGCAACGGCAAGGAAGAAAAATTTCAATACAAAGGCGGTATCGTCGAGTTTGTGCAATATATCGACGAAGCCCGCGAAGCGATTATGAAAAAGCCGATTTATATTTCGGGCGAGCGCGACGACGTGCCGGTCGAATTGGCTTTGCAATATAACGACGGCTACAACGACAATATTTTTACCTACGTCAACGACATTCACACCATCGAAGGCGGCTCGCATCTCGTCGGTTTCAAAGCGGCGCTGACGAAAACGATCAATACTTACGCGACGAAGAATAATCTCATTAAAGAAAAGGACGAGATTCAGCTCACTGGCGACGACGTGCGCGAAGGATTGACCGCGGTGTTGAGCATCAAAGTTGCGGAGCCGCAGTTTGAAGGCCAGACCAAAACCAAACTCGGCAACAGCGAAGTGCGTGGCATCGTCGAGTCGATTATCGGCGAAGGCTTGAGCGCCCATTTTGAAGAGAATCCGCCGGTCGCACGCAAAGTGATCGAGAAGTGTTTGCTCGCCGCGCGTTCGCGCGAAGCGGCCCGCAAGGCCAAAGAGTTGACCCGCCGCAAATCCGGCATCGACGGCGCCGGCCTGCCCGGCAAGCTGGCGGATTGCAGCATCACCGATCCGGAACATTGCGAGGTTTACATTGTTGAGGGCGATTCCGCCGGTGGCTCTGCCAAGCAAGGCCGTGATCGCCGCTTTCAGGCGATTCTGCCGATCAAAGGCAAAATTTTCAACGTCGAAAAAGCGCGTTTGGATAAAATTCTTTCCAATGAAGAAATTCGCAATATCGTCACCGCGCTCGGCACCGGCATCGGTGGCGAGGATTTCGACGCGACCAAAATTCGTTACGGCAAAGTCATCATCATGTCCGACGCCGACGTGGACGGCTCGCACATTCGCACGCTGCTGCTGACGTTCTTTTTCCGCTATATGAAACCCTTGGTCGAGTTGGGCCGCATTTATATCGCGCAGCCGCCGCTGTATCGCATTGC
>CAYZFF010000043.1:0-8379 GCA_964477305.1 uncultured Cytophagia bacterium
CTTACTTTTCTGTAATATCGTTTTCCCCCAAATCTACTGCCGCTCCTGCACCGCCGGATTTTCCGCAATTCCCCGCCATTATCGGTAATGATTATTCTGTTAGAAAAGTCGCATTGACGGACATTTTTTAACAACTGGTTTTTGTTTAATCAGGCTGTATGGGATTGAATGCCGGCGGCGGTTGAGCCGGGATTTCACCCACCGAGAACGGAATCTCCCTTTTATTTGCTTACCTCTAATCGTGCGGGCTATCCTTTCGGAGCAAGGACGGCGGCATGGTTATGCTTCACCTCCTCGCAAAACTTCTGTCATGGATCGATCAGAATCGGGCTGTTATAGGGGCTGCACACAGTCAACGCACTGTGAGATGCAAATTCGACCGGAGATAATGGTTGTCTTTATTGAAATTCGGTAATTCTGCATTGCAATTCATCGCCAGCTCAAGTTTCAATTTTTGAGGAAAGTTATGCAAAGCGTCCAGGCGCCCAGCCATATTAAAAATAGAATCAGTCCGTGCGTCATTCTTGGTGCCTCTTTTCGGAATCTGTTGGCAGGCTTTTTTTTCATGGCAAGTTTTTATGGTTATGCCGCCCGTGCTAACAACTATTCCGCGCCAGCCAAACCCGCTGCCCCCAGCAATTTAATCGTGCAAGTTATCAGCACCACCCGGCTTGATCTGGCGTGGTTAGACAATGCTGCGGATGAAGAAGGTTATAAAATTGAGCGCAAAACCGGCACGGCGACGGTTTACACGCAAATAGCGATCGTCGGTCCGAGCATCGTGGCTTTTTCCGATTCCGGGTTGACGCAGAACACGAAATACTTTTATCGCGTGCGCGCGTTTAATCGCGACGGCGCTTCGGAATATTCTTTTGCGGTGAGCGGCACGACGTTGGCGCTGCTTCCAGCCGCACCAACAAATTTAAGCGCGACCGCAGTGAGCAGCAGCCGGATCGATCTGGCGTGGCAGGATAACGCCAACAACGAAACCGGTTATCGCATTGAGCGCAAAACAGCGCAAAGCGGCAGTGTTTATCAACAAGTGGCGCAGGTGGCGGCGAATGTGACGGTTTTTGCCAGCACCGGCATCAACGCGAACACGAAATATTTTTATCGCGTGCGCGCTTTTAATGCCGGCGGCCAATCGGATTATTCCAACGAGGCGAGCACCACCACCTTGCCCAAAGCGCCGGCCGCGCCGGGGAATTTAGCTGCAACGACGGTGAGCAATACGAAGATTAATCTCACCTGGCTGGATCAGTCGACGAACGAAGATAGCTTCAAAATTGAACGTGGTTCGACAGGCTCACCACAGGCAGGTTTGACAGGCGCGTATAAGCAAATTGCCGTGCTGCGGGCCAACACCAAGAGTTTCGCTGATACGACTTTGACCGCAAACACCGCGTACTTTTACCGCGTGCGCGCTTTTAATGCCGGCGGCCATTCAGATTATTCTAATGAGACTGGGGCCACGACTTTGCCTGATAAACCGGCCGCGCCGGGCAGCTTGACTGCCACGGCGGTGAGCCAGGGTCAGATTAATCTCTTTTGGCAGGATCAGGCGACGAATGAAGACAGTTTTCTCGTCGAGCGCAAAATGGGCACGGCCGGGAAGTTTGCTCGCATTGCTGCCGTCGGCGCCAACGTGAAAAATTTTGTCGATGTTGGGCTTGCCGAAAAAACGGAATATTTTTATCGTTTGTGTGCGTTCAATGCCGGCGGCCATTCGAATTATTCCAATGAAGCCGGCGCCACCACTTTGCCCGGCCCGCCGGCGGCGCCGGAGAATTTATCCGCGACGCCATTGAGCAACTCTCGCCTGAAGCTGGCGTGGCACGATCCCGCGTCCAACGAAGACGGCTTTAAAATCGAGCGCAAAAAAGGCGCGGCTGGCGCTTATACGTCGATTGCAGTGATTGGGCCTGACCATCAACAATTCGCGGATTCGGCTTTGGCTGCCAACGCGCTGTATTATTATCGTGTGCGGGCTTTCAATATCACCAGCCATTCAGCTTACTCCAACGAGGCCGGCGCCACAACGCTAACGAACAAACCGGCGGCGCCCGGAAATTTGGCGGCGACGGCGGCGAGCAATAAGCAAATCAACCTCGCGTGGCAGGATAATTCGGCGAATGAAGACAGTTTCAAAATCGAGCGCAAAAAAGGCGCCGCCGGTGAGTATGTGCAAGCGGGAGTGGCTGCGGCCAACAGTAAAAGTTTCTCCGACAAAAATTTAACGGCAGACACGGAATATTTTTATCGCGTGCGCGCGGTGAATGCCGGCGGCCATTCGGATTATTCGAATTCGGCCAATGCCACAACGCTTCCGGATCCGCCGGTTCGGCCGGGAAATCTGACGGCCACGGCAGCGGGCAGCAGCCGGATCAATCTCGCGTGGACCGACAGCTCCAGTAATGAAACCGGATTTCGGATCGAACGGCGCATTGGAGCGGTTGGTATTTTTGTTGAAGCCGCAAAAGTGAATGCGAACGTGACAAGCTTTGCCGACACCGGCCTGGCCGCCAATTTGAAATATTTCTACCGGATTCGCGCGTTCAATGGCAGCGGGCCTTCGGCATATTCAACGCTGGCCAGCGCCGCCACATTGCCGGAATCGCCGGCCGCTCCGGATAATTTTGTAACCGTGCTGGTGACGCACAACCGCATTTTGCTGGCGTGGCAGGACAATGCGAATAATGAAATCGGTTTTAAACTCGAGCGGCGAACGGGCACGAGCGGGGCGTTTACGGAAATTGCGATACTGAATGCGAACGTCACCAACTATACCAATACCGGCCTGGCTGAAACCACACAATACTTTTATCGGATTCGCGCTTTCAATAATGGCGGGCCGTCGGCTTATACCGATCTTTTGGAAGTTACCACGGCGCCAACGCCGCCCATCACCCCGGGCTCTTTGAGGGCAACGGCGCTGGCTCACAATAGCATCCGGCTGGCCTGGAATGACAGCTCCCGCAATGAAACGGGTTTCACGATTGAGCGTAAAATCGGCCTGGCTGATTCCTTTGTTGAAATTGCTACCATCGAAGCTGGAGTAACCGCCTACGACGATAACAATCTCAAAGGTAACACCACGTATTTATATCGGATCCGCGCCTTCAATATCAGCGGCTACTCGAACTACTCCAATCAGGCGACGGCGACGACACCGTTGACGCCGCCGGCCACACCGGCAGCGTTGACGGCGAAAACGGTGAGCAGCAGCCGCATCAACCTGACGTGGCAGGATAAATCGATCGATGAAGATAGCTTTAAAATTGAGCGAAAGGTGGGAGCCGCTGGGGTTTATAAAATCACGGCGACAGTTCGCGCGAATTTGCAAAACTTCTCCGATACCGGTCTCGCCGGAAACACGGAATATTTTTATCGCCTGCGGGCTTTCAACAAAGGCGGTTTTTCTGAGTATTCCAACGAAGCGGGCACGACGACATTGCCATTGGCGCCAGCGGCGCCGAGAAATTTGTTTGCCACGCCGATGGGCAGCAGCCGTATTGATATCGCCTGGACAGATAGCGCCAACAATGAAGTCGGATTTGATCTCGAACGCCGACTAAGCACGAGCACAACTTACACCAAACTAACGACACTAACGGCGAACAGCAATAGTTACAGCGATAATCAGCTCGCGGCGAACACGACGTATTTTTATCGTCTGCGCGCATTCAATGCCGGCGGGGTTTCAGGTTATTCCAACGAAACCAAAGCCCTCACGTTTCCTGAGGCTCCGAACCCGCCAGAGAACCTGCTCGCGTCGCCGGTCAGCAATACCCAAATCAAACTAACATGGAATGATCAGGCGGCGAATGAAGACAGTTTTCGGGTCGAACGCAGTACGGCAGGCTCATCACAGGCAGGTTCGAGTCTGGTGTTCAAGCAGGTTGCAGTGTTGGCGGCGGATGCTATTCAGTTCACCGATGCCGGTTTGAGCGCCAGCGCGATTTATTTTTATCGCCTGCGCGCCGTCAATAAGGGCGGAAGCTCCGCTTATTCGAATGAAGCGAGTGCGACAACGCTGCCGAATCCGCCGGCGGCGCCGGATAATTTGACCGCGACAACGGCGAGCGCCGCGCGAATCAATCTGGCGTGGCAGGATAACTCCGCAACCGAAGACAGTTTTAAAATTGAACGTAAAATTGCCGTGGATGGAGTTTATGCGGAAATCGGTCGGGTCGGCGCGAACATTAAGGCTTTTTCCGATCTCGGTCTGGCGGCGAGCACGGTTTATTTTTATCGCGTGCGCGCGATCAATCCCGGCGGACCGTCGGCATATTCGAACGAAGCGAGCGCGACGACGCGACCGACTGCGCCGCTGGCGCCGGCGAATTTAGTGGCGACGCCGGCCAGCAATACCCAAATCAATCTGGCTTGGGAAGATAAGGCCGCAAACGAAGACAGCTTTAAAATTGAGCGCAAGCTCGGCGCGACTGGTGTATTTAAACAGATTGCCGGCCTGGGCGCGAATATAACGTCATTTTCTGACACGGGGCTGGCGCCGAACACGGGTTATTTTTACCGCGTGCGGGCGAAGAATAGCGGCGGCGCTTCCGGTTATTCCAACGAAGCGAAGGCAGTGACTCTGCCCAATGCGCCAGTGACGCCGACCAAGTTAAAAGCCGTTACGCTTACTCAAACGCAAATTAATCTCACCTGGGCCGATAGCGCGAAGAATGAAACTGGTTTTAAAATCGAACGAAAAACCGCCATCGGTGATTACGTGCAAGTTGCTGCGGTGGGCGCGAATATTACCAGCTATGCGGATAACGGCCTGACCCAGGACACCGAATATTTTTATCGCGTACGCGCGTATAACGCCGGCGGCCATTCGGATTATTCCGCGGAGGCCGGCGCGATCACCCTGCCGAACATTCCAAAACCGCCCGGCGGCTTGACGGCGATCACCAAAACCAGCGCGCAGATCGATCTCGTTTGGGCTGATAGCTCCAACAACGAGACCGGTTTCCGGATCGAACGCAAAACCGGATTAGCCGGCACTTTTGCGGAAGTCGGCACGGTCGCAGCGAACGCGACCGGCTACAGCAATCTCGGTTTAAATGCCAATACACGTTATTTTTTCCGCGTTCGGGCTTTTAATCGCGGCGGCCAATCGGTGTATTCCAGCGTGACGGAGGCGACGACATTGCCGAAGCCACCGGCTCCGCCGGGTGGTTTGGCGGCGGCGCCCTTGCCCAATTTTAAAGTCGATCTGACGTGGCTGGATAATTCCGCTAATGAGGATAGTTTTAAAATCGAGCGCAAACTCGGGGCGGCGGGTATTTATGTGCAAATCGGCAAAGTGGCAAAAGATGTCAAAAATTATCGCGATGACGGCGTGCAAGCGTCGACGCAGTATTTTTATCGGGTGTGCGCGTCCAATACCGGCGGCCACTCCAACTACTCAAATGAGATAAGTGTGACCACGCTGGTGCATCCGCCGGCCTTGCCGAAAAATTTAACGGCAACGACATTAAGCTCGACGAAAATCAGGCTGGCGTGGGCAGACAGTTCCAATGATGAAAAAGGCTTTCGAATCGAACGCAAAACCGGGGTGAGCGGTGTGTTTGTGGAAATCTTGTCGTTGGGTCCGAACGTTCAAGCCGCGATTGATTCGACGTTAAAAGGTAACACGGATTATTTTTATCGGATTCGTGCGTTTAATTTTGGCGGCGAATCGAATTATTCCAATGAAGCCGGCGCGCGGACTTTGCCCTTTCCGCCGGCCAAACCGGGAAGCCTGGTGGCTGCGCCATTCAGCAATACCAAAATTAGCCTCACCTGGCTGGATAACTCCGACAACGAAGTCGGTTTCAGAATTGAGCGCAAGCTTTCGGTGCCGGAAACCTACGTACAGGTGGCGACGCTCGGCGCCAACGCCACAGCTTTTACGGATACTGCCCTCACCGCGAACACTGGCTATTATTATCGAATTCGCGCCTTCAATAGCGGCGGCGTGTCGAGTTATTCGAATGAAACAACAACGAAAACGCTGCCTAATCCGCCGGCAAAGCCGCAGAGCTTGACGGTCACCACGATCAGTTATCGGCAGCTTAATTTGGCGTGGAAAGATAGCTCCACGAATGAAGCCGGTTTTAAGATCGAGCGCAAGACCGGCTTGAACGGCACCTACACTGACATTGCGGTGGTGAGTGCCAATGTGAAAACTTTTGCGGATTCCACGTTGGCCGGTAAAACCGCGTATTTCTATCGCCTGCGGGCTTTTAATGCCGGCGGCCATTCGGAATATTCCAACGAAGCGACGGCGACGACTTTGCCGAATCCGCCAGTCGCGCCGGATAATTTAACGGCATCGTTGGTGACGAATCGCCAAGTGCGATTGATCTGGGCGGATAATTCCACGAATGAAACTGGTTTCAGAGTCGAACGGAAAGCCGCGACGGGTGATTTTATTTTTGTGGCTGCGCTCAAGACGAATATTACGGCTTATGCCGATACGGGATTAACCCCGCTCACGCCATACTCTTATCGCGTATTGGCGTTTAATGTCGGCGGCAACTCCACGTACTCGAATCAGCTTGGCGTCACGACCTTGCCCAATCCCCCGGCGAAACCTGATAGCTTGAGCGCGACGCCCGTGAGCCATTCGCGCATGGATTTGAGGTGGCGAGATAATTCTAATAACGAAAGCGGTTTTTATATCGAACGCAAAATCAACGCCTCCGGCACGTACGTGCAGATTGCGGCGGTCGGCAGCGGATTGACGAACTACTCCGACACCAATCTCGCTGGAAATAAAGAATACTTTTATCGCGTGCGAGCGTTTAATGCCGGCGGGCATTCGGCTTATGCCACGGAAGTCAAGAATGTAACGTTGCCCATTGCGCCGGGCAGTTTGATCGGCGCCTCGGTTACCAATCGCCGTATCACGCTGGCATGGACGGATAGTTCTAATAATGAAAGCGGATTCCGGATCGAGCGCCGTTTCTTTGAAACCGGATTTGTGGAGATTGGTTTAGCCGGCGCGAACGTGGATATGTATGCGGATTCAAATCTTACGCCGAACACGCTTTATTATTATCGCGTGCGGGCCTTTAATTTGGGCGGCGTGTCGGCTTTTTCCAGCGAGACGCCGATCGCGACCTTGCCCAACCCGCCCGCGCCCCCGCGCCAGTTAAGCGTCACGCCGTTGCTCAATCTCCGGATGGCGCTGGCGTGGACCGACAGCTCGCAAAACGAGCTGGGTTTTACGATTGAGCGCAAGCTTGCTACTGACGCGGCTTTTATGGAAGTCAGCAGCGTGAATGCGAATGAGACGGCATTTATCGATAGCACGGTGGCCGCTGAGACGCGATATTTCTATCGCGTGCGCGCTTTTAATTCCGGCGGTAATTCGGCCTATTCCAATGAGGTCAATGACGTTACACGCAAGAGGCCGCCGGAAGCGCCCAGTGAATTGATCGCCACCATCGGCGGCGGCACCCGGATTAATTTGATCTGGACGGACAATGCGGATAATGAAACGGGCTTCAAGATCGAGCGCAAATTTGTGAACGATTCGCTGTACGCGGAAATTGCCAGCGTCGGCCCCAATGTGGCGAGTTATGCGAATACGGGATTGCTCGAAGGCTCGGCTTATGTGTATCGCATTTACGCTTTCAACGACGGCGGCGCTTCGGGTTATTCGAATGAAGTGAATGCAACGCCGGGCAGCGACATCAATCTTGCCGTCGGCAAACTGACGGGCGCTTCCAGCACGGACATTTCAACCACCACAAGCCAGGCGGTCGATGGCAATCTCAACACTTACTGGCGCAGCGCGACACTCAACCTCACTTCGCCGCAGGCATGGCTGCGGGTGGAATTGCATCCGAGTTCGTTGATTATTATTGACCGCGTGATCATCCGCTGGTACCAAACCTATTTCGCGCCGGAGTATGAAATTCAAACCTCAACCGATGGCGCGAGTTGGACGACACATTATGTTAACGAAACCGGAGCCGTCGGCACGCAGGAAATCACCTTCACCGCCACGCCGGCGCGCTTCGTGCGCTTGTATATGAAGCGCAATAATAAAGCGAATTATCGCGTGACCGAATTTGAAGTTTATAACGGCTTGGCCAAAGCCTCCCAACCGGCAGCGGCGAACGAGGCGATCATTCCGGAAACGGTGACGCTGCGGCCGAATTATCCGAATCCGTTTAACCCAGCGACAACAATTTCTTATGCATTGCCACAGGCCACGCAGGCAACGCTGAAAGTGCTTAATCTCGCCGGGCAAGAAGTGGCAACCTTGGTGGATCGCTACCAAGAACGTGGGATTTATCACGTCACTTTCAATGCAAGGAAATTGCCGAGCGGCGTATATTTCGCAGTTTTGCAAGCCGGCGACGTCCGGCAAGTGCA
>CAYZFF010000043.1:8479-19194 GCA_964477305.1 uncultured Cytophagia bacterium
TGCCGAGCGGCGTATATTTCGCAGTTTTGCAAGCCGGCGACGTCCGGCAAGTGCAACGGATGTTATTAACGAAATAAAGTGGTCCGAAGTCATTTGGCATAAAATCAATCGGAGTGTCAAGCTGAGATTTGACACTCCGGTTACATTTCTTTCCTTTTTTGAGAATCCTGCCAATCGTTTTTCTGCAATCCAACGGAATATAAGGTAATTATTGCTTTGATAAAGCGAGCGATGCCAAAATGGCGTCGCCGTTGTATTGTTTAGTTGCTGAGTTGGTCACGAGATCATTCGCTGTGGGCACTGGTTGTCCCATGGGAGTAAGCTCGCCGAGAACGGACTCTCCATTTTATAACCTCACGCAATTGACGCGGCCCGGAATTGGCCTCGGCACAATTGTGATTTTCCACCTCAAGATCAAACCTCCGTCACGGATTGACAAAAACTTCGGCTGCGAAAAAGGGTAGCACGGCAACTGCATTCGTCAGAACTCACCGACGAAATTGGATTTCATTGTTGAGGAGAGTTATGCCCAGTTCCAATGAGTGCATCCGTGTTGAACCGAAAACCAAACGTCTGCGTTTACTCGGTTTCATCATTTGCATTATATCAGCTTTAGCCATTGAAATTTTTCCAGCGCCAGCCCTTGCGGCATCGCCCTGGGCGCCCGCGCCGGCAAATCCGAGCAATCTGAATGTGCAAACCGTCAGTCACATTCGCATTGATCTGGCTTGGTCCGACAATTCGGCTAACGAAACGGGTTTCAAGATCGAGCGCAAAACCGGCGCCGGCGGCGCGTATGCGGAAATTTTAACCACCGCAGCGAATGTGGTTAGTTGCAAAGATTCCACATTGAACGCGAATACGGAATATTTTTACCGCGTGCGTGCTTACAACGCCAGCGGTTTTTCCGGTTATACGAACGACGCCAGCGCCACCACGTTGCCCAATCCGCTGGCCCCGCCCAGCAATCTTGCGGCGACGGTGAACGGCCAAACCAAGATCACACTGGCGTGGACGGATAATGCCAATAATGAAAATGGTTTCCGGCTCGAGCGCAAGTTGAGCACCGCGGTATCCTACACCGTCATTGCGACCGTGGGGGCAAACGTCACGAGCCATGTAGATTCAGGTTTGACGGCAAGCACAAAGTATTTTTATCGGGTGCGGGCGTATAATGGCAACGGTAATTCCACTTACAGTACGGCCGTGAGCGCCACGACGCTGCCTTTTCCGCCAGCGGCGCCGGGGAATCTCGTGGCGACGGTTATCAGCAATCAACAAATCGATCTGGTGTGGGCCGATAAATCTGGTAACGAAACCGGTTTCAAAATCGAGCGTAAAACCGGCAATACCGGCACCTATGCGCAGATCGCCACCGTGGGCGCTAATGTGACGAGCTTTTCGAGCTTGGGCTTGAAAGCCAACACCAAATATTATTATCGCCTGCGCGCCAATAATGCCGGCGGTAATTCTTCCTATTCCAATGCGGTGGAAGCGGTCACCTTCCGCAATCCTCCCGTCGCGCCGAGTAATCTCACCGCGGCCACCAGCGGACAAACTCAAATCTTCCTCGCGTGGACGGATAATTCCAATAACGAAGACGGTTTTAAAATTGAACGTAAAACTTCCGCCGGTGCGTATGTAGAAGTTGCGGCCGTGGGAGCAAATATCGCGAGCTATTCCGACCCGGGGTTAGATCCCGCCACACAATATTTTTATCGGGTTCGCGCCGGCAATAACGGTGGCGCCTCAAGTTACAGTAATGAAGCCAGCGCCACCACATTGCAAGGCGCGCCAACCGCGCCCGGAAATTTGACCGCGACCACCATCAGCAACAACCAAATTAATATCGGCTGGACGGATAATTCCAATAATGAAGCGGGTTTTAAGATCGAACGCAAAACCGGCAACGCCGGCACTTTCACGCAAATTGCCTCGGTCAGCGCCAATGTGAACAGTTTTGCGAGCACCGGATTGAGCGCGAATACGAAATACTTTTTTCGCGTGCGGGCTTATAACAACGGCGGCCACTCGGCGTATGCCGCCGCCGTCGACGCCACGACGTTGCCCAATGCGCCGGCAGCGCCATCGAATTTGACGGCCACGCCGTTGATCAATTTGCAGATCAAGATCGTTTGGAAAGACAATGCCGCGAATGAAAGTATTTTTTTAATTGAGCGCAAACTCGGCGCAGCCGGCGCTTATGCGCAAATTGCCACCGCCGGACCGAACGCGACCACTTACACCGATGCCGACTTGAGCGCGGTGACCACTTATTTCTATCGCGTGCGGGCTTCGAACTTGGGCGGCTCCTCGGCTTACGCAAATGAAATAAGCACCACCACCCTGGCTAATCCGCCGTTTGCCCCGAGCAATCTGTTTACGGTCGCGGTCAGTCAGACGCAGATCGATCTAACGTGGAATGACAATGCCGCCAATGAAAACGGTTTTACGCTCGAGCGCAAAACTGCGGCGGGAACGTTCGAGCAACTTTTGACGATCGGCGCCAACGTCAAAAGTTATTCGGATACCGGGTTGGTGCAGGGCACCGAATATTTTTATCGCGTGCGTTCTTACAACGGCAACGGATATTCCACATATTCCAATGAATCCGGCAGCGAAACCTTTCCGGCGCCACCGGTGGCGGCAAATAGCTTGACGGCGGCACCCGCGAGCAATACGAAAATTTCTCTAACCTGGATTGATGACGCCGATAACGAAAGCGGCTTCAAAATTGAGCGTAAAATCGGCGCCGCAGGAACCTACGCACAGGTGGCCATGACGAATGCGAACACCGTGAGCTTGGTGGATTCGAATCTCGTTGCCGTCACGGAATACTTTTATCGCGTACGGGCCTTTAATGCCGGCGGCCATTCGCCCTATTCGAACGCAGCGAATGCCACGACCTTGCCGGATCCGCCGATACCACCGGGCAACTTGACAGCCACGACGATCAGCAAAAATCAGATCAATTTGTCATGGCTCGACAATTCCACTACCGAAAATGGATTTCATCTGGAACGCAAAACCGGCGCGGCCGGAACGTATTCCGAAATTGTATCGGTCGGCGCTAATGTCAAAACTTATGCGGACATCAGTCTGGCGCAGGACACGCAATATTTTTATCGGGTCTGTGCCTTCAACGCCGGCGGCCATTCCAGTTTTTCTAATGAGAGCAACAGCACGACGCTGCCTGATCCACCGGCCCAACCGGGTGGCTTGACGGCGACGGCAATCAGCAATGTCAAAATCAATCTGACGTGGCAAGACAATTCGAATAATGAAAGCGGTTTTAAAATCGAGCGCAAAAAAACGTCGACCGGCACGTATGCGCAAATCGCCCAAGTCGGGGCGAATGTGAAAGCGTTTAGCGATTCAACGCTGCTGGCGAATACGATTTATTTTTATCGAGTCCGCGCGTTCAATGCCGGCGGCCATTCCGCCTATGGCGCTGAAGCGAACGCGAAAACATTGCCGAACCCGCCGGCGGCGCCGAGCAGTTTAACGGTGACGGCCGTGAGCCTCTCGCAGATTAATCTGACGTGGACGGACAATTCCAGCAATGAAAGCGGCTTTCGCATTGAGCGTAAAATCGGGGCAACTGGGGTTTACACGGTGATCGCGGCGACGAGTGCGAATGCGATTAGTTATCTGGATAAAGGTTTGAGCACAGCCAGCCCGTATTTTTATCGAGTGCGGGCGTTCAACGCCGGCGGCAATTCCGGCTACTCGAATGAAGTGAAAGGCGTCACGTTGCCGCGCGGACCGGGCGGTTTGGTTGCCACGACGGTGAGCCACGCAAAACTCAATCTTGCATGGACGGATAGTTCGGATAACGAAACAGGTTTTAAAATTGAACGCAAAATTACCGGTGGCGTTTATGCGGAGATTGCGACCACGACCATTAATGTAAAAACTTTTACCGATTCGGTCGGATTGAGCGGCAATACGACATTTTTTTATCGCGTGCGTGCCATCAATACCGGCGGCTTCTCGAATTATTCGAATGAAGCGAGTGCTAAAACGCTGCCCAATCCGCCGGCGGCGCCGGACAGTTTGCGGGCCACAGCCGCGAGTAATACGAAGATTGATCTGGTGTGGGCTGATCGATCGTTTAATGAAGCCGGTTTTAAAATTGAACGCAAAATCGGTGCGGCGGGGGTGTATGTGCAAATCGCAAGTGTAGCCGCGAACGTGGAAAATTTTAGTGACAACGGCCTCGCGGTGAATACGACATATTTTTACCGGCTGCGGGCGTTTAATGCCGGCGGCCATTCGAATTATTCCGGCGAAGCCAGCACGGTCACGTTGCCGATTGCCCCTGGCAGTTTAAGCGCCGAGCCGGTGACCAATCATAAAATTGCGCTGACCTGGACCGATAGCTCGAGCAATGAAAGCGGTTTTAAAATTGAGCGCAAAATTACCAATGACGTGTATGTCGAGGTGGCAACGGTCGGCGCTAATGTGAGTGCGTATGCCGACTCTAATCTCGCCGCGAACACCGAATATTTTTATCGTCTGCGCGCGTTCAATGCCGGTGGCCATTCGCTTTATTCCAATGAAACAAGCACCTTTACGTTACCCAATCCACCGGTGACGCCGAATGGCCTCACATTGACGGTCATCAGTAATCGGCAAATCGACCTGACGTGGTCCGATAACTCCGATAATGAAGTCGGTTTTGCGATTGAGCGCAGAAATCTCGAGGGCATCTTTGAACAAGTGGGAAGTTCTGCGGCGGATCTCCCCAGTTATTCCGATACAACTTTGGTGGAGCAGACGACATATATTTACCGGATTTTTGCGTTCAATACCGGCGGCAACTCAGAGTACTCACTCGAAGCTAATGCGACGACGCTGCCCGATCCACCTGCGGCACCGGTGAATTTAACCGCGACAGTGGCGGGAAGCAGTGTAATTAATTTGACCTGGCAGGACAATGCCGACGATGAAGACGGGTTTCGAATTGAACGTAATATCGACAGCGTCTTTGTTCAAATTGCGGTACTCGGCGCCAATGCAACCAGCTACGCCGATACCGGATTGACGGCAGAAGTGACCCATACTTATCGCGTGCACGCGTTCAATATCGGCGGCAATTCGGAATTTTCCAATGAAGTGAGCGCAACGCCTTCGGATGTCACCAATTTGGCGCTCAATCAACCGGTGCTTGCTTCCAGCACGGAGGCCACGAGCGCCGCCAGCCGCGCGGTTGACGGCGATCTTAATACCTTTTGGCAAAGCGCCACCATCAACCCGACCGCTCCGCTCAACTGGTTGCGCGTGCAATTAACGCCGAACGCGCCTATCTTGGTTGATCGAGTGATCATTAAATGGCATCAAACCTATTTTGCCAAAGAATATGACGTGCAGGTTTCTGAAGACGGCGTGAGTTGGACAACGGTTTACACCAACAACGCCGGCGCCCTCGGCACGCAGGAAGTGAATTTTACCGCAATCTCCGCGCGATATATCCGGTTGTACATGCGCAAAAATAATAAAGCCAACTATCGGGTGACGGAACTGGAAGCTTATTTCAACTTGACGAAACGTCGTGACGGCGTAGCGCTGAATTCTGCCGCAGAAATTCCGTCAACGTTGACACTGGCGCAAAATTATCCGAATCCGTTCAATCCATCGACCACGATTGCTTACGCGTTGCCGCAAGCCACGCATGTGACTTTAAAGGTGATTAATGTCGCCGGCCAGGAAGTCGCAACGCTGGTAGAGGGCATGCAAGAGCGCGGCCACTATCAGGTGACGTTTCAGGCGAAGAAATTGCCGAGCGGCGTGTATTTCGCCGTCTTGCAAGCCGGCGCAACGCGACAGGTGCAACGGATGATGTTGGCGAAGTAAAAATACCTCTCTTTAATTCTACATCTACACTCATATAGAGTGACAAGCTTTGGTTTGCCGTGCTGATTTTTAAAAAGAGCGCTTTACGATGGCGGCATCATTCTACTTGCAACAGCAGTTTTGACAATCGTGGAATAATGTACGACGATTGAAATTTGGCACAGTGAGGAGCGAGTCCTGTGAAGAAAAAAAATCTGGCAAAGTATTTTTTTGTTTTTTGGTTTTGCACCATCCTGACCGTGCCGGCAGCCCTGCTGGCACAAGTCCGCTTTATGCCGCTGGGCAATTCAATCACCGAAGGCACCGGCTCTTCTCATGATGGCGGCTATCGGCATGATCTGTTTTATTTATTGCAAAACGCCGGGCTCGCTTTTGACTTTGTCGGCGGCTTACATTATGGCACCGGCTTTCCTGATCTCGACCACGAAGGCCATCCCGGCTTTCTCGCCGATCAGCTTAATGTGCAAACTTACCTCGCCAATAACCCTGCCCACGTGATATTTTTAGAAATCGGCACCAACAATGTTTCTTACGGCGAAAGTGCACCGCAAGTACGCGATGCCATCCAGCGCGTGCTTGACAATATTTTTCAAGCGAATCGTGATATGGCAGTTTATCTTTGCACGGTTCTGCCGCGTAAAGATAACACGGCACTCCAAGCGACCACTGACGCGCTCAATGCCCTATTGCCGGATTTGGTTTATACGCAAACGGCTGCCGGCTACAAAATTTATTTGGTCGATGTTGCGGCGCGCCTTAAAGCGGATCCCAATTGGAAAACGAATTTGCTGGCAGATAATTTACATCCGAACGATGCCGGCTATACGATAATGGCCAATGAATTGTTCAACGCCTATCAGCTCCATTCGCAACCCGGCGATGTTCTTTTTACGGATCATTTCAATGACGGCGTCCTGGATGAGAATAAATGGTTGCGGGGCAATAACGGCGGCAATTTGGCTGGAGTTACCGGCAATGTGTTGGAGCTAAAAGCCAATGGCGTCGAAAGCGGTTGGGTTATCACACGCAATGCGTATACCGCGCGAAATATGACTGTGACTTGTAGGGTTGTGCAGCCAAATGGCGACGGCAATCTTGGCCTCAGCCCGACTTACAATCTCGCTTCGGCATACGGCGTTTATGATCAACCTAACTGGTATCGCTTTTATGTGTATCGCAACGGCAGCAGTGGACCGTATCGTCTCTTCGTGGCCTGGAAGAAAAATGGCGTGGAGAATGGCATTGATGTTACCGGTGATCTCACCATCACGGGCGCGGTTTATCTGCGTTTGCGCGGCGATGATAGCTTGATTCATTTTGAAGTTTCTTTTGATGGAACGGTTTGGACAACTGTTTATGTCGAGCCGTTTGCTTTGCCGGGGTATACGCTGGACTCAAATTTTCATTACGAATTTTCGGGATACTATACGAGTGCCAAAGGCAGCTTGGTTGTGGATGATTTTTCTATTGAGCGCGTGAAAACCGGCGCGGATACCCAGTCACCGCAACTCAGCGCGATTGCGGCGCAAAATATCACAACAACGGGTGCGCAACTTTTCTGGCAAACCGATGAGCCGGCGGATACGCAAGTGGAGTACGGATTGACGGCAAATTATGGCTCGCTTTCACCGCTCGTTTCCACTTTAACTGTGGCGCATGTTGTAGCGCTGACTGGTCTACAACCCAACACCGTATATCATTATCGGGTCAAATCCAAAGATGGCGCGGGCAATCCCGCCGTGAGTGGCGATTTTACATTTTCGACGGCTGCCTCATCTAATGCACTGTTTGCCGATAATTTCAATGCGGGCAGTCTTGATAACAATAAATGGTTGAAAGGCGCGAATACCGCTAATCAATCGACTGTCGCCAATGCCGCGCTTGATTTAAAATCGCAAGGCTCGGAGAGCGGCTGGGTGATCACCCGCCAGGCGTGGGCGGCGCGGCAAACCGCGGTGTCGGTAAAATTGCACCGGCCCAATGATGACGGCAATCTGGGGATCAGCCCGACCTATAATTTATCATCGAAGTACGGCCTTTATGATCAAAACAATTGGTACCGGTTTTATACGTATCGCAGCAATCATACCGGCCCGTATCGTTTGTATGCGGAGTGGAAGAAAAACGGCGTCAATAATGGATTGGATGTCACCGGCAATCTGGTGCTCAACGGAACGGCTTATTTGCGCTTGCGTTTTGATGACAATAAAATTCACTTCGAAGCTTCGCTGGACGGCGTAAATTGGACGGATACTTACAACGAGGCGTTTAATTTACCCGGCTACACGCTGGACTCGCCGTTTTATTACGAACTCTCCGGCTACAATTCCAGTTTGAACGGGATTTTAACCGCGGATGATTTTACGATTAACCGTATCGCGGCCACACCGGATACGCAGTCGCCAATCATTAGCCAGGTTGCCGCACAAAATTTGACGATGAGCGGAGCGCAAATTAGCTGGCAAACCGACGAAAACAGCGACGCGCAAGTTGAGTACGGTCCGACGGCGAGTTACGGCAACTCCACCGCAATTGAAACGCAATTTGCCACGACCCACCGCTTTGATTTGGCCAATTTATCGGCCAATACGCTTTATCATTATCGGGTCAAATCCAAAGATGCGGCAGGCAATCTTGCGGTGAGCAATGATTTTACTTTTACCACCCTCGCGTCCACGCCAGCCACCACGTTCTTCACGGATGATTTTACCGGCAGCAGTTTGAACACTGTCAAATGGCAAAAGGGTACGAATGCCGGAAATAAAACCGTCGTTAAAAGCAACGCGCTTGAATTGCGGTCGCAAAATGGCGAGAGCGGCTGGGTGGTGACGAAGAACGCCTATCCGGCGCGCCATGCTTTGGTCACGGTGAAGGTGGTCAAACCCAATAACGATGGAACGCTCGGGATGTGCCCGACTTTCAGCGCGCCGGCGCGATACGGCATTTACGATCAAAACAACTGGTATCGTTTTTATACCTATCGCAGCGGCAATTCCGGGCCCTATCGCTTGTTTGCCGGATGGAAGAAAAATGGCGTCGAAAATAGCCTTGAGGTCACCGGCAATCTGGTGATTACCGGCGCCGTCTATATGCGGCTGCGTTTTGATGAGAGCAAAATTTATTTTGACGCCTCGTTGGACGGAAGCCATTGGACGGAAACGTATGCCGAAACCTTTGCTTTGCCCGGATACTCGTTGACTTCGTCCTTTTATTATGAATTGGCGGCGTATAAAACCGGCGTTAATGGCGTTCTCACCGTCGACGATTTTTCAATCGTCGGCAATGTGGCGAGCGCAACCGCAGCGAAATCTGCGGAGCGCGATGAAACCGCCGAAAAACTGCCCACAACTTTTGCGTTGCAAAATTATCCCAACCCCTTTAATGCCGCAACCCGCGTCCGCTTCGCTTTGCCGCAAGCGGCGGAAATTCAGCTCACCGTCTTTGATGCACTCGGGCGCGAAGTCAATGAGATTGCGTCCGGCGGGCGTCCGGCGGGCAACTACGAAGTCATTTGGAATGGAAGGAATCGCGCCGGCGAAGATTTAGGCACCGGTGTTTTTCTGCTGCGATTACGTTACCGTTCCGAACCAACCGCGATGTGGTCGCAGTTGGTGCAACGGATGATGTTGGTCAAGTAAAGTGCAAAAACTATCAAGGGCGCGCCGCGCATCACTTGGAATGTTTCTCCACCTCATTCTTGATAGGCTTCTGTGTCCGCAAATAGTTGTAAATGGCGCCTAAATCTTCCTCCGTCATCCCGGCGTACATCGTCCACGGCATGATGGTATTTGCCTCGCCTTTGGCAACTGGGATATGGCTGTTCGTCGAATCCGCATATTCTTTGAAACGCCCGGTGAAATAAGCTTTGTCCCATGCGCCGATGCCGGTGTCCTCATCCGGTGTGATGTTGGCGGAGCGCATCGTTCCGAGCATCGGATCTTTGAACTCCATGCCGCCGGCGAAGTCCATGCCGGGAAGTGGTTGGCCTTTATCGTCAACTTGGGTGTGGCAAAAATGGCAGCCGGAAATCGTGCTCATGTATTTGCCGTAGGCGAGCGTATCTGCCAGCGGTGGGCGCGGCTGCGGATTGTAAGGTTGTGGAATCGTCCGCACGATCAAATTTAATGGGAAGTTGATTTTTGATTTAGGCACGTCGTTTTGAATCGGCGGCAAAGTTCGCAGATAGGCGACAATCGCTTCGACGTCATCCTGCGCCAGATAATTGTAAATCGGATACGGCATCATCGGAAACAGCGCCTGTCCGTCTTTATCGACGCCGGAGGTGATGGCGCGAATGATCTCGCCATCGGTCCAATTGCCCAGCGCCGCCGGGGTGATGTTGCGCGGATAAAATATACCCGCAGCGTCTACAAATTCTGCTCCGCCTTTGCCTTCGGTGTCGGGTATCACCGGCCCGGAATAAAAATTGAAATCGCGGGTTGAGTGGCAGTCAATGCAGACGGAGACGTGATTAGACAGATATTTCCCGCGTGCGATTTTTTCGGGTGTTGCCTCAATTTTTAAATTCGCGGCGGCGCCGACCTTGGGGAAAGCCGAAATGAAATAAAGCAAACCGGCGCCAATGAGTACGACCAGCGCCAACACGATGCCGCCGAAAATTTTTAAAAACTTTTTCATCAGTTCACTCCTCAAAAGATTTTGTTGATACGCCCGGAAGGCAACAGAAATTGTACAACTCAATCACTTCAACAATGCGATCAATTAATCTGCTCTACACGAAGCAAAATGTCAATAAAAATTTCCCGGCGATCTTGTTTTTTAAAATCGGCAGCCTCTCACGGTTTTTTAATCGACTGGACGGCACTTTGTAGGTTTAAGTAAAATTCGCGAATCGGCGG
>CAYZFF010000044.1:0-18879 GCA_964477305.1 uncultured Cytophagia bacterium
GGCACCAGAAAACCGGTTTCATTTTCAACGATGGCTTCGCTGTTGCCGCCGACATCCGTCGCAATCACCGGACGGCCGGCGGTCATGTATTCCACGATCGTGTTGGAAAAACCTTCGCTGAGCGAAGTTAACATACAAATATCGGCCAGCGGCAAAATCCGATTCACGTCCGGGCGATTGCCGAGGAAGATGACGCGTTCTTGCAGATCAAGCTTCGCCACGAGTGCGTCCAGTTGCGTTTGATAGCTGCCCCGGGCGAGATGAAAACATTCCGCGCCGACAATGATGAACTGCGCATCGTGCTTTCGGTCCAAAACTTCGCGTCCGGCGCGGATAAAAGTTTCAAGATCTTTAATCGGGCGCGGATTAGCGACGATGGCGATCACCGGTAATTCTGGGCGCAAACCGAGCTGCTGTTTGCGCGACGCGATATTACGATGATCAACTTTGAACTCGTCCAGATCGACGCCATTGTAAAAGACTACCGCCTTCTTGGGATCGACGACTTGGCGCGCCGTCAGGCCCTTTTTAACAGCATTGGAAACGCAGATGGTGCGATTGACCAGCGGCGCCAGCAAGCGCAGCGCCCGCGCTTGCATATTGTTGTTCAAAAATCCCATATCACGCTTGCTCGAAATCACCACCGGCACACCGGCTAATTTTGCGACCAGTGTTCCCAGAAAATCCGCCGCGAAATGAAACGTTTGTACGACGTCAATTTCTTGTTCGCGCATATAGCTCGCCAGCCGGAATGCCTGTTTCAGTGTCATGAGACCGTAAACATTTTTTATCGGCAGGTGGAGTATATCGACACCGATTGTGTTGAAGCGGCTTCTCATGTCCTCGGTGACCGCAAAGGCGCAGACATGGCAATCATAGCGCTCCTTATCCATGCCGGAGATCAGCTTATACAGATGCTTCTCCGTGCCCGCCCATGCATTGAGGCTATCAATGATGTAAAGAATTTTTGTGCGGTTGTTCATGTGTCGTCTCGTCTTTTCATTTCACGGCGTCTCGGCCCCTGTGGGCCGCTCTCCAAGCCGGTAGTTTTACAGTTACAGGCTCATGGTGGAGTTACGATTATTTTTTCACGACCTCGCGGCGCAGATTATTCAGGATAACGCGGCCGTGTTTTTTCAAGCGGCGCAACGCCTGCAAACCGTTTAGATAAATCCTGGCGTGCGCGTTCATGGCGATTTCACCGGCGATGGTGGCGCGCGTCGTTTTCGTCCAACGGAATTTGTATTCTTCCTCGCCACGCAGAAAGTCAAATTCGCTGTAGCCTTGTTCATGGCAATATTGCAAAATCATTCCCATCAACACCAGCCCGACGCTCTGGCTTTCGTAGTCGATATCGAAACCGGCCTGATAGTACATGAGGCGATGGTCGTACAAAAAGCAATAAAGCGCCGCAACGGTTTGCTCATCGCATTTGAGCGAAAAAATCCGCACGACCTCGTTTTCCGCCATGGCTTTGGCGACCCGGCGATGAAACCCGCGGCTCGTTTCGTTGTTAAACGCGCTCGTGCCCTCGCGCTGCGTCCAGCGTTTCTGGTGCAACGCGAACAGCGTATCAAAATCCTTTTCGACCTGCGCAGGCGAGGTGGCGATTTCCATCGTCACCTTGCAGGTTTCGCTCAGCTTGCGTTGCCGCCGCCGGAAATTGGCGCGATGATTCGACGACACCGTTTGCAGATAACTTTCAAAATCGCCGGAAATTTTAATATGCGGACAAACCATCCACGGCATTTGTCGGAACTCGCTGCCGCACCCCGTTGCCCAATTCGGCAGAGAGGCCAACAACAAGGCGTCTTCCGCCATGTCGGTGAGGCGCAGCAAATCATATTTTGCTCTGAGGTTTTTCAGGCCGTTCAACACAGCCTTGACGACTTGCGGCGTTGAGGCGTTATCGGCCACGATGAGATCGAGATATTCCGGCGCTTCCTGCACGGAGCCGAGGAAACGCAGTTCGCGCACGCCGATCAGGGGCTCGCGGGATTTGCCGCGATAGAGCGGCAGCAAACCAACGAGCCGGCGCTCGCGATCGCGCGCGAGCAAAATAAACGGCGTGGCCCCACGTTGCCGGCGGCCATGAATTTCCCACCAGGCGAACATGAATTCGTGGCGCAGGAAGGCGCTTTTGCGCGCGGCGCGGTCGAGCAGATGATTCCATTCGTCTTGCAAATCACGAAAAGCTTCGGCGTTATCACAAAGGCTAACAGTGAAGGCCTCCGAAGTTTTGCGCGACTGAGATTCCGCACGCCGTGGCCGCTCGCCGGCATTTTTTTGTATTTCCTGAATTTCTTCTATCATACCATTATCGTAAAAGGATAGTGTCTGGTTAACGGTTCAAAGTTCGAAACTGGGCACGATTAAAAAGACGATTACGAATAAATCGCGTACCGGCTTTAGCCGCAAACATCAGATACTGTCGCATCAGCGCCGCATCGAGTGCGATGTCCGGTTGCATATCGCTTTGCAGTTGGGCGCCGTGTTCTTGCAGACGAATGAAGCGAACGGTTTTATTATCGCTATCATAGAGCGCAAAACTTAAAGGTGAATCGGCGTAGCGCGGATAACCGATGCTGCCGGGATTGATCAAATACAAAGATTCCGCATTTAATTTAAATTGCAAAGGTTTGAGACGGTGCAATCCTGCGGCATTCAATTCATGGGCAGCGGCTTTGTGTGTATGGCCGAAAAAGCAAACTTTTAATTCGGGATAATTTTTTTTGAGCAACTCGAATGATTGGGCAATCGCCTTTTCCGTCAACAAATATTGCGAATAAGATTTCAACGAGCCGTGAACGATTACAAATTCGCCGTCGATCACTTGCGTTTCCGGCAAGGCGGCTAAATAAGCCCGGCTGGTCGCGGCGAGCACGGCGCGCGTCCACAACATGCGATGCCGCGCGTCCGGCTTGAAATACACCGGCTCGAATACGCCACAAGCCGCCAAATCATGATTGCCAACAATGGAAGTAATGTCGTGCCGCGCCAACAGTTCACAGCACTCATTCGGGCGTGAACCGTAGCCTACGGTGTCACCGAGATTGATCATTCGATCAATCTGCAAATCGCGACACAAATTTATTACCATTTGCAGCGCGCTGGCATTGGCGTGAATATCAGAGATTAAAGCGTATTTCATATCGCCGCCGATCAATCGATTGGTTCATTCGAAAAATACAATTTCAGCATTTCATTATTTGATCACCCTACCGGGCCAGCCGCACAACCCGATTTTTAATAAACCCGCCAGCCGCGATAAATGCCGGCAGAGGATCATGCCAGGCAAATTTGTCATACACTTTTTTGCATAACAACGAACTGATCCAGCCGCCTAAGGATAACTCACCGCGCCGGCGATATTCAAAGAAAGCCGCAACATCCTGGCGAAAATGCAGCCAGCGAATATCGGTGCGATAATCCGGCACAATCGCCGGCATGGCGTTCTTGGTATAATAGCGATAAGCATTGACCGGCAGATTAACGCCGGCGCTGGCACCGAGATAATGCCACAGGTTATATCGCGCGTTGATTTCCAACAGGTAGTATTTTTTGTCGATGGCATCCTGTTTAAAATCCAATTTCACCGGACCGACAAATTTAATTCTCTTCAACAAGCCAATGGCCAGGTCACGCAGCTCGTCATTTTTAACCAATCGCAGGTAGGTGCTTTCTCCGCTTACTGCCGGATAGGTGCGAATCTTTTTTCCGACGAAAGAACCGAGCGGCTCGGAATTCTCATCCAGAAAAGTGTGAAAAGAATAAATAAGATCGTCGCCACCGGCAATAAAGCGTTGCACCAGAAAGGGAATCTTTTCTTCCTGCATCGCCGCCACCACTCGCGCAAACTCAGCGGAATTATGAACAATAATCGCTTTGTATTCCAACCCGCCGAAATCTTTAATGATTTTCGATTCAAACCAATTAATGTGCGTGGTGGGCTTGACCACCAACGGAAATTGCCAGACAAAATTGGCGCGATTCATTTTATCAACTTCAGCTTGATTATAAGAAGCCGGCGCCGGCAAATGATGGCGTTTGCAGTAATCAACAAATTTTGCTTTGTCAAGCGTGTCGGTAATCGTTGTGGCCGCGGGCATCAAAAATTGGAAGTATTTGCTCAACGCGTCACGGTGTTCGGAGACGAGTTTTAGTTCCTGGTCGTTGCTGTAATATAGCGGCACGGGGCCGGGCAAATTTTTGCCGTGTGCCAATAGAGCAGCGAGGGCCTTTTCCGGGTGATGGGCCGGATCCGCGGTAACGAAGCCGCCCCGGCAATAACGCGAGGCAAAATTAAAATCGTCACGCGGGTCGCCCGTGGCGCTGATGGCAAAGTAAGGAATCCTGGCGAGGCCAAAGCAACGCAGAATGGTCAAACCGCCCATCACCTGGGGTATCGTCTTTGCAGAACCGGCTATTGTTGTCTTCATAATTTTGCCGAACTTTCTCCAAACCGCCGCCAACGGCGGGATGGCTTTTTTATTACGCTTTTATTGCGCTGCAATTCAGGCCGGACGGCATCCTGCCGTCCGGCCCGTGCAGTGGAGAGAGGAGGAGCTTCACTTAAAACGCCGGCTGGCTTTAAATTGAACAGTAATATGTTTAACCTTTCAAAGCCGGCGCGCAAAAATCTTCACGCATTTGATCGCATCATATTAAACGCAAACACGGCGGCAGAAAAACGGCCACGAAAATCCAGCAGCGTCTCGTCCCAGACATTCACCCGCCGCAGACGATAAATTTCATCGCCGGGACGATTCAGGCCTTTACGCGTGCTGTAAGCGTGCGAGTAGCCCGCGGCGGCGACGGCGCCAAGCACCTCTTCGGTATGATGCCCGCCGGGAAACGAAATGGAAGCCACCGTTTCCTGCAATTTCGTTTCCAGCTCCTGACGCGAAAAGGCCACTTCTTCCTGCATTTGGGCGGCGGTGATGGCAGCGAGATTGAGATGCTGGCGCGTATGCGAGCCGAAATCAACACCGGCCTGGCGCAGCGATTTAATTTCATCCCAGTTCATCAACGCGTTTTCTTTTTCGAGAAGGTGTGCGTTTTCAACCGGCGCGCCGAGTTTTTGCAGCAGCGCGCGAACCCGCATCTCCGGCCAGTCTTGAATAAAAGCCACCAGTCGATAAATTAACGGCGCGCGCTTAGCAACCGGCGTGCTGGCGATGCGCTGCAACAGGGTCGTGATTTCACCGAACATTTCCGCCGCCAATCCCTGCGCCAGCTTCGTGGGTTCGCCGCAACCTGCGGCTGTAACGGCATTCTCCATTTTCATGCAGGCGTGATAAAGCTGATCCCACCAGAACAGATGCGAGGTGCCGATCAAAGCTGTCGGCAAGAACATCGTCACCGGCAAGTGATTTTGCTGCAAGATCGGCCAGGCGTATTTCAAAAAGTCATGATACCCATCATCAAACGTCACCACGCAATAATTTTTCCGCGCCTGCCGACCGTGTTGCATAACTTCCGGCATCGCGGCAAAACGAAAATGCTTTTGCAGAAAATCCAACAGCCGGGCGAAATTCTCGGCAGTGATAATGATGCTGCGGAGCGAGAGATGCTTTTGCAGCACCGGTGAGCCGGCCGGCAGCACGCGATGAAACATTAATACCAGAACATTCCGACCGACCCGGCGCAGCCACCACAAATGCAGCGTGAACAAACCTGAGCCACAATACAACCATGCCGCCATGGTACGCAAAAAAGATTTAAGACTAACTTTATTCATCAAGATTTCATTTCGTGGCAGCGTTTTTCAATCCATTGCCCGGTTGTTGCAGTGCCGTTAATTTACCGAGACCAACCAATTGCCGCGACCGCGGATAATTGCGATTTTTTCGGCTTACGCGTTGGCGTAGTCATACTTATAATATTTCGGTTTGTAGTAATACGGCAGAACTTCTTTCAGATTGTTCACGATCATGCCGGGCTGATGCTCAGTGGAAGTTTTGACCAATTCCAGCCCGCGTTTGACCACGTCCCGCGGCGTTTCACCGGCTTTGACGAGATACATAATCGAATCGACATGCCGGCCAATCACCAACGCATCGTTCACCGGCACCACCGGCGGCGCGTCAATAATGATGAACGGAAAATCCTTTTTGAGCAGCTTGAGCAATTGCAAAAACTGTTTCGCAGAAAACAGATCGACCGGCTTGCGCTCGGAATGGCCGCAGGGTAACAACGATAACTTGCTATAATTCGTTTGGATTAGCATGCCGCGCAGCGCCGTTTTCGTCGCCGAAGGCAGCGTGAGCAAATTCGCCAAACCGTTCTGATTATCGACCTTGAAGAGTTTGTGTTGCGTCGGCCTGCGCAGATCCGCATCGATCAACAACACCGGGGCGTCCTGCATCATGGACACGCTGGCGGCCAGATACGCGGCGAACGTGCTTTTGCCTTCCGACGCCAGCGTACTGGTGATGAGCAGTGTTTTTTGTTTGCCGGTAGAAAAATCACTGGTCAGCATTTCATCAAGTTTCGAATTCTTCATCAGCCGATTGGTAACCCGCTGCACTTCGATCGTGTCTTGGCCGTCGAGATCGAAACTGAAATCTTTTTTCGCGATGCGCGGCATAACGCCGATAACCTGCAGGCCGGTAGAATCCACAACTTCGTCGACCGTCAGAAACGTGCGGTTGAAAAACTCCAGCGCAAACGCCAAACCCAGTCCCAGAACGACACCGAAAAAACCGCAGATCATGAGCTTGGTGCGTTTGCTCATGCTGACCGGCTCCAACGGAATTTGCGCGGGTTCGAGAATACGATACTGATATTCGTTCTGAGTATTCTGCAGCGCCGCTTGCATTTCTGAGCCTTGCGCCTGCTGCATGAACATTTGAAACAATTCGCGCGCCTGATCAACGTCATGTTTCAAGCGCTCCTCGGTCACCTCTTTGGAGGGAATTTGCGCAACGGAGGCCAGACGCGATTGCTGCACCGCCGTATACAACTGGCCGATTTGGGCTTTTTTGTCTTCCAGAAATTGGACACGCAATCTCGCCATTTCACGCTCAAACCAGAGGCGATCATCGCCCGCGCCGCGTTTGATGGCCAGCACATGTAGCAGTTCGTTTTGCATCGCGTCATCCAGCCCTTTGATTTCGCTGTTGACGCGGTTGATTTCCGCTTCGTTCCATGAAGCAAACTTCATCTGACTCATCAGCTCTTTCAGCTTGTCGCGCTGTTGCTTGTGCTGATGCTCCAGCAGCGTCGACGTGTAGATGGTGGGATTTTTGCCGGTCAGGCCGAGCTGTGCATTGGTCGCCGCCAAGGTTTGCTTTTCCGCTTCGAGTTGTGTAATGGTGGCTTCCACAATCGCGCCCAACGTGGAGACGCGCTCGCCATCAAGGTTCTGATCATCATAAGCCGTAATCGCCATGCCGGTGCGAAGTTGTCGCAGCTTCGCCTCGGCCTCGTCCAGGCGTTTTTTGTAAATTTCCATCTGTTGCCGGCTGAACGACAAACCGCTTTCGACGCCGCTCATTTCCGTGCGCCGGCTTTCCTCGACAAACATCTCGACGAGAGTTTTGGTGATGGTATAGGCCAACTGGGGGCTTTTATGCCCTGCAGCAATCTGAATGATGTTGACGCCGTTCGGCTTGACCGTGATGATTTCCTCTTTCAGTTTCTGCATCATCAACGCTTCTTTGATCTCCATCAGCGATAGTTGCGGCGTTTTGTAGCGCGCCTGTTCAGCCAAATCGCTGATCAAAGAATCGGTCCGCAGCAAATCGGCTTTTGCGATCAAGCGCCGCAGCATTTCCGGGCTTAAAATTTTCGCGCGCACGGTGCCGAAATCGTTCAACGCCTTCACGTCCGGCGCATACCGCTGCACCGTGCGCGATTCCAAATCAAGCTCGCGCAGCAGAATGGTGGAGTTGGACTCATAATTCGGCACGGAATTAAACGCCCAGAAAAAACCCAGCGCGACGAAGAACACGACGACGCCCAGCGCGATCCATTTGCGCCGCCACAGCATTTCCCAGTACAGCACCGGGTCGAGTTTTCTACTAATATCAGTCATGAAAACACCTGAATAGTTTAGATTAAAATCGTATTATCTGGCAGCATTCACCGCCAAGATCGGCACCAGGGCGACGACGGCGATGCGTGTAGTTTCAACCAGCATGCCGCCCACCGACCCTAAAATCGACTGGCGTTTCGGAATGTAAATCGTGTCACCGCCATGCAACGCCAACGGCGGCAGTTGCGGCTCGTCGTGATATTTTTGCAAGTTGATTTGTGCCACCTGCGTGTGCAGCGAATCCATGCCCATCAATCGCACGCGCCGCAAATCCGCCCTTTCCGTCGGGCCGCCAGCTTTGATAACCGCTTCGAGAATGTTCGTGTTGCTCTCATACTGATATTCACCGGGATTGGCAATCTCGCCGTAAATGTACACGATGGAAGATTTTTTTAACGGTGAGCGGCCAGCCGCCGCCGGGCCGCCGGGAACCGCAGGAATGTAGACGATGTCGCCCGGCATTAATTTCGGCAATTCATTAATCGCATTGCGGTTCAACACCTCAGCCAAATCAAACGTCGAAACCTTGCCCATTTCCGCGCCGGAACCACGCACCAATGAAACCTGACCGAGGTTTGCGGTTTCCAACGGGCCGCCGGCCTCGAGAATTAATTGCCACAACGTCGGCATGACGGCAAAGCTGTATTTACCCGGACGCGGCACCTGGCCGTTGATATACGCTTTCTTGCTGCCGAATTCAATGACTGCTACCTTGGCCTGCGTAACTTTTGCATTATAAAAAGAATATTGGCGCACGATCTCTTTTTCCAATTGCTCAATGGTGTATCCGGCGGAGTTTATTTTACCCACGGTCGGCAATTCAATGGTGCCATCGGCGGCCACTCGAATTTGCGTATTTAATGTTGGCTGCTGCCAGAACGAAATCGCGAGGAAATCATCACGTTCGATAATATATTCTTGTTGTGCCCTCGCGGGCAGCGCCCCCAAAAGCATCAGGCTCAATAAAATTGCATTCAGTTTCTTCATGGTATTTTTCCGTTTCCGTTAAAATTTGATTTTCAGTCCAAGTTCAGGGGTTGTGCCGTTGCTGCTCGTCACGTTCAACCCGACTTTGCGCGCTTTCTCTGGATGTCCCGGGCCTGGAGGAGCGATCAGCGCCTCCAACACGTTGATCGTCCAAATCGCGCCGGTCAAGATCACCGCACGGCGGCGGCTCTTAAATGCGTCATTGGCTTCGCGCTGCGCCTTTTGCCATTTTTCGAGAGCCAGTTCTTTTTCCAGCAGCGCCGTATCGCTGATCTGGTTGTACTGTTTTTCCGCGCTGGCAGCGGCGTCGCGATCATCGCCAAACTGTTGATGTTTGACGAAAGCGCGAGCGCCGGCACCCAACGCCAACGTGGTGAAAATCAAACCTTTGGAATGCGCACCTTTGTAACGCTGGCCGGTACCCGGTAACAACAAGGAACCAAACGCCGCCTTGGCCAGCGACAAAGGTTTCAGCCCGACCGTAATGTGCTGTGCCGTCTCGCGCTGAAAATCAAGCATAATCGTCTTGGTTTCATAACCGCGCTTTGAAGCAATCACTTTATACGGCCCGGCCAAATTTTGGGAAACGGTAAACGGCGTCTTACCGATGAACGTAAAGGCGCCTTCGAAGCGCACAACCGTTCCAGCGGTTTCGCTGACCACCGTTACACCTTGCCGGCGGCTTTCGCTCTGCGCCGCAGCTTGCTTTCCCGCAAACATGACGGCCAGAACCACAAGTCCAACAAAGATATTCGTCTTCGGCTTCATAACAGTCTCTCCACTTGCAATACAGATTAAGGTTAATACCAAAATTTCAAAATCAACAACAACGCCAACAAAAAGAGCGGCGTGGAAATCAATAGATTGGCGGACAAGCGCAATATGTGCCGGGTGGTTTGGATGCGATTGTCCTGCCAAATGGAAGCGAGTTTCATCATCATAAATTCTACTCCTTTGCGTCTCAAAAAAATTAACCGCGATAAAACACAATCCGTTGTTTATTTTTACAGCTCCGTCACGCCATAAAAAAAGGCGTAACACCAAGCTTCGCGACATAACGCGTGCTGATATTACGCCTTCGACTTACAAGCCTACCCTAAGGGTTCTGTACGCCAAGGCTCCCACAAAAAATCGTGGGATAGTCAAATTTTAATTACGAGGTGTTCATGGCTTCAACGTGTGGGTTAAAATAAAAAAGGCGTAACTGCATCGCCGGATATAAAAACGGCAATGTCATCACGCCTTCGACTTACAAGTCATTTTCCTGCACGCCAAGGCTCCCACTCCAATCATGGGTGATGTCGCCATTATAACGACACAGCATCGGCGATGCCAGTAAAATAAAAAAGGCGTCACACCAGTATTATTCGACTTTAACACTGATGTCACGCCTTCGACTTACAGACCTACATCCTGCACGCCAAGGCTCCCACGACCTTGTTATGGGACAGCTAAAATTTTCACTTCTACATCAGATACTGCAAAAACGTGAATACAATATACAAAAAAGAAAACGTGTTGTCAAGAGGATTTTCAATTTTATTTTTAAGAACTGCGCTAAAACCCCTTTAAATAAAGGACAATATTACATTTTGTTATTAGCCGGTCACTGGTGGTGACCGGCTAATATTTTTCGCGCCTTCATGACTTGCTTCAAGCTACGGACATTTCTTCGTGAGGCATCGATTCATGCAGAGCCAACCTAACCGTTTCAGGCCGAGCGGTTGACGGGCTGTGCAAATTCAGTTGTGCCTTCTCATCATCCATTTCCAACGGTTCCGTCATCGTTTCGGCGATATGAATCGAATCTATCACAGTAACTTTTTTACGGCGCGGCTTTTTCACTGGCGCCGATGCAGCTAACTGCTGCCCGTCGCCGGTTAAAGGCGTGCCATTGAGGGTGCTATTTGTATCGCTGCTTGCAATAGTGGCTGCCTTTTTCTTCCGCGGTTTGCGGGGTTTCGCCGGGGCGGTAAACGCTGCGTCCATCAATAATTCCCCAGGCACCATCACTTCATTTTCAGTAGTGACGTTGTCGGCTTCAGGAGCTGGCGTTGTTGCCGCTTTTCTCTTGCGCGGCCGGCGGGTTGGGGTTTTCTCTTTCATTTGAAAACCGCCATCAGCTAACAACACACTGCTGCCCGGGCTCGGCGCTTCCGATATAAACGAATCCGCTCTGGCAATTACTTCACCAGTAGTCGACTTTTCATAGACCGTATGGAGGGCGACAATCGCATTCAGATCGGCGCGATAAGGCGAGGGTAAATTTAATTCTAAAACCCGCCGATAAACTTGCAGGGCTGCTTCATCACGGCGATTCATTTTTAAATAAATTTCTGCCAGCGCGGAATAAAGATTCTGACGGCTTGGCCGGCGGGCCAACAGGCTTTCGTAAATTAACGCCGCGACATTATCATTGCCGCGCCAACGCTGCATCCGCGCCCGGCCTACCGATGAGAAGAAGAGAAAACCCAGTAGCAGTCCGGCCACCAAAACAACGGCGAGGCCGCCAAACCACAACAGCGTGGGACCACTCAAGCTCACGGTATTATCCATTTTGGCCATCTCTAACAACTTGGTTCGCGCTTCCACAAAAAGTTGATCGGCATCACGATAGCCCGATTGCAGCATCCGCAATTTTTGTAAACTGGCCACAGCTCCATTCCAATCGCTGCGAGCCATGGCGCCACGGGCAAGTTGATACAAAGAATCAAGTCGGGTTTCAATCGCCGGCGCGGTCGTGAGCGGCGTGAAATCCGCAGTTTGACTCGTCCAAGCGTTCTGATTTACTGCCACCGTGTCCGACATGCTGGCTTGAGGCAACTCGACCGAGGGTAAAGGAGTCGCGACTGTCGGTATTCCGCCACGCGCCGCTTCCACCTGTGCGTAAAGCGTCGCGACCTCGCGATACCGGCGATTGATTTTATAAACTTTTTCCAAAGCCACCGACGCGCTATCCAGATCATTTCGATTCATCGCGGCAACGCCTTCGGCATAATAACGTGCGGCGATTGTCTCAATAGTATCGCGCTCGAGATAGAGCTGCGCCTCGGCGAGCTTCTGCTGGGCCTCACGGTTATCCGGACTCAATTTCAACACCTGCTCAAACGCAGCAATAGCCCCCGGCCAATCCCGCTTGCGAATCGCCAATAGGCCTTCGGCATACGATTTTTCAGTTTCGGCCTCATTCGCGTCATTAGTCGGCGTGACGATTTCCGTTTTAACTTCGTTCGCCGGCGTCGCGGCTTCGTCAGTATTAGCTGTCAGCAAAATTTCAATTTCATCAAGCTTCGCTTGCACCTCGCGGAAATTCGCGTTCTTCGCCTTAATTTGCTCGAATGTGGTTTTGGCTTCCTGCAAATGACCGGCGGCTTTTTGTTTTTCCGCCGCGGCATACCAATAATCCAATTGCGAGAAATTTTCCGCCAGCTTGATCAGATTGTCAAATGATTCCCGCCTGGTCAAATCACCATTGCGGCCATCTTTCAGCTCCACCACGGCCTCCTCATAACGGCCCTGTTGATATAGCAAACGCCCCAGTTCGTAGGACAACACCGCGCGTTGTTTCGGTTCGCCGGCAAGGGTTTTGGCTTCGCGCAAAGCGCTCTCTGCGCTTTTGCTATTGCCGCGAATATTATAAATACTCGCCAGCGCGCTCAACGCTTTTATCCGCAAATCATGATTGGTGGTGTTCGCGGCACGACGCAGAAATTGCTCCGCGCGCTCATAGCTCTTTTGTTCTTTGTATGCCGTTCCGAGATTGAACAGCGCTTCTGCAAAATTCGGGTCGAGTTCAATAGCCCTGTTATAGGCCTCGATTCTTTGGGCGACATTCTTTTCCGCCAACCCGGCGTCAAACCATTTCATCGCTTCGCGATTGTGCGATTGTGACAAAACCACGGGAGCACAAAATGCGAGCAGGAGAAAAACCAGACACCGGCGAATAATGTTTAAACACGATTGCATGGAAATCCTCGTAAAAATATTATCGTTCAATTCACTCCCAATCGCCTCAACTGCCATGATGCATTTAAAACGATTGGCTCAAGCGCAACATCAACAGGCGGCCGATCTCCGGCGCCCCGACAATTTCGCGATGTTTGTTATCCAACAGGTTCTGCACGGTCAATGCCAGTCGCGAGCTGTGATAAATCCGACCGTCCACATTCAAATCCAAAACCGTATAATTTTCCACTTCGCCGAAATAAACACCGGATTCCACTGGAAAAGCGTCAATATAACGGGCGCGTAATTGTGCATAAATGCCACGATGGGCATTGTAATAGCGCAGGCTCAGACCCATTTTATTTTTGGGTGCATTCAGCGCAATATTATTAATGCCGTCTACCAGGCGAAAAAGATCTTCACTTATAAATGAATAATTCGCGCCAACAACCCAGGCGGGGCTGACGTAGTAATTCAAATTAATCTCAACGCCCTCGACAGAAATATCGCCGAAGTTGCGATACGTCAAAATCACGTCGGTATTGTTGGCGACTTCGTTGGGACTGATCACGCCGAGCGGCAATCGCGCCGCGGCAGTGATGAGGTCGGCCAAAATGGTGGCGGCTTGCTTTTGCGCGTCATCATCTGACATACCCTGCGAAATCAGCACCGCCATCATCGCCGCGGCAGCGGGTTGTAACGCGGCAGCCAACTGCTGCGGATTCACAAATACATTCGGCGTTTCCACTTTCAGCGGGCCAACAAAATCCTGAATGCGGGAATGATACAAATCAACCGAGAGCAACAGTTTATTGGCCAGTAAGCCTTTGTAACCGATTTCAAACGAATTGGTCATCGTCGGTTTCAGCGGATCCACGTCAGCGACGTCACCGATCAGATCAAACGCGCCGGTGGCGGGATTCAGTTGGCGCAAATCGCCACGAACTGCCGTCTCAAGTTCCTCGGGCAATGTGGGCATCAACAACTCTTGAATCTCACCCGACGAGCCATCAATCAAAATCTGCCGCAACCTCGGCCAAATGGCATTGACGGTTGCCGGAATGTAACCGGCCTGCGGCGCAAGCTGCGACATCATGAGTGGACGCCCATCAACGTCGCGCCGAAAGGTGAGGCCGCTCTTGGATGGAACGCCCTGGCCGCGAATGGCTAACAGTGTGCGCGGAAACGGCTCCGGCAACGAGCTGGGAATGGAGGCCGACAGAACATCGAGAAACAGATTGTTCGTTGCCGGCGTGTTAAAGGCGCGGTTGTAGGAAAACCGCAAATTATGATTAGGCGCCGGCTTTAAAATCAGTGCGGCGCGGGGAGAGAACGTCATCGCTTCGAGATGATTATGTTTATCCAAACGTCCGGCGAGAACCAAATTGGTTTTGGCGCCGAGCGCCGTCTCCGATTGCAAAAAGACCCCCTTCTCGTTAATGTCATCAATTTCTTCATTGCGGCCGTTGATGGTCTTTTCCGTATCCGGGCGGGTGCGCAATATATCGACGCCGTAAGTGAAGCGTTGCCAGTTGCCCAACGCCAAGCCGTGTTGAATTTGCGTCATCAGCAGGCGCGACTTGTCAACAATCGGATCACCGGTGCGCAGGTTGAAAGTTTCGCCGGCGTCGGAACGATTCAGAAAAGTTTGGGCATAAAAATTTTTATAATACAGCCGGCCCTGATAATACAAGTAAGCCCAATCTTTCACCTGGCTCGCGCCAATACCGGTGAGATCGATGCCGCTATTTTTGCTATAACCGCCGGAGACAATCGTTGTAAAATCCTTGGCGAGACGAAAATCCATTCGCGCCTCTGCACTAAATTTCTGCACCTGAAAATCGCGGCCCGGCGAAGCGACTTTTTGCTCGGCGAGGCGAAACGAGTCCGGCTCCGCGGGATCGCGATATTCCCAATCATGGCCGGCGTAATATTGCGTAGAAATTTTGTAGCCGACGCGATTGCCAAAGCTGGCGGCATGGCGAAATGAGCCGAGGCGCAAACTGCGGCCGCCGCCGCCGAGGCTCACGGTCGTGCCTTCCGAGCCAAATGGCGACTTGGTGAAAATTTGCATCACGCCGTTGGCGCTATTGGGGCCGTATAATGCCGAACCCGGGCCGGAGACGATTTCGATGCGCTCGATATCCTCGTTGGTGATCGGCATAAAATAATGCGCATTATAACGCAACGACGGCGCCTGACTGATCCGGTTATCGACCAGTGACAACATGGCACTGGAAAAAACATTGTTAAAACCGCGCACCACGACGTTCGCTTGCTGGAGGCCGTGACGGGCGAAATCAACTGCCGGCATACCCTGCAAATGATCAACCGCGGTGAGTGCGGGGCGCGACTGCACCTGATCGGTTCCAATGAAGTAAACCGAGGCCGGTGCATTGAAACCGGATTCGGTGCGCCGCGAAACACTGGCTACATCAAAAAAAGCTTCCGAACTCCGTGAAACGGAGACGTTGTTGTCGCTCGACATCAAACCGCTGTAAGCCAGTGAAATTTCCAATGTTTTGATTTCATCACCGTTCACCTGCACATTGGTGAATTTTTGCTCGGCATAGCCCACGCATGAAACCGTAATCGTATAAATACCGGAAACCAACTCATTCAAGGCAAATTGTCCCATTTCACCGGATACGACGTGAATCGGGTCAGTGGGAATATTGACGGGCGTGGCCACAATGCTGGCGCCCGGCAACTGCTGTTGCGACTCGCCGTCGATAATCGTGCCGCGGACGACGGCAGTTCCCTTTATAATCATTCCATTCGCCGTCCGTGATAGAGCGCTGCCTTTACCGCCATTGATTTGAACAATTTCCTGCGCCCACGCGCTGCCTTCCGGCAGCAAGTTGACCAACAAGATGGCCAAAACCATTTTATAGATTTTTACTCGCATAACCGCGTCCTTTTCGAATCGGCGCCCGATTTATCCATTTATTTTCAGTTTCATCAACCGCCGAATCGTCCGCATTTCAATCGTTGACCGGGTTAGTATTTTTCAATTTTTATTTTTCCGTTCATCGCCAAATTGCCCGCATAACCGTAATCTGCGAGCACGCCTTTTCCTTTCGCCGGTTTCCGCGGGCGGCGTGGAGATGACGAGGGTTTGGAGGTAGCCGGCGGGGCTTGTTGCGGCGACCGAAATTCCGCCAAGCGCTTCGTTAGATTCTTTTCCAAACGGGAATCCACGACTTCTTTAACATGCCAGCGGGTTTGCACTTCATCCAGATTATATCCCGTGACGATATTATGCAACTCCGCCCGCAGCGACGTCGGCAGATTCAACTCCAGCACCCGCTTATAAATTCGAATCGCGGTGGCATCGCGGCGATCAAGACGCAAATAGGCCTCGGCCAACGGGGGGTAAAGTTTCATCCGGCTCGGTTTGCGTGCCACCAAGCGTTCATAAATCAGCGCGGCGCGAGTATGCTTGCCCAGCAGGCGATACAGGCGCGCGCGATACGTTGGCAACCATAACACAACGCTGAGCAAAGCAAAACCACCAACGCCGAACAAAACGCCATTAAGACTCAGCGGCAAATTATTATCAGAGGCTTTTGCCTGCTTTAAGAGATTGGCTCGCGCTTCCGCAACCAAATTCGCAGCCTGGAGATAATTGGGCTGCAACAATTCGACACGCTCCAGTTTAATCAACGCTTGCATCCAATCCTGCTGCTCAATTGCGGCCAGTCCTTGTTTATAGAGCAAATCCAATTGCGCTGCATTCTGTGCATTTGCCGCCGGCGCCTTCTTGGTGGATCGGTCAGCTTGTGCCTTCAGGCCTGACGCTGACAGCAACAACCCGATCGCCAATAACCTGATCAGCGTTCGTGAGATTTCCTTTTGCATAACCATTTTACTTCTTATATAATTTTTCGATTTAGCGACGAGTCTTTTTTGCGAGCCAAACTACTCGCCGGCTTTGGGTTCGGGATCTTCATGCACGAACCTGCCATTCGTGTTATTCCATTTTCCCGCCGCGCCGTTCACCTGTTCGAGCATTGTAGCCAATTCTTTTTTCTTGCGCGGTTTTCGCGGCGTCAAAAGTTCCCGATCCTTGTGCCGTTCTTGTTGAGCAATAATCGTATGAAATTCGGCACGATAGCGCGTCGGCAGATTCAGTTCCAAAACTTTCTGGAAAATCTGCATCGCCATTGTATCCTGGCGTTTCAGGCGCAAATAAATTTCGGCCAACAGCGGATAAAGCTCGATGCGCTCCGGTTTTTGTGCGATCATTTGTTCATACAGCAGCGCCGCCGCGACATCGTTACCGCGCCAGCGGTAAAGACGTGCACGCCCAGCCGGTGAAACTGCGAGCAACCCAAATCCCAACCAACCGATGGCCGTAATCACGGCCAGTATGATCATCAACAGCGAAATTAGCCGATCATCATTTCTTGCGGGCGATGCGGCGTTTGGGGTCTGGCGCAAAAGATTGGTTCGCGCCATCACCGCCAAGTCGTCGAGATCGTGATAGTTCGGCTGCACAAACTTGATGCGTTCAAAGGCGATCACAGCGCTTTTCCAGTCATCGCGCTCAAAAGCCGCCAGCGCATATTCAACCAGTGAATCCAGCTTTGCGCTGCCGGCAACTGCCGTTTCCGGATGAATGAGCGAGTCGGCTTTTACCGCGGCCGGCTCTGCTGGCTTGGCCACCAGTATTTCAGCGCTGTCTTTGGGTGCAGCGCTGAAAGTGGCGGCGGCAATCGGCGGCGCGGAAACACTGAGTTGCGGCAGTTTACCTTCCAGGCGCGCATAAAGCTCTTCCAGATCGCGATACCGGCGGTTGATCCGGCTTACTTTTTCAAACGCATCGAGGGCGCCATCCGTATCGTTGCGATTCATTGCTGCTACGCCTTCGTCATAATAACGGGCCGCCACGGCTTCAATCTCTTCGTTGTTGAGAATCGTGCGCGCTTCCGCGAGCCGATGGCGCGCATCGCGATAATCGGGATTCAATTCCACCGTGCGTTTGAAGGCCTGGATCGCGGCTTTCCAATCACGCCGGCGCATTGCCGCGCGACCGGCGGCATACTCTTGCTCGGCAGCGGCATTGTTTTCAACCGCTACGATCGTTGGTTTCGCTGCTTCCTGGCCGGCCGGCGCTGGTTCCGGTTGAACGGTTTCGCTTTGCATTTCTGCCTCAATGACGCAGGCTTGCAAGCGCGGCACTTGCAGAAATAACAGACAGCATGAGAAGAGCGCTGTCGTCAATACCATGAATGAGTTTTGCATAGTAACCTCTTTTTAAAATCGCTTCATAACCAAATCGCTTGTGTTGCCAATCGACTCAAGCGCGAATAAATGCAAAGCCTCACACAGCGCGGAACAACCCGATTTTGCATTTTACCTTAAAAAAAAGGCGCAACCGCCACACCCCGGCAAACCGAGTGTAACGCGATTGCGCCTTCGACTTACAGGTCTATGTATTTGCCCGAAATTTCCTCGGTTGAACATAACCTGTACGTCAAGGTTCCCACAACCTTGCACGGGATAAACAAAAACTTTCTCTTTATTGCGGCACCGCTTGCCGCAATAAAAAAAGGCGTGACTTCGTGATGCACTAAAATACACCACGAGGTCACGCCTTCGACTTACAAGCCACAACCCAGACTGGCATTGCCTGCACGCCAAGGCCTTTTCAGCAAATAATGCTACGCACAGGCTATAAAAAGAAAAGGCGTCATCCCGGTATTATTCGACTTTAATACTGAGATCACGCCTTCAACTTACAAGCCTAACAACCTGCACGCCAAGGCTCCCACAACTTTCTTGTGGGGCAATTGTTTTTAGCTTCGACTTACGCCTGATTGCAAAAAATTTGATGTTCATACAATCAAGACGAAGTAATAATACAAAAAACAAAACTCATAGTCAAGAAAAATTTTGGGTGCACG
>CAYZFF010000045.1:0-18807 GCA_964477305.1 uncultured Cytophagia bacterium
CACGTCAGCTTCGCGATCAATACGCTCAGATGGTGGCGCAAGAGATCGTTCCTTTCATTGACGCCAGGTATCGCACGCTAACCAAGCCGGAAACGCGGGCGGTGATGGGCGGAGACGAAGGCGGTTATGCCGCTTTTTATGCGGCCTTCAAATATCCCGGCACTTTCGGGCACGTTGGCGGACAGTCATCGCATATGATGCCGACGGAAGCCGAGCCGCTGAAGAACATGATCAATACCGCCGCAAAGAAACCCGTGTTGAATATTTATATGGACTGGGGCACGTACGACTATCGCAGCGCCGGCAATTACGATTGGGCCGAATACAACAGCGCTTTTTCAAAATGGCTGGAAGAAAAGGGATACAAAATCAACGGCGGGCAAGTTCACGACGGCTTCGACTGGGCAAGCTGGAGAAGCCGCACCGATCGTGTGCTCGAAACTTTTTTTGCGTTAGGCAAGACGACCAACTAAACAAACTTGCATGATCGGCAGATCATAGCAAAAAAAGGGAGATGCTATCCTTATTAGAACACGGATCGGCATCTCCCTTACTTTTTCAAAATTTCCACGCGCCGCTTGCGTTTAGCCTTTGACCAATCCCACCATATTGCCTTCCGGATCCTGAAACAATGCGAAAGTCACCATGTTCGGAATTTCCGTCGTCGGCATAATCGTTTTACCGCCGAGGCTTTCGATCTTTTTCAAATACGCATCGGGATCATCGACCTGCACGTAAAACGTCACATAACCGGGCGCGTCGGGTTGGGCTGGCCCAATGCCGCCGCCGATGCTGCCGGTGCCGACCGCGGCGCCGTTTGCTGCTGCGTCCACCATGCCGTAATTCATCGGATTGTCGGCGTTGATTTTCCAGTCAAAAATTTTGCCATAAAAACTTTGTAGCTTCTTGGCGTCTTTGCCGGTTACTTCAAACCACACCACGGGTGCTGCTGCCATTTGAGGCCTCCTTTTGGGTAAATTGTTCTGATGATTACAACATCTACTCTTTCTGTGACTCAAACGCTTACTCGCATTGAAAGCTGGTAAAAAGCGGGTAAAAGTACAAGCATGAGTACGATGCTTTTATTTACTCATCGGTTTTCACAAACCGATAATATTTCCATATGAATGGCGGGTTGTGACCTCGTTATCATCCTGCATTTAACGAAGTCGGGCTTGCACAATGCGCTTTCCCAATCGTGAAGAACCAAGGATTTCGAACAAAAAATAAGCGCAAACTGCGCCAAAACTTTTTTCGACAAACTCGCGGCGTGAAATTTCCGTCACGATGAAATTCCCTTTAAAACAAAAACTGCAATAACTTTCTAATATTCCATTACACTTCTTCTAACCAACCTTTAACCTTTGATCAATATTTTCGTGCGTAATTGACCGCTTGATAGACCCCTTAGGCGAGCGAAATGTTCGATGGTTTTTGCCGGAAAATGCGCTGGGCGGGAGTATATTTGGCAAGGGCTAAAATTTTAAAATTTATCGGGCAGTCCGATTTTTTTGACTCAAAGAATACAGCCGCAGCACATGCAGTTCGTCGTAACTTACTTTTTCGGACAATGCGTCGAACACTGGTTTCAGATAAGCCGTGCCCAACTTTTCAAAAATTGCCAACGTCTCGGTGCGTGCGGCGGGATCAAGGCGCGAGTGTTCTAAAAGACCCTCCTCTCGCAACGTTTGCCCTTGGCAAACATATTTGTATAAATGTTCTATAATAGTGTTCGGTTTCAGGTTAAATTGTTGTCCCAACGCCGCAATGGATTTTCCGCCATTGAACGCGGTGACGATCAGTAAATTCTTTGCCGTCGCGGGAGCCGTGCCAGCCGGCGATTTGTTAACGGCCGTGGCTTTGGATTTTTCCGCCAAACTGCGCTCGCGGCAATAGCGTGAAATTTCCCGCAGGAAGGCCGTCCCGTATTTCTCCAACTTGGTTTCACCGACACCGTACATGCGCCGCAAGCTCGCGTGCGCTTGGGGAAAATACGTTGCCATCTCGATCAAGGTTTTGTCGGCAAAAACCACATACGGCGGAACGTTTTGCCCGTCAGCCAGTTCCTTCCGCAGCTTGCGTAACAACTCAAACAACTCGCGATCGTGTTCGAGCATTTCCGTTTGTTCAGTTGTAAAGACTTCACGTTCATCCTGCACCGCGCCAAAAAATTTTTCCTTCCCCCGCAAGATTTCATGAGCAAGCGGCGTCAGTTTCAAGCTGCCATATTCCAAATCCTGTTCCAACAAACCGTTGTGCAAAAACTGCCGCGACAGATGCAGCCATTGCGCTTTGGAAAATTCCTCGCCGATACCGTAAGTGGAAAGATTGGCATGCCCATTTTTTAATACTTTCTCGGATTGCGAGCCGCGCAAAACGTCGATGATATGATTCGCGCCAAACCGCTCGCCGGTGCGGGCGACACACGAAAGAAATTTCTGCGCTGGAATGGTGAGATCAACTAACTCCAACTGGCCAGCGAGGCAATTGTCGCATGAGCCGCATGGTGTTTGCGTGAAGGTTTCACCAAAGTAAGCGAGCAACGGAATGCGGCGGCAGAACCGGCTTTCCGCGTAACCGAGCAGAACACTGAGATGATGATTGGCGATTTGCCGCTCGGCGCCGGTTTTTTGCTCGATCCAATATCGGATCTTCGTCACGTCGCCGTAACCGAACAACAGCAGACATTGCGAGCGCAAGCCGTCGCGTCCGGCGCGCCCGATTTCCTGATAGTAGGATTCCAGATTTTTCGGCAAATCATAATGCACGACAAAACGCACATTCGATTTGTTGATGCCCATGCCGAACGCAATGGTGGCAACCATAATCTGCACGTCATCGCGCAAAAAGGCTTCCTGATTTTGCGTACGTTCTTCGTCGGGTAATCCGGCATGATAAGGCCGCGCCGAGTAGTTGAGTTGTTGCAGCAAAGCAGCCAACTCGTCCACTTGTCGGCGCGAGAAGCAATAAATGATGCCGGATTGATTGGGATGTTGCTGCAAAAATTCAAGCGTTTGTTTGAGTGGATCGGCTTTGCGCGCGATGCGGAGAAAAAGATTCTCGCGATTGAAGCTGGCGACAAACTGTTGCGCGGCGCTGAATTTCAGATTGGCGGCAATATCTTCGCGCACGCGCTGCGTTGCCGTGGCGGTGAGCGCGATGCACACGGCCTGTGGAAAACGCGCCCGGCATTCCACCAACTGGCGATACTCGGGCCGAAAATCATGTCCCCATTCCGAGATGCAATGCGCTTCATCAATGGTGAGACAATCAACTTTGAGCGCGGCGAGGAATGCCAGCGTTTTGGCTTTCAGCAGGGTTTCGGGGGCGACGTAAAGCAGCTTCGCTTCGCCGCGGCGCAGGCGGTCGAGATTGCGCTGATATTCGTCGGGCGCCAGGGAACTGTTCAAAAAAACCGCAGGCACGCCAAGCTGTTGCAATTGCGACACCTGATCTTTCATCAATGCAATCAGCGGCGAGACCACGACCGTCAGGCCTTCGAAGATCAGCGCGGGTAACTGATAACACAGCGATTTGCCGCCGCCGGTCGGCATGATAACGAGCGTATCTTTTTTCTGTAAAACATTTTGAATGATTTCTTCCTGCAACGGCCGGAACTCGTCGTAACCGAAAACTTCTTTGAGAATGGATTGGGCGCGGGTAAGCATCACTTAACTGCGGCAAAAAAATTGGGTCTATAGATCAAGCGATTTGTTTGACGGCAGAAAATATAACAATCTTTTTAGCGAAACGCAAAAAGAAAAACCACAGTTTTAAGGCTGTGGCTTGTCGACCGGACATTGTTGCCCAACACCGCTATGCTTGTATTTTTAGTTCATCGAAAATCGTTTTGTCTGATAAGTGTTGCGGGGAATAAGTGCTGCGTGAATAGTAATGAACTACTGCTTTGTTCCCTTAATTTATAAAAGTGTCACTTCGAGTGGAGTCGAGGGATGCAGTCATGGTTCGACTCCGCTCACCATGACAAATTAAGGTAACAGTGCACTACTTTCCCGCGTCGAGATGCCAGCCGGGATTTACCCACGACTCGCCGCGGCGCACGAAAATTTCGGTGCCGCGTCCGGAATAAGTTTGGCGTTGGCCGGCGCTTTCGATTTCGAATAAATAAGTGGTGTAGATAATCGCGACCTCGCCATAAACTTGAATTTCGGTGCGTGGGAACTCCAGCCGCACCAGCTTGGCGCCGCCCTGCACAAATTGCTCCGCGCCGGAAAAAATAGCCGCGCGATCCGCCCATTGCTCATCGTAGGCATTGATGGCAATGGTCTCGGCGGGAATCAGCGCTTCGAGTTGTTTTTTATCATTGGTAAAATAAGCGCGCCAAACCTGTTCGCGCACCGCCAACAATTTTTCGCGTTGTGCCGGCGTGAGGGTTTGGGGTTGATTGGCGCGGTGATCATCGGCTGGGGAAAATGTCGTGATCACCGCCAACAATCCAATCACTAAAAATTCAAATAACATCGGTTGTTCTCCAATGCAAGTAAACCGTGAACCTTATTTTCTCCAATATAAAAATACTGCGGGCAAAATGCTTTCGAAATCTTGCTTTTTATCGAATGGGCAATTTAACGCCGTGCCGCAGCGTTGCGATTGAGCAGCAGAGACAGCAGGAGAATTATTTCAACGACAATGAAAGAAATCAACGGCGGCGGCAGCCGATAAATCGCGTTGAGGATGGCCAAAGCGCCGACCCCAATGAGGTTGAGCAAAGTTAAACGCTGGACCAGTTTGCTATTCTCCCCGGCGAGCGCCAGGGTCATGAGATTTTGCAGCCCGAGAAGCAGCAGGCTAATCGTCATCGTTAAGCTGAGACTCTGGAAAATATCCATGAAATTCGGCCGCAGGCCCAGGCCCAAATCGAATTGATAGCTGCGCATCGCCGCCATCACGGCGTGCAAAGCCATGTCGTCCGCCGGTGCCGGCGCAAAATGGCCGATGGTATGAAGCATCGCAACGACAATCATGAGAATTGCCGCAGTCGCGAAAAGCCGGTTGCCGGGTTTGAAGATACGTGAAGCCATTTTCTTTCCTCCTCGCAACAAGATTATAAGCTGACTTTTTTAGTCCATTCCTCGAAAAGTTTGAGGTTAACCCCGGCGCCGCCGCAGACAATCACTACAATCGGCGACAGTTCCGTCAAGATGGGTGCTTGATCATAAACTGTGGAGAGCGACGCCCCACAGGCCGGTTCCACCAACACCCGATGCTCGTCGGCGAAACGCTGGCAGGCATTCACAGCGGCGCGATCGGTGACCAGCCACGGAATAATCTGATGCCGTTTCGCCCAGGCCAACGCCGTTGCGGCAACGGTGCGTGAGCCGAGGGTAGTGGCAATCGAAGTGATGCGATCCAGCGTAATGAGTCTACCGGCGGTAACGGATTGTGCAAACGAAGCAGCGCCTGCGGTTTCGACCGCGATAACTGGAACCTCCGTCCAACCGGTTTGATGCAAGCCTTCCAACAGGCCGCACAGCAAGCCGCCACCGCCCACCGAAACAACTATCGCCCCGGGTTTAATTTTCGCCGCGGCCATTTCTTGAATGATCGTAGCATGTCCTTGCCAAATACGCGGATCATCAAAGGGATGAATATATGCGGCGTTCTCGCGTGCAGCCAATTGGGTAGCGTAAACATGTGCGTCATCCCAGGCCTCGCCATGAACAATAACGGTTGCACCCTCACGGCGCAAAATTTCTTGAATCCAAACGGAAGCGGCATGAGGAACCACAACGGTCACCTCCGCGCCGAGTTGCCGCCCAGCGTAGGCAACCGCATAACCGGCATTGCCGCCCGAAGCGCAGACGAAACGCCGCGCTCCCATTTGCCAATAATCTTGACAAGCTTTGCCGACTCCGCGAATCTTGAACGAGCCAATGGGTTGCAGCGCTTCCATTTTCAAAAAGACCGGCGCGTTCATGATTCCGCTCAACGAGCGCGACTCCCAAAGTGGCGTGACGGTATGCAAAGCGTTGGTCATTTTAAATGTTCTCCAAGAGACATCGTTTTGTTAAGGAACACTTTTAAACAGCTTCAAACGCCACGCAGGAGTCAATTATTTTCTCTTTGCTCGTACGAATGACGGCGACAGGAAAAACGTGTTTAAGCGAATTTACCGCCACACCGTCAAAATACCGCCGAGCACCGCGAAAGCAATGAGAAAAAAACCGTTGTTGAGGTAAAACACTGCGGGTGGACGCTTCTCAAACATCAAGCTGTTGAGATGAATCGTGAAAGCGAACGCAAGCCACATCAAAGCGCCGTAGAGCAAGCCGTCCATAAAACTATTGGCGCCCAACGCGCTCACAATTTTAGCTAAAATGAAGCTCGTCAGCAAGCCGCTGCCGAAATGCGCCAACAAGGCTTTGGGAAACTCTTTTTGTAACTTGGCCTTCCCGGCCTCATTCAGGTTATTGAAGCCGAGCGCTTCTTGCCACGATTTACTGAACACCGCTGCGTACCAAATGCCGCCGAGAATCCAGTACACCAGGCCCGACACTAAAATCGCCCAGAAATTGAGATTGGTAAACATGATTTCTTCCTCCGTTCATGTTTAATAAAAGTTCAAGGGATTTGCTATGTGCTTCTATTAAACATTTTGTTCCCAATCCATTAAACGGCAATTCGTCAGCTTACCCCGCTCTCGATTTCGGTTGGCCTAATTTTTAATTAAAACGAATGCGGCCAGAAAAAAGATGGCGGTCAGTCCGAATAAAATCAGCGGCGGGAGATGAAAGAAAATCGCGGTGACGATCACCAGCAAACCGACCATTACCAGATTCACGCCAGCCATGCTTTTAAGAAACGCCGGATTGCCGGCGTGATGTCTAGCCGCCAGAACGTTCAGCAGGCCGGCAAACAAAGTCAGGATTTCGAGATACAGATTAAAACCTCTGAACAGCGCCTTTGTCGTGGTGGAGAAGCCGCCAATATTGAAGACATGGGTCTGAATGATTTGCCAAACCCTTTTGTCTTCCTCATTCGTCATCAGTTCCGCCGGATTGGTAAAAAAACTGAGCGTGTGCACGAGCGCAAAGAGAATTAAACCATAGCTGCCGAGCTTGTAAAACAACACACCTTTGTCGCGCATATTCCTTCCTCCGTTGGGTAAAATTGGAATTGATCACGAAAATTTTCTACATAAAACCTTCGTGACCAATTTCGGCGGCGTCAAAGTCAAAACCGCAATAACCGGGTGAATTTCAGAATCACTTCACGATTACGGGCCGGCAGGCCGTCGGAAAAATCTTCGTCTTCGCGGCCGCGACTCTCATTATAAACGATGAATAAATCGCTGCCCGGGCTATGAATAAAATTGAGCCGTAGATTCGTGCTCAGCTCGTTGGTTTCGCTGTTGTATTGCAGCAGGGTATTGAGAAAGAACCGCGTGTTGAAGGCCCAATTCACGCGCAGCGCCAGCAAATCCGTGTTCAAGACGCCGGATGGTAAATCGACTTGGTTACGATCATAGTTCAAACGAAATGACCAATGCGCGCTGGGGCTATATCCGAACCCGCCGCCCCAATTGAATAAATCGCCGTCATAAAATTCCCGCCAAAACACGCTGCCGAAAACCGTAAGCTGGCGTTTGGCGCTGCTTTGATAATCCGCGCTCAGCGAATTGTTGTTATAATCGCCGGCTGGAATCGGCAATGCCGGACGAAAATCAAAGCGCTGTTCGAGGCGTTCAAAGATGCGGCCATAACCGAAATTAAGATTGTCACCGTTGGTGAGTTGATTGAAAAACGTGAGACGATAATCCCAATCTTGTAACCGCCCGTCGATTTTAGTGAGGTGGGTGAACGACTGAAAAATATTGCTGCGACGCAGAAAACTGCCGTTAGGTTGCGGACTGACGCGGAAGGTCAAAAATGTGCGCCGAATATCCGAGCGCAACACGAACCCCACTCCGGGGTCGAAATTTTTATCGATAGCCATGTGTGAAGCAAACCAGCCCCAATGATCTTTGGTGAAATCCAATCCGATTTTCCATGCCGTCAAGGTCTGGCCGGTTTGCGAGGCGTGCGTTTGCGCAAAAAAAGATTGAAAGGCCAGCGGATTGCTCAACCAAATATTCGCATCCGCGCCATAAGCTTGTTGGTGGTTGCGGCCAAGATTGGCGCGGTTCGTAAACATGAGACCGACTTTGGAGCGCTGCGACACGTCGCGATTAACACGAACGACAGAGAAATGCGACCGGGGCGCGCCGTTTTTTTCATCGGTCAAAATATCCAACAAGCCCAATTCATACGGCCCCTTCTTGCCCGTCAAGCGGCCGCCCGCGAGAATCGGGACGATCTCGCCAAAACTTTGAATGCCGATTCGGCGGCTGTAAAAAAGCTGGATCGGCGGCGGGCCGAAAAAATTTTGCTCGCCGAATTGAAACGTGTTGGCACTCTCTAAAAAAAATTCGCGCTTCTCCGGAAAAAAAAGCGGGAAGCGCGTCAAGTTGATTTGCTCGACGTCGGCTTCGACCTGCGCGAAGTCAGTGTTCGCCGTCAAATCCAAAGTGAGATTCGAGCTGACGCCATATTTCACGTCCAGCCCGGCGTCGAATTTTTCGCTTCCCGAGGGCGCCGGGGTGTGCAAATCTTCGCGAAAAATTTTTCCCAAAGCATACGGTTTGATTTGCAAATTACGGCCGGGTTGGAGATCCTGCAGATGCAACAAATCTCCGGCGCGCGAAACGCGCAAAAAACCGCCGAGGTTATCGCGCGACCACGACGCCCAATTCGCCTGTTCGGTTTTGCGTTTGATGATGCGCGTGAAATTGATGCCCCAACTTTGTTCGGCCAATGAGTTGAATTTTAAATTCCAAAATGGAATTTTGAACTCCGCCGACCACCCGGCGTCATGAATTCGCGCGCGCACTTCCCAGACACCATCCCAATCGTAGTCTGCATCAAACGCGCCATCGACGAGTTGCCCATCTTCCTCAGCGCCATTCGGATTGGTGGCAAAAAAATAGGCATTGCGTTTGTCGTGATAGGTGTCCAGCAAAAATGCGAACATATCGTCGTCTTCAAGGCCGCCGTCGCGCTGTAATTTTTGCGCCACGATTTTGTCCGGTTCACGGTCGCGGCACAAAACGCCGATGTACAAATTTTGCGCATCATAAAGCACCCGCACTTCCGTTTGCTCCGTGGAGGCTTCGCCTTCCTGTGGTTGGTTCTGGCGAAAGCCGTGGGCAAACGGCGCTTCTTGCCAAAAGGGTTCGGTGAGCAGACCATCAATGTGAATAGCAGAATTGATCCGGTGCGCGTGCAATTGCAAGACGGTTTCACTTTGTCCCTGCAGCATCGCCGCCCAGCCCAGGCAGAAGCTCAACGCCAGAGAAAAAACATCTTTTTTCATTTTACTCCGATTTGCCAAGTTTTGACGTCGCCAGATTGGTTAAAACATTCTTGGCTGTTTAACACAAACCCGCTTTCGCGTTTTGCGAAACAGCGCTAATAGGCCTTCAGCACCACCATCGTCATATCATCGTGTTGTGGGTGGTCACCGGCAAATTTTCGGACTTCCTCAAAAGCGTGATTTAAAACTTGCTCGGCGGAGCCATTATTGAAACGATGCAAAATATCGAGAAAGCGATCGGAGCCTAATTCTTCCTGCCCGCTGTTCATCGCTTCGGTAAAACCGTCGGTGTAAAAAACCAGTGTATCGCCGGGGGAAAGTTGGAGTTCCCCTTCAACGAGAGTCTTGGTAAACAGATCGCCCTTTTCGAGACCCAGGCCAATGCCGGCGGTTTGCAGCAAGCGGGTTTCGCTCGTGCCCGTGCTGAAAACAATTGCCGGATTGTGGCCGGCGCGCGCGAATTTCAACACCCGCCGTTTGCTGTCAAGCACGGCATAGAACATGCTCACATACCAATTGCGCTCGATGGTGCGATACATCAAGTGATTGACTTTGCTCAAGACATGTTTGGGCGAAGAATCTTCTTCGGCGTGCGATTGCAAAATGCCTTTGGTGAGCGTCATGTAAATTGCCGCGGGCACGCCTTTGCCGGAAACGTCGCCGACCGCGATACCAAGCTTGCCGTCGCGTAAATCGACGAAATCATAATAATCGCCGCCGACTTCGAGCGCGGGCAAGCACGCGCCGGCGATGTCAAAACCAGCATAGCGTGGATTGTCTTTCGGCAACAAATGCAATTGCACGCGGCGCGCAATCTCTAACTCTTTTTGCATGCGAACGCGTTCTTTGATGCGCCGCACATGCGCCGGTTCATCTTCCGGCGTGTACTCAAACTCTTCGCCGCGGCGAGCGCCGATCCAGCCAATAACGAGCAGGCCGAGCAATAGCGCGACGCCGATAATTCCAGAACCAATAAAAAATGGTTCGGCGCTGCCAAGTAGCGGGCCGATAAAATTGAGCGTGCCGAACACGGCCCCCGAAGTCATGGTCGCCAGTAAACCGTAGCGCCAGAAAATAATGCTTTGCGCGAGGCCGAGCGCGATAAATGGGATTAAAGAAAAAGGCGCCGGTCTAAAGCTGTAACTCTCGCTGAAGAAAATTAAAAAGAAACCGTACAACACGCCTGCAAGCGTGATGGCCGGAAACGAGGATTTTAGCATTCGGCGCAGCGCCGTCACGAGAAAACCGCGAAACGTAATTTCATCCAACAGCGCGGTGAGCAAAATAATCGCAAGCAAAGACAGAAAAGGCAAATAACCATCAAATCCCGAGATATTGTTAAAACTCAGGCGCGGCAAAACCCCCCAGAAGTGAATCATCCCGTAAATTAAAAGCTGAATAAATCCGAAAATGATTAACCCGAAAGCCAGACCCACCGGCAATTCGCGGCCGACATTTTTTGTGAGCCAGCGCCGATTAAAAATACTGTCGATGCCTGCCAACAGCCGCGGCCGATCGGTGCGGAGAACGTGCTCGCCGACCGTCCACGCGGCGAACGCGGCGAGCGCCATAATATTATAATTGAAGACGACCGAGATGCCGAGCAAAATGAATTTCGAATAAACCAAGCTGATCGGGCCAAAATTAGCGCCGAATGCAAACCGTTCCCAGATGTTCAGCGCAAAACTGAGCGCGCTAAAAAAAACGATTCCGCCCAGCCAGAGACCGGTGCGGACGCCGATCTCGCCGTCATGATATTTGCGCAAAAAGGCGATGACCGCGCTAAACAGCAACACCACATAGATGGCGACGGAAGCCGTGTTGAGCAGCAAATTGGTGGCCCCCACCACGCCCGAGGTCGTGAAGTAATTCTGGGGATTGCGGAACCAGCGAATCACGCCGGCCAATTCGGTGCCAGCGATCGATACTTCCAAAACCTCAGCGCCTTCGCCCAATTCGGCGCTGGTGCGCGTAAAAATCAAACGATGATCCGTACGCCGGCTTTTTTTCGTACTGGAAGATTGCTCAAGTTTGAAATCGGCAAAGCGGACGCCGGGCCAATTTTGCAGTGTTTGTTGTGCCAATTGCAAAGCCGCGGCGGCGCTCAGCGTGTCACCACGGGCGGAATCCGGTAGCACGTGCCGAAAACCCAGCAATTTTCCCGTCGGCGAAACACGGGCTTGAAACGTTTCCTGTTGGTTATCGCGCGGCACGTTGCGGTAAAAATCAAATTGCCAGTATGACAGCGGCAAATGATCGGCACGCCCCAGCGCAATGACCGGGCCGACACCCGACTTTTCCATAAGATATTCGAGGCCGAAGCCGTCATAAACATAAATTCCACCGCTGAAAAATCCGCGCAGGTCATAACCCCGTTGTTGCGCGTAATTCTCGACGATCGTTTTCGCCTCGTTACGATTTAGTTCCGGGCGGCTGGCAAAAAAAGGATTCACCCGTGGCATAAAAAAAACGCCGAGCGCAAGCCCGATAAACGCAAAAATAGAAAGCGCCAGACGACGATTTACAGAGGATTGGGGTACGCTCACTGTTCTCTTTTCCTTTTTGTAGAAATTTGCAAATTCAAGCGATGACAGGCTTCGACCAGCTCGATGATCATTTCATAGCGCACGAACGGCGTGACGAGATAAATGCCATTGAAATAGTCCAGCGTGCTTTCGAGAATTTCGCTGGCAATGGTCACGCCTTCGCGCCGCGCGCGCTCGCCCTCGAAACGATACAGGCGTTCGCGCACTTTCAGCGGAATCTCGATGCCGGGCACTTCATTGTGAAGAAAATCGGCATTGCGTCCGCTAACCAGCGGCATAATCCCGACGAAGACCGGAATGTTAAATTCCCGCGTAGCTTCATGAACCGCTCGCGCTTTGCGCCAGTCAAAAATCGGTTGGGTCATCACAAAATCCGCACCGAGTTGAACTTTCTTACGCAAACGGTTCACTTGAGTTTCAATACGATCAACATTCGGGTTAAACGCGACGCCGATGGTGAAGCGACTGCCTTGCTTCATGGTGCGGCCAGAAAACGCGACGCCCTGATTCATTTTCTTAATCATCGTAATCAAGTTGAATGAATTAAGATCGTAGACGGAAGTAGCGCCAGGTTGATCGCCAAATTTAGCCGGGTCGCCGGTGAGCGCCAACACCGTATCCATGCCCAAAGCATACAGCCCCATCAGCTCCGCTTGCAAACCGATCAAATTACGATCGCGACAAGAGAGATGCGTGATGATCGACAGCCCGCTTTTTTGTTTCGCCAAATAGCCCAGCGCCATGTTGCTCATCCGCGTGATGCCAAGCGAACTGTCAGCCATGGTCAGCGCGTCGATGCCGGCGCGCTTCAGTTCGATGGCGCCGCGCAGGATGCTCTCGTGTTCGAGATCGCGCGGCGGATCCAGCTCGACGATGATGGTCGGTCGCTTTTTGACGTTCTGCAAAAATTCCGGCTCGGTGATCGCCGGAACTTGCGGCGCCTGCGGTTGAACATGGACGACGGCGTGTTTTTCTCGAACCGGCTCGAGGCCGCGCAATGCCTGCGCAATCGCGTGAATGTGCTCCGGCGTGGTGCCGCAACAACCGCCGATCAAGCGCACGCCCTGCTCGCGCAACCGCTGCGCGCTTTCGGCAAAATATTCCGGCGTCGAAAGATAAATGTAGCGGCCATCGACAAACGCCGGCAAGCCGGCATTCGGAAACGCGGAGAGCAGAATGTCATTTTCCAACGGCACTTCGCGCAGCGCGTGCAGAATGCCGGTCGGGCCTTTCGCACAGTTGATGCCGACGACGTCCGCACCCAACTCGCGCAAGCGGCGAAAGGCCGTCGTGATATGCTGGCTATCGCGGGTGTAACCTTCTTCATCCGCCACCACCTGCGCGATAATCGGCAGGCTGGTGAGGCGGCGGGCTTCCAGCACGGCCATCTCAAGCTCATGCACATGCGTGAAGGTTTCAAAAATCAGCGCGTCTGGATTGGCCGCTGCCAATGCGGCGATCTGCTCGGCCAACGTGGTGCGCATCAGCTTCGCTTCAATCTCTTCGCTTTCCCGCTCACGCACCGGGCCGATAGAAGCCAGCACGTACGCTTTTCCAGCCGCGGCTTCGCGCGCCAGCCGCACCGCGGCTTGATTGATCTCGGCAACACGATTTTCTAAACCAAAACGCGCGAGTTTGAGGCGATTGGCGGTGAAGCTGTTCGTTTCAATCGCCTGCGCGCCGGCATCGACATAAGCGCGATGAATTTTTTGTATGACCTGCGGCTGCGAGAGATTCAACTCGTCAAAGCTTTGCGCCAGCGGAATGCCCTGCGCATAAATCACGGTCCCCATCGCGCCGTCGCCGACGAGCAGGTTATTGTGAAGATATTCGAGAAAGGGTTGCATGCTGTTTGCTGGTTACTGTTACATCTTATCCTACTCATCATCCTACTCTCATATTTACTGTGACAATGTTAAGTTAAAATACAGCCGCAGAGATAACTGAGTATGAAAAGAAAACGCCGTAAATTCCTGCGTGCTCTGTGGCTAACTTAACATTGTCAAATGACTACTCACTGCGAACAATTTTCAAAAGCACGTCTGCGCATGAGTAAAAGTGCGAGCAGGAGCATCAAGTTTATCCAACCGGTTTAACTTGTTCACGAAATGCCGAATCCTGTTGGGCCTCTTTCCACCAGCGTTGCCATTGCAGCAGAATCTGGCGGTTGGATTTTTCCGTCGCAAAGTTGAGCACCGGATGTTGCAGTTCCCCAAAATCTTTTCCGGTTAACTGGAACAAGGCGTTAACGACCAGGGCCTGGGCTTCCGGACTATTTTCAAGCTCGAGTGTTTCGATCAACACTTGCACCATATCCAGCCGTCTTGTTCCCACGAGGTAGTTCAACAATAATTGCAAATCATTGAAATCGAGATTATAGCCGCGCCAATCCTGAATCCATAGCCCGAGCGCGGGCAGCAGCCATTTATCGCCGAGAATCGCCGTCACCTCAAGCAAATTGCGCAAGGCTTGTCCGGTGTGGCGCTGGCGCGCATACTCTAAAATAATCGGAATAGCCGACGTCTCGTTTATGCGCGCCAGCGCCAGAATGGCTTCGCGCTGCACCAACGCCTCTTCGCTTTTGCCATAGCGCAGTGTCGCCTCGAGCGCGGGAATGACTTGCGGAAATTTTTCACCCGTCAACACTGCCGTGCGGCCCAGTGCCTCGGTTGCCTCGGCGCGTAGAAAAGCTTCGTCGTGATTTTCCAAAACCTCGATTAAATAATCCACCGTCGTTTGGCTTGGCAGTTCTCCCAGCGCCCGCACCGCTTGCGGATTTTTATTTTTCCTGGCCAATGCAATCAATGCCGTGGCGGCACGCGGATCGCCGAGTATTGCCAGCGCTTCGCAAACGAGATTTTGAATGCGCATATCGTTGACCGGCAACAACTCCAAGAGCGTCTCGAGCGCCTGTGCATGCCGGCTGCGGCCAATCGCGTGAATGAATATGCTTTGCGTGGTATGCGAAGGCTGGCGGGCGCGGCTCACCAATTCGGAAAATTCCAGCAACCGCACTTGCTGCGGCTCGAGCAAAATATACGGCGCGAGTGATTGCATGTATGGCTCAATTGCGCCCTCTTCAGTATAGAGCGCATTGATTTGAAACAGCGCCGGCGTTTCACTGTCCGGAAATAACAACAGTAATTCGCGTTTTTCAATGGGAAAAATCGGCAGGGCTGGCGTAAAGCTAAAATGCGGAACGTGGCCGGGCCTTCGCTGCAGCACCCATTCCAGCGAATCGGCGCGCAAACGCACCGGCAGAAATTTTCCACGCGGCAGCGGCTCGTTTAATGCAATGAGTTGAACCTCCTGCACGGCCAGCGTATGGTGATAACGCTGATTGCCCACGATCAAACGCACGGCAAAATCTCCACTCGCTGTTTTCTCAACGCCAAGCGGCTCCCAATACAATGCCGGCAACTGCCATGTGGCATACGTGTTCAAACTAAACCGCGTCGCCGCCCACAGACCCAGCATCAACAGCAGACCACAGGCCGCGCGATGCAGCAGGCTGTACCGGCGCATGCGTTTTCCCTGCCAGGCCGCGGTGGAGTGTGCGAAAAGGTGGTAGAGTAAAAAAACTGCAACGGCACCGCCGCCACACCAAAACAACACCAACTTGAACCAGTTCATCGTATGCTGCCAACTGGCATAGAACACATAGCCCAGCAGCACCGCGCCGGTAAATAAAGAAAGGTTGGATAAATGAAACAGTTTTTGCGTCACCTTCATGAAAGCTTCACAGCCGTTAAAGAAAACTCCCGGAGTCCAAAATCCAAAAACTTTAGCGGACGATCATCATCCGGCGCCACCACCGGAACCGCCGGCGCCACCTCCGCCGCCGGCTGAGGCACCGCCACTCGCACCACTGGCGGAACTCATCGAGGTGCCGACAGCATTGACCATCGCAGACATGGCAGAACTGAATCCGGTGCTGCCGTTGCCGCCACTGTAAACAAACCATGGAAAAACACCCTGCCCCCGTTCGCGTTCAACCACTTCAAAAAACGGTTTAAGGTGCTTGGGTGCCAGTTCGAGGGCAATGGCATAAACCAATAATTTGTCAATGTGCTGCCAATGGGCGCCATAACGCTGGTGGTTGTGCGGAAATTTTTTCAAATAATCTCGAAAACCGTGCAGGCGATCCAACTGCGCAGCGGTTTCACGGGTAAAGCGTAAAATTAAAAAGCCCAGTGCGCCACAGCACACCGAAACAATAATAAAAGGCATGGCCACCTCGCCCATCGCATAGACCGCGAAACCATAGGCGGCGGCAATTATTAACCACGTCATAAATGTCATCACACTGGCGCGGACCGAGGCCCCGTCATACAATTTCGGCTTGCCGGCTTGCAGGGCAACCGTTTTTCGCCACTGGCTAAAAAAGCGATGAAATTTTGTCGATTGCTTCTTGAAATCATCGAGATTGAATTGATTGCGATTGGGCGCGATATCGGTGCGGAGAAAGTTTAGCAACTCGCGTTCGTAGGGCAACAATTCCGTTGCGCCGAAACGCAATTTGTCCTCTTCAAAAAAAATCGTTATCTCTTGTTTGTCTCGCGCGATACCCAACCAACCCTTGTCGTTCTCCATCGTTTTTTGTTGAAATCGCAAAAAGTTTCTCGCCGCGAGATCGAACACGGTCGCGAGTAACGCGCCGCCAGTGACCTGATGCGAAGAAAAAATATAATTTGCTACCGCGGGCAGTATATCGGTCGGCGGTTCGGCAATGGTCCGTTTCTGGGGGTTGCGCAGGCTGCGGCCATAGCGTTGGTACATATAAAAAGAAAAAATGATTCCGGCGCCGAGCAAAATCCACAGATAGGAAAAATATTGCGCGCGATTGTCGGCTTGCCACTGCTGTTTTGCCACGATTGCGGTGCGCTGGCGATTGGCTTCTTCGGCCCACTGGGCTTCCTGCTGCAAAATTTCGGGGCCGGCATCACGATCGTCGCGCAATGTTGGCAGCGCCGCAGTTAAATAGGTTGCGGGAAAAATCGCCCGCGCTTCCCAAAACTGCCGGCGCGGGAGGGGATCAACTGCCATTTCGAGGCGACTGCCGGATTCCACCGCAATATCGCCGTGCAACGGCCCATGTGCCCACGCCTGCAATTCCTCGCGGCGAATTTGCGGGGGCAGGAGAACCGAGACGCGCACGCGCTCGCTCGCGCGATCCCAGCCCGTGCCGACAAATTTATAATACAACTCGGCCACATCGCGATGCACCCGCACGGCCCCCAGCACGCGATAACGCAGCGTAAAGGTGCGCGCTGCACCGGAAGCGTGGCCGTACTCGCCACGAAATTGCCAGCGGATCACGAGTTTTTTACTATCGCGTTTGAGGGAAAACGTACCGGGGGTTTTTTCCTCGCTCAATTGATAAGGTTCCCCATTTTCACTTAGCTGAATTTGATCAACCTCCAATAACCCGGCGAGCGCCAATTCATAATAAGCGTAACTGAATTTTCCCCAGAAACGATACATGCGATTTTCTGTAATCGTCATGTATCCCGCGGAATCCACCTGCGCGGTAATATCGACGTTTTGAATCGTCCATTTTTTTTCGGCGTACGTAGGGTCTGCGAACGCCAAAATCAAACCGAGGAAAACACCAAACGGTAGTAGAGTTCTATTCATTTTGTTAACCTAAAAAGATTTCACCTTTTCCTATGAGCACCGCGTCGCCGGCAACTTGCACGGTTTGCACATTTCCAGGTTCGCCATGCACCGTGATGTAAACCCGGCCGGGGCGCTGCATAAAATGCCCCTGCTCGTGAATCCATTCAATCGGCGAATCATTATTGCCGGAGATCAAACCGTAGTGCACGAGATACGCCGCCATCGCGCCCGCGGCGCTGCCCGTCACCGGATCTTCAAAATGATAATGACCGCTGACAAACCGTCCGTGCGTGCGGCCGGCGCGGTCAAAGCTTTCCAGCGCAAAAATATACGTCATGTCCGTGTTTAATTCGTCACAAAGCGCGCGCAAAGCTGGGAGATTTGGCGAAATCTTGCGCAACCCTTCGAGACCGCGCACGGGAATCATGAGTTGTGGAATGCCGGTGGAGACCACCTGCGGCCAAGCAGCTTCGCCCAACAGATCATGCGTTTGCAAGCCCAAAGCCGCGGCCAGCTCATCTAAATCCGCGGCCGGCGCCAAAAATTTTGGGGCTGCCTGCGTCATGCGCACCCGCGCAATACGGCCCTCCGGGCAAAGTAAATCAACCGGCAAAATGCCGACGCCGACTTCCTGATAAATCCGCGTGACCGGGGGTTGTAATTTGTAGCGTTCCAGCACCGCCAGCAAAAAATGCGTGCCGACCACGGGATGGCCGGCCAGCGGCAATTCGTTAATCGGGGTAAAAATGCGAACGCGATATTGCGCCGGCGCTTGTGTGCTCGGAAAGACAAATGTCGTTTCGGAAAGGTTAAGCTCGCGGGCAATATTTTGCATTTCGGCATCCGTCAGACCTTCGGCCTCAGGAAAAACCGCCAGGGGATTGCCGCCAAACGGCTCTGCGGTAAATACGTCCAACCAATAATAAATGAATTGCCGCATAAAAATTTTATTTCGTCAATGCAATGCCTGAGATGGATTGTAACGCTTTATTAAGATAAAGAAAAAACGGTGAGATTGCAAGTGTTGTGACGTGCAGCCGGACTTGCGCTTCGGCATTATGTTCTCAGCGCGTTTTGTGCCAATCCGGCTTCGCCCATTTTTATCGGCGGGTTAAAATATCCGAATCGGACATTCGGAAAATTCTTGCGAATTTTTTTAAGCAACTCCGGCATTCCCCACAACCGCGTTGACTCATTCATACCCAGACTGTTCATATACCAATCCGGATCGATATTTAAATTGCGCCACTGAATCATATTCAAATCCGAA
>CAYZFF010000046.1:0-18774 GCA_964477305.1 uncultured Cytophagia bacterium
CTTCCAACTTAGCAGGACTCGCCATACACACTCCTTTCCCTTGGTTGCCGATTGTCTTGTACTACAACGTTAAGTAGAGTACCGGAGCTTTTCAGGCATAGCTTGAAAAGTCCCGCACCGCGTGGCGCGCTGTCTGCGACAAGGGACAAAATGAAAATAGCCCCGCGATTGATCGCGGGGAGATGGGAGAATAGCATCCATCAAGTCCCACAAGGGACGATTGAAATTGTAGCGATTCGCTTGACCAAAGCGTCATTTTCAACCGTCCCTCACGGGACTTCCATTATTTTTTCTATTTACCACGCCATAAATGGCGTGGCTATTATCAAATCGTCCCTTTCGGGACGGGTATTGTAGCGACTTAACGCTGTAGTGTTATCTCTTTCTCATTTTATTTCGAATTATGGCGAATAGAAAAAACTTTCTCTCCGGACGCGCGATTGCGCCGAAAGGCATTCATGCCAAAACAAGTATTGTCGATTTGGTCGAAGGCGCATTTCTCGCCTACAACGCTGGGCGTTTGCGCGAGGCCTGTCAAGTGTACACGCAGAAAATGCTGCAACCGAATGTCACGATCGGCATGAGCCTCACCGGCGCGCTCAGCCCGGCGGGACTTGGCATGGCCGCGATCATTCCATTAATTGAAAACGGCTTTGTCGATTGGATCGTTTCCACTGGCGCCAATCTTTATCACGACACCCATTTCGGCCTGGGCTTGTCGATGCACGAAGGCACGCATCAGGCCAACGACGTCATTTTGCGCGAACAAGGCGTCGTGCGCATTTACGATATTTTCTTCGATTATCACGTGCTGCTCGATACCGACGCGTTTTATCGCCAGATCATTGCCGCCCCGGAATTTCAGCGCACGATGAGCACCGCAGAGTTTCATTATCTTACCGGCAAATATGTCGCCGCGCGCGAGAAGAAATTAGGCCTCAAGAAAAAATCGCTGTTAGCCACGGCGTTTCGCTGCGGCGTACCGATTTACACTTCCTCGCCGGGCGATTCGTCGATCGGCATGAACGTCGCCGCGATGGCGTTGGATGGCAACAAGCTGCAATATGACGTGAATGCCGATGTGAATGAAACCGCGGCCATCGTGCTCGACGCCAAACGCAGCAAGGGCAAAAGCGCGGTGTTGATCTTTGGCGGCGGCTCGCCGAAAAATTTTCTCTTGCAAACTGAGCCGCAAATTCAGGAAGTGCTGGGCATCGCGGAAAAAGGCCACGATTATTTTTTGCAATTCACCGACGCGCGGCCAGATACCGGCGGCCTTTCCGGCGCGACGCCGGGTGAGGCGGTGAGCTGGGGCAAAATCGATCCCGAGCAATTGCCCGATACCATCGTTTGTTACTGCGACTCCACCATTTCCATGCCGCTCGTCACGGCTTATGCGCTTGCCAAACATCGGCCGCGGCCATTAAAGCGTTTATATCATCGTCGCGAACCAATGCTGGCGCGGCTCAAAAGTGAATACATGAAAGCGCAGAGGGCATAGCGCCGAGCGCTTGGCGTGGAGGAAAGCCTCGTTCTATACGCCATGCCTTTTTGCGCTATGCGTTGACATGGAACGAATCACATGACAAATGCCGATGCGGTCAAATTTTTAGAAGAAAATCATGCGGCGTTTCTTGCCGCCATCGCCGGGATTGATCAAAAAACTTCAGAAACGCAGCCGGCACCGGGCGAATGGTCGGTGGGTGAAATCATACATCATGTCACGTTGATCGAACGAACGGTTCGCCGGTTGGTCTGGGCGTTGCGTTGGCGGCTGGTGGGCAGCCCCACGCGCCCCGGTATTGAGAAAACCGCAGCAATGGAAAAAGTCGGTGCGCGAGAAGGGCGCGTCAAAACCATGCAGCGTTTTCTACCTTCGCACGGACAGCCGCTGCCTCGTCTGCTCGCCGCCTATAAAAGTGAGCGCCAAAAAACGTTGCGGTTGGCGCGTCGCGCAAATTTCAACAAATTGCGCGGGCGCGCTTTTCGGCATTATGTTTTGGGTTATATGAACGGCGAAGAGTGGCTGCTGTTTAATGGCTATCATGAAAAACGGCATCGGCGGCAGATCGAAGACGTGTTGCAAAAGCTGCAGAATAAAACTTAAAAATAAACGTGAAAAAGGTTATGGAAAAACCACGCGAACAAATTTTGCGGCGGCTGGATGAAAGTCTCGCCGTTTTGGAAAAAAGCCTTGCCGGGCTGCCGGAAAAAAGCTGGCACGCCAAGCCCGCGCCGGAGCGCTGGTCCATTGGCGAAATTGTGCATCATCTGGTGCTCGTCGAGGTGCAGCGCTTGCAGATGATGAAAGAAATGCTGGCCGGCCGTCGCGAAAGTGCGCCGCCGCGCACCGAAGCGATTACGGATATTGCTTCCTATCGCCACAAAACGCAGCGGGTGCAAACCATCGAAATGATGCAGCCCACTCCGGATTTGCCGGCAAAGACGCTGCTCCTCAGTTTCCGGCGGGGCCGCACGGAAACGCGCGCCTTCGCGAGCAATATTGATTTGAAACAATTGCAAAACATTTGGCTGGTGACCAAATCCTTTGGGCCGCTCAACGGCGCCGAGTATCTCGAATTTCTGGCGGCGCACACGGAACGCCATGCCGATCAGATTCAAGAAGTTCGCAAAGAGATTTTGCGGCGCTAATTTTTTTACTGCATTTCCAGAAAATTGTCACGGCGAGCGCTTTTAGCAAAGCCGTTTCTTACATACGAAAAGATCGCTTCGGCAAAAAACGCCTCGCGACGACCAGAGGCTTTCTGCAGAAAAAATGTCTGCGACTAATTTTGATTTACAATAGTGGCATTGCCATAGTTTACTGAATACGGCTTACAGCTTTACTACTTACTGACCATGTTCTTCCTCCAATTCATCACCAAATTCATTAAAGTTATGCGCGCCGGCGCCAGCCCCGCGCAGATTGCCGGTGGTTTTGCCCTCGGCGCTCTCATCGGCTTGATGCCGTTTTTGACGCTGCAAAGTGCGATTATTTTTTGCATTATTTTTCTAATCAACGTCAATCTTTCCGCGGCGACGTTTGCCATTTTCATTGCCAGTTTCGGGGCTTTCTTGCTGGATCCGCTTTTTCACAGCCTCGGCTTTTATCTTCTCACCGGCATCGGTTCTTTGCAGGCGCTGTGGACCAAACTTTATAACTTGCCGGTCGCGCCGTTGACGCGCTTCAACAACACGGTGGTGCTGGGAAGCTTCGTCGGCGGCCTGGCGCTGTTTCTGCCGGTTTATTTCGGCATGAAAAAACTCGTCGTCGCTTATCGCGAAGGGTTGGAAGCGAAAATCAAAAAATGGAAAATCGTGCAAGTCATCACCGGCAGCAAAGTATGGCAATGGTACGAGCGGCTGCGGGATTGGCAATGGTGATCGGCAAAACAGATAAAAAGCCAAGACGGCTAAATTAAAAATAAATTTTGTATGAATTAGTTTAGGATTCAAGGCCATCATGCGTAAAGGAGCCATCTACTTTCTTCTCGTTTTCGCTGTCCTCAGCGGCGTCGCACTTTATTTTTTTCGCGATCGTTATTTCGAGCGCTGGATCGAGAATAGCTGCACGGAAACGAATCGCGCGAAAGTTGAAATTGACAATTTTCATTTCAGCGTTTTCAACTTGACCTGCAAATTCGACCGCTTGCAGTGGACGGATCCGAAGGACACGTGGACCAATCTTTTCGAGACCGGGCCGGTGGAGTTTGGCGTCGAGCTGCGGCCGCTGTTTTGGAAAAATTTGATCGTGCGCGAAGCGCAGATTGCCGGCATTTTGCTCGGCACCAAACGTGAAACCGACGGCAAAGTCGACCTGCCGCCGGCAGAGCCGGGGATATTCGACGAGATCACCGCGAGCGTGGCCAAAGAAATCAAAGCGCTGCCGATTTTGAATCTCGCGGCGCTGAAACAAAAATTCAATCTCGACAGCTTGGTCAATGTCGAGCAACTGGCGGTGGTGCAGGGCGCGCAGGCGATTCGCTTCGACGCTGACAGCACCGGCGCGAAGTGGCAGCAATTCATTAAAACGTATAACGCGCAAGCAAAGATTGCGGCGCTGCAAACCCGCGCGCAAAGCATCAATCTGCAAAATCTCAAAACCGTTGATGATTTTACGACGAATCTGCAAAACGTAACGCAGTTGCGGGACGAGGTGAACGCTTTGCGAAACGAGATTACGACAAGCAAAAAAAATGCCGAGTTGGATTTTACTCGTATCGTGGGTGATATTAAAAATCTTGACAATCTTGCAGCGCAGGATTTCGACGCGGCGAAACAAAAGCTCGGCATTGCCGATTTCAATGTGAAAGACATCGGCAAGATGTTATTTGGCAATCCGCTCGGCGGGCGCTTTGCCGAAATGATGCGCTACGTCGATCTTGGGCGTGAATACTTGCCGGCGGCGCAAAAGCTGATGGCGATTAACAAAGTGGAAAACCCGCCGCGTTTGCAGGGACAGGACATCGCTTTTCCGCGCTCGTTTGCTTATCCGAAATTTTTGCTGCGGCACGCGCTCATCTCCGGCGCGACGAATGCGAACGTTGCCGAGGCGTTGCAACTCAAGGGCGAAATCCGGGGCATTACCAGCGATCCGCCGATTTACGGCAAGCCGACGATTTTTGACGTGCAGGTTTTTAAAGAAGAATCGAATGCTTATCAGGTTCGCGCCGCTTTCGATCACACCACCGACCTTCCCAAAGACACATTGAATCTGCGCGCGTCGAATTTTCGGCTGGGCGAGGTTGATTTGAAGAATGACAAATCGTATTTGCCCGCCCGCCTGCTGGCCAATCGCGGCGCGATCAATGCGACTTTTGCGCTTTCCGGCAAAAACGTACTTGGACGCATCGGGTTGGATATCAATAAAGTTGATTTTCAATTTGACGCGGCCACGGCCGACGCGATCACGGAAACGATTCGCAGCAGCGTTTTTCGACCGCTGGAACAACTGCAGATTACCGCCGAAGTGCAGGGAGCGACAAATGATTTGAAACTTCACATCGGCTCCAATCTCGATAACATTTTTGCGGCGCGCGCCAATGAGCTGGTGCAGGCCAGCTTCGCCCGCGCCCAGCAGGAAATTCGCTTGCGGATCAATCAGGAAGCTACGAAACGCCGGCAACAAGTTGAAGCGCTTTATGCCGAGAAGCAAAAACTCGCGATGACAGAGCTGAACAAATATCAAACATTGATTGAAGAACAGCTTGCGGTGGTCGAGAATAAAAAGAAAGAAATCGAAAAACGTATCGAAGACGAGAAAAAGCGCGCGACGGGAGAAGCGAAGAAGAAAGTGGGCGAGAAATTGAAGGGGCTGGTTAAGCCGAAAAATTGAATTCTTAAATTAAATGTCATCCTGTAAGAATCTTTTTTTTGATGCCAGCAGTGTCTTGAATTGAAACGGGATTCCTGCGGAATGACATTTAGGTTTTATTTCTTGGCGAACAACTTATGTCATATTCCGAACCGCCCACATTTTTTTCCAAAGACGCTCCCCTCCCCGACGAGGCTTTTCTGCGCCAGTGCATTCATTGTGGTTTCTGTCTCTCCTCTTGTCCGACGTACGCTTTAACGGCGCGAGAGATTTCCTCGCCGCGCGGACGCATTCGGATGATGAAAAACGTCGCCGAGGGCAAAGCCCCGCTCGATGAAACATTCATGCATGAGATGTTTTTTTGTCTCGATTGCCGCGCCTGCGAAACGGCCTGCCCGCCGGGCGTGCAATATGGCGCTTTGGTGGAAGCCGCGCGGGCGCAGGTGAATCATTTTCGCGCGACGCAATTAAACGAAACCTCGCGTCTCAAAAATTTTATTCTCGGGCAAATTTTTACGCGGCCGGCAAGATTGCGCCGGCTCGCCAAACTACTGCGGTTCTATCAACAATCGGGACTGGAAAAATTGGCGCTGTTCTTGCGCCTGCCGAGATTATTCGGCAAAAGAATGCTGGCGCTCGCGCCGCTGGCTCCCCGCATTGAAAATAAATTTACCTTTGAGCGGCTCGCCGAAAAAATACCCTCGCGAACCGGTAAAACCCACCATCGCGTGGCGCTGCTCGCCGGCTGCGTGCAGGATGTGGCGTTCGCTTCAATCAATGCCGACACCGCCTTCGTGCTTGGTGAAAATCATTGCGAGGTGATCGTGCCGCGCGCGCAACTGTGCTGCGGTTCACTGCACGGCCATACCGGCGATCTCGCCAATGCCAAATTGCTCGCGCGAAAAAATATCGAGATTTTTGAAGCATTGGAAGTTGAGGCCGTCATCGTCAATGCCGCAGGCTGCGGCTCGTTCATGAAAACCTATGGGCATCTATTTAACGATGATCCCGCGTTGCATGGGCGCGCCGAAAAATTTTCCGCCAAAGTCAAAGACATCAGTGAATATTTGGTTGAGATCGATTTTATAAAGCCGGCGCAGATTTTAAAGCAACGCGCGACGTATCACGACGCCTGCCATCTGGTGCATGGCCAAAAAGTGTCGCAGCAGCCGCGCGCGCTCATCCGCGCCATTGTCGGCGAGAATTATGTTGAGTTAAACGAAGCCAGTTGGTGCTGCGGCTCGGCGGGTATTTATAATCTCACGCATTTTGAAACAGCGATGCAGCTTTTGGAGCGGAAGATGAAAAATTTTTTAGCGACGGGAGCGCAAATGTTGTTAACGGGTAATCCGGGATGCGCCATTCAATTGCAACATGGTTGCCGTCAAGCCGGCGTCGAGATTGAAGTCGCGCATCCGGTGACGTTGTTGCGGCGAGCGTATGAGCAATGAGGAGGTGGGCAGGATTCGGTAACCAGTAATCAATTGTTCTCTGGAAACTTTTAATACATTGGTTACCATAATTGATTAGAGTCCCCCGGAGTGGAGTCAAAGGGTGCGTCACGGTTTGACTCCGCTCACCATGACTAATAAGGCAGTCGCGTATTAACCGCGAAAAATTCAGGATCCGGCTTATTTCATAAAATTTGTATATTTTGCAAATTGCTTTTCCGGGCTGTTTTCAAGCGGGGCTCCCGCGATTTGTTTGACGGCAACGATTCGACCCTCTTGCAAATTAATGTGAATTTTAAACTGCCTCTCCCCTATTCTCTCCACAAAAATTGCCAACCCCGTCGGGCTAAACGACTCGACTTCTAAATCCTGAAGGTTGAGATCGTACTTTTCAGCCACGGCAACAATATCGGCTTCAAAGCGGCCAAAAGCATAATCCGTGTAATTCATATAATACTCGCACCAATTGAAGAGGTTAGATTTCGGGCGAGGGTCAATTTATTCAATTCCTTGCGAAGGCGCAAGCATTTTTTACAAAAAGGGTTTTTATAAAAAGAAAAATCGGGGTCATTTTTCACACAATTCAAATTGTATCTGCAGTTCGGGATGGATTTGCCTGACGATGCGGTATGGCGATTGGGCGGCAATATTTAACACCCACCGGGCGTTCTCGATAAAAACTTCGACGCGATTACATTCAAACGTGCCCGCAGGAACGGTGACGGTTTCAATGCGTGTGACCCAAACGCGCGCCAAGGCATTTTTATTTTGCCGCGCCTGAAAAACGGGAAATTGTAACGTTTGCTGCACCGTCAACGGCGTCGCGCGCAAAAGCTGCGGCAGCGCGTAAAGGTCGACGGTGCCATCCATAAGCTCCGCGTCAATGGCATGCGAACCGCCCAAGCTGGCCGGTTGTTGCACGGCTCCTGTAATGCGTCTTCCAATAATATCGTATTGCAATTGCGTTTCACAATCATGCTGATCACGCGAAATCACAATATGGCTGGTTAAACTCTGCAGGCGCGGGCCGGCGCGCAGGGTTACGCTCGCGGTCTGCTCAAATAAACCGGAGATGGATTCAACGATATGGATAATGCCGGCGGCAGAATCACGGTTAAGCGTGACGCGGGCGTTGCCAACTTCGGCAGCGCCGGAGGTTAAACGATAATGCAGCGTTTCGGAAATTAAGCGTTCTGGTTCGAATTGGGCGGGCGCCGGCCGGCTTGCCATTCCGAGCCAAAGCCAAAGGAGAAAAAGATTTTTCATGGCGAGTACTCTTCATCCGTAAAGAGTTAGATCCAACGTTCCACAATAAAAAACCCCGTGCACTCACAACCTTCCTCACATACCAACAGCAAGCGGTAACTGCGGAGAGGGTGACGATTACACAGGGTTGCAAAAACGAAACAGAACAAATTTACTCGTGGCGCAATGCGACGATCGGATCGAGCTTCGCTGCCTTGCGCGCCGGAAAAATGCCGAAGAACAAACCGACACTGACGGACATGATCACTGCCACCATCACCCAGCCAATCGGCATCGTGTAAGGAAAACCAATGACCGCAGCCGGGATAAACGCGAGGCCAAGTCCGACCAAAATGCCGATGAGGCCGCCGATGCCGGAAAGCGTGGCGGCTTCAATTAAAAACTGCGCGGTGATTTGCCCGCGCGTCGCCCCGATGGCTTTGCGAATCCCGATCTCCGCCGTGCGCTCGGTAACCGAAACGAGCATGATCACCATCACGCCGATACCACCAACCATTAACGCAATCGACGCCAGCACCACCAGGGCAAGCGCGACTTTGTCGGTAATTTTTTGGGTAAATTCCAAAATCGCTTCGGCCGTCATGATTGCAAAATCATCGGGCTGTCCCAGCGGGACTTTGCGGCGCATGCGCATCAACGAGCGCATGTCTTCTCGCACATTATCAATATAACGCTCGCTCGCCACGACGACGTGCAACTCCGGGCCTTGTTTCCACCACAGAAAATCCCGCTCGAAAGCAGTGTAAGGAACGGCCATGAAATTATCGGCAAAACCGCCGAAAATCGTTTTGCGCTTGGCAAAAACCCCGACGACTTGATACTCTTTGCCGTTGATGCGGATGCGTTTGCCGATGGGGTCTTCATTCGGAAAAAGCGATTGCGCGGCTTTGTCGCCCAGCACCGCCACATTGCGGCGATGCTCTTCTTCAAATTCCGTGAAGAAGCGGCCTTCCTCGACCGTAATATTTTGCACATTCAAAAACGGCTGATTCGTGCCGGCGACATGAATGAGCTGAGATTTGCGATCTTTATACTTTACCACCGTGCCCCGGCCATACTCGATCATCACGCCGCGGACATGAGGCAGGGTTTGCAAAGCAAAAGCATCGTCGATGGAAAAATTCTTGCGCTTTTCCCACTCGCCATGGCCTTCACCGGCGAGAAAGTCAACTTTCTGCAACGACAGTATGGGCGTGCCTTCACCGCTGATGGTGTTGGCAATAAATTTTTCCAAGCCCGATAACGTGGCAACCATGCCCATGAGGCTGGCGACGCCAATCATCACGCCCAGAATAACCAGAAACGAACGCATCTTATTGCCGCGTATCGTCATCAGCGCTTCGCGAATGGCTTCATGAATCTGGCCGCGGATTCTTTCCCAGGATTCGTTCTGTAATTTTTTCATGCTCAAACTCGCTGTCTTCTTTTTATCTTTCTAAAGTTATTCGTGCCGCAGGGCCACCACCGGGTCGAGTTTCGCGGCTTTGCGCGCCGGATAAACCCCGAAGATCAGGCCAACGACGAGGGAAATCAACAACGCGGCGATGATCGACCACGGCGCAATGCGATAGGGCAACGGCGAGAAAGCCGCCACCAAATAAGCAAAGAAAAATCCCAACGCGATGCCGATGATGCCGCCGATCACCGTCAGGGTAATCGACTCAATCACGAATTGCATGGTGATGTTGCGCCGTTTGGCGCCGAGGGCTTTGCGCACGCCGATTTCGCGGGTGCGCTCGGTGACGGCGACCAGCATGACATTCATAATGATGATGCCGCCCACGATCAGCGTGATGCTCACCACGCCGATCAATGATCCAAAAATGCCGGCGCTGATGGCCTCCCAAATCGACAACAACTGTTCGGAAGCGGTGATATAAAAATCGTCTTCTTGCGAAGGTTTCAGCTTGTGGCGGATGCGCAAAATCTGGCGCGCTTCTTCCTGCGCCGCCTGAAACGTTTCCATATTCGCGGCCCGCACTGGAATTTCCAGCGATCGCCAGCGGGAGCCGAAATGCTTCAAATGGGTGGTGATCGGAATAAACGCAAAGATATTTTGATTGGAACCGAGAACCGAAGGTTTCTTCTCGCAAAAACCCACAACCGTGTAATGCCGTCCGGCAATCTTTACCGTTTGTTGGATGGGGTCCGAATCGGGGAACAGGCTTTTGGCAACTTCCGAGCCTAACACGCAGACTTCGCGGCGTTGCTGGATATCGATGGGGCTGAGATGCCGGCCTTCGGCGAGCGGAAAATCGCCGATGGCCGCATACTCTTCGGTGCGGCCGCGAATTTCAACTTGATCGACGAAACGCCGGCCATTATTGAGCCGCTCGCTGCGATCCATTGCGGCATCCGAAAATTCCGCCAGCGTCATTTCCTGACGCAGCGCTTCGAGATCTTCCAAAGTCAAATTTGGATTCTTCAGCGATTTGAGAAATTTATCGAAATCGGTGAGAATTTCCCACTGATTAACGCGGCTGACGGTGAAAACATTGCTGCCTTGCTCGGCGATTTCAGTTTTGACGTAATAATCCATGCCGTCGACAATAGACACCACCGCGATGATCGACGTAATCGAAATGACGACGCAAAGAATGGTCAACGCCGAGCGCAGTTTACTGCCCCACAAGGCGCGCAGAGCAATCGCTAAACTTTCCCAGATTTGTTGCATAAGCTGGTTGCTGGTTTCTTGTTGCTGGTTATGTGAACACTGATTACTGGCAACTGATTACTAATTTTCCTTCTTCGCTTTCGCTTCGGCTTTCACCAGATCATCATTACGCAAACGCCGTAGCGCGCTGAAAGGACCGATGATGACTTCATCTTTGGGTTCCAAACCAGAAACGACTTCAAAGAACCGATCCCCGGCAATGCCGATTTTAACTTCACGATATTGCACTTTGCCGTCTTTAATAACAAATGCGCCTTGCACTTCCTTTTCTTTGGAAGAATCGCTGGCTGCCGCGCCATTCGTAAGTTTACTTTTGCGGCTTTTCGGATCCAGCGGTTTAAGCTCCGAGGGCTTGCGCAGTGTCAACGCTTGAATCGGCACCGCAATCGCTTTCTCGCGATAGCCGGTGGTGATTTCAGCTTTGCAGGAGAGGCCGGGGCGCACATTCGGAATCACGTCGGTCAATTGCACCAGCACTTCGAAGCTCGTGGCCTGCTGTTGTCCCCCGCTGGCCGCGCTTAAAATCGGGCTGTGTCCGACTTTGGTGACTTGTCCTTTAAATGAAGTGTCGGGATAGGCATCAACTTTAACAAAGGCCTCTTGTCCAATCTTGACGCTGACAATATCGGTTTCGTCGACTTCGACTTCCGCTTCGATGGTGGCAAGATCGGCAATCGTCAGTAGCACCGTTGCGGGGTTATTGAAGGCGCCGACGAACACATTTTCGCCTTCTTCGATATTGCGCGCCGTCACGATGCCGGCAATATCAGAATGCACATTCACTTTTTGCAATTCATGCCGGGCATTAGTGAGCGATGCCTGCCAGCGCTGCACGTCCTGTTCGGCGGCCTGCACCTGCATTTTTTGCACGTCGTAATTCGTGCGCGCTTTCTGCAAAAATTCTTCCGAGGTCAGCTTCTTTTCATACAAAGCCTGCTGGCGCTCGAACTCTTTTTGAAATTGCGCCAAATTCGCTTTGGCCAAATCCAGATTGGCCCGTGAGGCAGCGACACTCGCTTCGCTCTGTCGCACGCTGGCCTCGGCGGGCGTCGGGTCAATCTGCATCAGGAATTGACCCTTCTCTACTTTATCGCCTTCATCCACGGCCAGCCGGACGACTTTGCCCAGGGTGCTGGCGCTGATATCAACCGACGTTTTGGCGCGAATTTTTCCCGACGCCGAAACGAGCGCGCGCAATTCGCGTTCTTCCACTTTTTGCGACTCGACAGTCGTGGCACTTTTACGACTCATACTTAAGTTTGCAACAACGAAAACCGCAATAACGGCCACTAAGCCGAGGGCAATCCACAACTTCTTCTTGTTCATAATCCTCACTCACTCTCGCGTTTTTAAATTTCCAGTTAAAGCGTATACCTGCTATAATGTTGGAATATTTTTACGCAATGGCAAGCAGAAAGATTCAAAAAAAATGGAGCATAGAATCGCTATAACCGTTCGATTCCATGCTCCACGCAGTGAGGAGGATAGACCAATAAACTCGGAGGGGATTTAATTCGACGCTTGCATCGCCACAATCTTTTTCGCTTCGGGATACGCCAGCGCGCGTTCGATACTGTTCGTCGTCGATTTGACCACTTCTTCGCACAGTTTGACGGCCTGCGCTTTGTCGCCGGTTTTCAAATACGCCTTGGCCAGCAAAAATTTATGGAAAACATCGTTCATATTGGCCTGCTTCAAATGCTCGACGGCGGCCGGATAGTCGCCTTTTTCGAGCAAAATGTAGCCCGCCAAATAATGATACGAATCTTTATATTGCTCGCCTTCCTTGCCGCCTTCATCGATCATCTTTTTGATCTGATCGGCGATTTTCCACGCTTCATCGTGTTTGCCCATTTTGGCCAGCGTGCGGCCCTGGCCATGATGCATGCGGCCCAGCCAGACAATTTTATTAATGCTATCAATCTGAGTTTTCGCCACCGGCGGCACGGATTTATAGCCGATTTCGTAACACCGCATCGCTTCCGCGGTCCGGTCAAATTCCAAATTAATGCGCGCCATGTGATTCCAGATCCACACCGGCGGGAAACCCTGCGCCGAACCGTTGCGGTTGTAGCGTTCCATAAAATCTTTGAGCGTTTTCAGGGCGGGATCCGGTTTGCCTTCATACAGGTCGGCCCAGATTTGCCCAAAGAACGGCCCGAACGGCGAAGCATCGGGATCGACTTTATCCACGACCTGTTTGTAAGCCGTCCGCGCCTTGTCGTATTTTTCCATCATCAAATAGCAATCGCCAACAAACGAAGCGGCGCGCGGCAAGCTGGCATCAATTTTATTGGCGGCTTCAAAAGCGGCAATCGCGTCGGTCCAATTGCCTTTGCGGCGATGAACATTGCCGAGCATCATGCACACCATGCGATCATCCGGCAGCATTTGCCGCAACTGCTTGAAAGCTTCCAGGGCCTTGTCATCTTCGTTTTTGTAAACGTGCGCCATGCCTTGCAAATAAAGTTGCTCACCTGCCGAGGCCGTTTTGGCCAACAGTGTGAATTTGTCGACCAATTGCTGCCGTTGCGGCGGCGGCGTAATCGCAGCAAGCAGCATCTGCCCCATGGCAAAATTGGAATCTGCCGCCACCGTTTTCCGCGCCAGTTGGGCAAAATCCGGCCCAAACGATTCCAACGATTTGATCGCCTGCACGAAACTTTCCTTTGCCGCCGGGGAATTCGTGGTTAACGTCAGCTTCTTTTCCGCGAAGCTGGACGAAACGAACAAGGCCATCAGAATCGCTGCGAAGCTATTCGCCCGTGTAACCAACCGTTTGTTTCCAGGCATACGTTCTCCTTAATTTTTTGTTAAATTTAATGACCCAATAAACAAAAGTTTTATTTCAAAGATTGCAATCACAAAAGCATAGACTTGCAGTGACGCCAGATGTTGCACATTTTTTTAGCGAATCTTTTCGAGAACGGAAACTTCCAGCCACCTTTTGAAATTATCGGCCATCACACAATTATGGCAGACCGCCGTCGGCAGCAGCACGATCCGGTTTTTGGCGGCAAGCTGATCGGTATATGGGAGTTTTTCCTTTTGCAGCAGCGCCATAAAATCGCGATGCTCGTCGGCCAGGTGTTCGGTGTAGATGCTGCGCAGATGATTTTTCCGATTCAACTGCAACCAGGGAATAAATTTTTCATACTGCCCATAAAAGGCGTCGAATAAAAACAACTCGCGAATATTTTTCGCCAGTCCGCCTTTTTCAACGGCAAACGCGGTGGGGCGATAACCGCCGCTGTGGGCGCTCAAAATCACCCGGCCGATTTTCGTGCTGCTGATTTTTTGCGCGGCTTTTAAATTTTGCAAAATTTCTTCGACAAAAAAGCGCAGGCCATTTTCCTCTTCCATTTTGCCGCCGCGGGAATCCGGCGCGCGAAAAGGCCCTTGCGCAAACACCAAAAGCGCATTTCTCCGTGAGGCCAGCAGTTGCTCCACCAGCCCGAAAGCTTTCATCACACTATCGACTTCGTTCCACCAGCCGTGAAAATGCACGATGAGATCGTTGCCGCCGTGCACCAAACGATAGCCGCGAGGAATAATCACGATCGCGGTGCTGTCGTCATAGTGCGGATGCCGCGGGAAAAATTTTCGCGTCGTGGAGTCCGCCGCGTTTTCCGCATACGAATGCCCCGCGTCGCGCGAGGGATGCGGGAAAAGGCCGTGTCGCAACGACAGGCGCGCCCATTCATATTCCGGTTGCTGCTGCCAGACCGCCGGCGCTTGCGCCAAAGCCGGCAACCCGCCCAGCCCAACGGCAAGATTAACCCAAAACCAAAAACCTTTAAAATAGAATTTCATTGGCTTCACCGTTTAGAATAAAAAAACCCCGATCCGGCCAAGCATCGGGGTTGTTGCGTTCATGGTAAATTATTACGCTCCGGCACCTCCGCCTAAACGTCTGACATTTTTGGCCTGCAATCCCTTCGGGCCTTGCTCGACCTCAAATTCAATTTCTTCCCCTTCTTTCAAAGTTTTAAAACCGTCGCCCTGAATGGCTTTGAAGTGCACGAACACATCTTCGCCGGTGTCGCGCATGGCGAAACCATAACCCTTGGCTTCGTTGAACCACTTGACCTTGCCTTTTTCCATTAGATGCACTCTTTCCGTTTAAATCCTACCGCGTACATCCAGTTTTGCCACCACCTCTTGTCCGCGTCACTTATGTCCGGCTTGCGTCCCGGCGCGATGTGCCTGCTGCATCGCGCGGACGCCCGTCGAGATAAGCGCCACAAGGGGATCACGGGACCGTATGCTGATTGGTGCAACCAACGCCAACAGACAGGGGCACAACCAACAGCGGAACGTCTCGGCAAAAAAACGGCGTACTGTTATTTGCATTATTAAAATATACTTTTTTCAGAGGAAATGCAAGCGCCAATTTTGCTCCTTGCATTCCAGATAGAATTTGGCTATTTTAATAACTGTAATCATGGATGAACTTTTTCAAGGAACGGTCCCTTAATGAAAAAACCGATATTGCGTTATTTTTCATTTCTCCTCTTCTTGCCGATGCCGATGCTTTTTGCTCAAACCGCCGCTCAATTTTCCAACCGCCATTTAAAAATTGTCGCTGAAACCCAGGGCAATCGTGTGGTGTTCAGATTGCAAACCCCAACCGGCAGTGACGTTTTGGTGGCCGGGCCGCCGCGCGACAGCCACCCCACCTGGAAAAACACTTTGCGCCCGGAAATGTGGAGCCGGCTCTCCGGCCACGACGAGGCGTTGTTTTTTTCCAGTTTCGAGTCGATTGCCAAAACCCGCACGCTGCGGCTTTCCGGCAGCAATAAAAATTTATCGCTCACGCGCGAAGTAAGCCTGCTGACCGATTATCCAGCCGCGTATGTGATCGACAAATGGCGCATCGGCCCGGCGGCAAAAGTAGAGGCGTTGTTATCGTCGTACAATTTTGTGCCGCGCGGCAAAAGCTTCGGCGAAATTCAGCCGCTGGATTTTATCTGGACGCCGAATCTGCGGCCGCTGCCGGATGACATCATCGCCGATCACGTGTTTCGCTCGCCCGCGCTGATGGTGCAAAAAGATTCGGTGTTTGTCGCGCTCATTCCCGATTTGCAATATCTCGTCAAGAATCGGGCGCTGCCGTTGGCGTTTGATTTTCAATTGCCGCAGCCGGATTCCACACGGCAAGTGTTTGCTCCGGGGCAAGCCGCGCCGTTGCTCTCCTTCGGTTTTTGGCCGTGGAAAACGCGCGACCATGTTTACTATCAGCCGGATTCGACGCAGGCGCCGCAACTGGAAAACACCGAAATTTCTTACGCCTATTATCTGTGGCTCGATCATCGCGCCGCGCCCTATATCGGCTCGGCAAATGCAAAAGGCAAACTCGCCCCCGCCGCGTTCCGGCCCATCGTGCATTTTCAGTGGGAAAAATTTGCCCCGGCATATCGCGACGGCAATATCGGCCCATTGCCGTTGACGCTCGATGCGTTGGCGCAGCGCGCCTGGAAACAATATACCGATCAAACCTGGATCGAAACCACGTTGAACGGCCGGCCCGTCGGCGGCATGGTCAGCCGGCGGCTCGCCTGGTCGAATAAATTACCCGACGAAGCCAACAACGATATCTGGTTCAACAGTTGGTTTCAAACCCTGCGCTCGGCGTACGGCATGTATCAATATGGCAAGCGCAACAAGGACGCGCTGTTGCAGCAACGCGCCGAAAAGGTTTTGAATCTCGCGCTGTCCGCGCCCGACGAGGGCGGCATCTTTCCGTCGATTTATTATTTTACGAAAACAAAAATCGACCCGCCTCTCAACGCCGGCGTCTTAAAAACTTCTAAAGACAAACCCAGCGAGCAAGTGACGCATCACTGGGTGGGCGACGAGGGTTGGGCCGGCTTTGGCAATGATTACAATCACACGTTTGATGCCTCGTGGACCGGTTACTGGCTGTTGCAATGGGCCGATCTCTTGCCGGCGCGCCGCGCGGAAATTCTCAGCTTTTGCCGGAACTACGCGGGCTTTCTCCTGAAGTGGCAGCAAACCAGCGGCGTGATTCCGAGCTGGTTTCATCGCACCGAGCATCAGCCACGGTTGGAATTTCTCACCGAGAATGCCGAAACCGCCGGCTCGGCCCTGTTCTTGGCGGAGTTGTTCAACCGCACGAAAGAACAAAGTTATCTCGCGGCCGCGCAACAGGCGATGAATTACCTCACGCGCGAAATTTTGCCGCGTAATAAGTGGTTTGATTACGAGACCTTCACTTCCTGCTCGCGCAAGCCGTTTGATTTTTATGATGCCGTCACCGGCCAATTTCCGCAAAACACGCTGTCGATGAATCAAGCCGCGAAGGCTTATCTGGCGCTGCATAAAATCACCGGCAAGCCGGAGTATCTCGAACTCGGCACCCATGTGCTGGATTATGCGCTGCTCTATCAACAGGTGTGGAGTCCGCCGTTTCTATCGCGAAATGTCTTTGGCGGCTTCGGCGTGCAAAACACTGACGGCGAATGGAGCGACGCGCGCCAGGCATATTTTGCCGATACGCTGCTGGATTATTTTGAGGCCACCAACCAGCGCGCTTATTTTGAGCGCGCTATCGCGGCGATGCGTTCGACCTTTGCGTTGTTTCATCGCGACACGCCGAGCGCTTATGAAAACTGGGCACACGGCGGCAGCGACAGCCCCGGCGGCATCACCGGCATTCATTGGGGAACCGGCAGCGCTGCGACAAGCTTCGAGCTGATGCGCCAGCGCACCGGCGATGCGTATGTTTTTCTCGGCGCCCAACCCAGCGCCGGCGGAGCGAATGCATTGTGGATCGAAAATCTGCGCGTGAAAGGCGACACCATTCGTTTCAATATGTTGTCCTCAATTAGCTGGGGCCGTCGTGCGACCGTCAAATTCTTTGACGTTGCGCCCGGGCGCTATCGCGTAAAAATCAACGACGATTATATGGTGCCGTTTACCGATAAATTGTTGACGCGCGGCATCTACATGCCTTTGCGTCGCGTTGCTGCTGCCACGCATCTTCCGCCGCAAAATTTTTATAGCCGTGGGCCGCAGCCGCTACAAGTTAACCTGCAAGTAGCCGGCGCGAAATCGGATTTTTCGGCGCAGCTTTTTTATCGTCTCGAACCGGCAGCGGGTGCAAAGAAAGCCAATTTTCAATCTGCCCCGCTGCAAGCCGGCCTCGATAAATCGGTGTGGGCGGCGAGTCTGCCGGTGAGTTACAAAAAAGATGGCGCGCATTTTCAGTATTATCTCGAGTGGCTGCGCAATGGCAAAAAACAGCGTCTCCCGGCCGCCACAGCCGCGGAGGCGTTTTATAACGGCATCGTGCAGCCCTTTATGCTGGCCGATTGCGGCGATGACAGCGAATATTATCTCGGCGAAGAAAAAGACTCGTGGATTTCCGGCTTCGAAGGCGGCAACAAAGATCGCGTGGCCGATGGCGCGCAATGGTTCAGTTATGCATTTCCGATTCAACCGACAACTTTAAAAGTCAAAATCACTTTCAGCGCCAACGGCGAGTGTCGCGTCGCCGCCGGCGATACGTTGTTGTTGGATGAAGGCAACAGCGCTCGCGGCGAAGTGACCGAGCATGTGCTGGAGTTAACCAATCCTGCGCTGTGGGCCAAAGGCAAATTGATTTTGCGCTTCAGCGACGCCGATCCCCAAGACGGCTGGGGCCCGAACGTCGGCTGGATTAAAGTTGAGGAGATTGAACACGGCACCCATTAATTTCTAACGCCCTCAAACGCAGAATAAATTTTTAAAATTTTTCGACTCACAAGCAGCTTGTTGAATCACAGAGTCAAGAAGGCATAAAAAGACAAAGCCATCTCATAAAACTTTCTGAGCAATGCCGATTAAATAATTTACCCAAGTGATCGTCATGCCCGAGTGCTTTAATCGGGCATCCACAGGCTTTAAACCACTGAATTCGCGCCAAAAGCATGTGGAAATGACAGTCGCGTCAAATGGGAAAGTTATTTCAGTGGCGATCCTTTGTGCCTTCGTGATTTCAAAACTGCATCGACATTTACTGCTGCTTTCAGCGGTTCTGCGCCAGCGCCAACATCCGCTGACTCAAT
>CAYZFF010000047.1:0-18477 GCA_964477305.1 uncultured Cytophagia bacterium
CTCTGTACCACAACCTGCCGTCGGGCAGCCATTGTGGCTGGATATTGTTGTCCATCAGCTTGCCGGTGTTGCCGCCCAGCCTGCTAACGGCCCGTTGATAATCCGCAGCGGCAAAAACTTTTGCGGTTTGTCCATACGCCAGGGGCGCAATTATTAGATACCAGAAAGCTAAGATCGTAACTTTGTTTTTCATGATCACGTTCCATTTTAATTTTTCCGTGACGAATCGCCGCCAATGTGCGTGTATATCAAGCAAGTGCGTTGCCAAATGATAACGCAACATGTGCAAGCTTGAAAATCTTCTTCAAATAATTTTAAATGGGCTTTGCTTTTGAGGATATAACACCGCTGCTGTCTGGCGTGGCCTATCGAGCACGGTCTTCGAAATCATGGACGCGCTGGCCGCGTCCACGACCACCAGGGTGTTAGATTAAAGCCAGTCATTTACCACGATACTTTTGTCCGAAATTCAAGACAGATTTTTTTCTTCCACGAACTTGCGACGCTTTTTGCTCCTTCAAACTTTGCCCTTAAGGTTGAATCTAAATTCTGTTAGTTTGAAAGTTTCTCATACTTACTCGACTTCATCAACAAAACTACACATAATCGTATATATCTTCACCAACAGATATCTCAATATCTCCACAATTTAGAATAAGCGATTCTATTTCAAAATATTGAGGGTCTTCGCTTTTGTACTTTATGATAAGTTCAACGGGTATATCTTCGGAGAATTCGGGATTGTTTTTTATTTGATCGATTGGAAAGACATCTCCCTCAGCACTATCGTAGATAGCAGTAGAATAATCCCAATAGGACAAATCAACAGAGTAGTGTATTGTAGTCAACAATTGTAATTCTGCGCGATTATCTTCAATATCAATAATATATTGCTCGTTAACTTCGATTTGGTTTACTTCTACATCATTTATGTCACCGTCTTCATCACTCAATATGAACCCTAATGAAGTGAATTTCTCTTCAATTTCAGCTTCAACCTTTTGCATATTGTTGTTCAAAATCTCTGTTAGAAAGGATGACTGTGGATCTGAACAATAATTAAATATGTGCAAAAATTTCTCGACTTTTCTCAGAGGGTGTAAAACATCTGCAACCCTACTAGCTTCCAGCACATCATTATCACCAGAAATGACATACATAGTTTCATCAACGCGGCTACACCACTCTTCTAGGGCAGCCAATGCAAATGCGTCTGGGAATTCGGATTTCTTTTTATCGGCTCCAAAGGGTGGCTTTTTGTCAAAATATTTTGAAAAGACTCTGCTTATCGAGGTTTTTTCTGATGAAATTGTTTTAACGCTTGCTTGATTTAAGAATGACTCAAATTGATTGAGCAGTAGACGCTCGGCTTCTTTTGAGTCGAATGGGTTGAAAAATTCTTTGTAGACAGTCAAGTTTTTCAGAATCTTTGCTTTTGTTTTAAGACTGTTTAGAGCTGCCTCGGCTTTTTGGATTTCTTCATGTATATTGGCTCTGATCTCGTTTACTGTTATTTCCGTTAAGTAAATGGAAATTTCTTTGGTCTGCGCAAGCTCGGCCAACTTTTGAAAAACTGACGACTGAAACTGAAAGTTTGACTCTACAAAAATCGCCGTATCGATAAAAATGTTACGTGTCTTGATTTCGAATGCCATAGTGTCACGCTCTGTTGATCGACGATGAATCCTTTAGTATTTCGTTTTGGCCTAACACTTCTTCGACTGCCCCAAAAAATCGGCAAAAGCTGCGCGTTCGTGCAGCATAAGATGGAACCAGGTTTTGAAAAAAGCAAGCCTAAATTTCAGTGCAGTAAAACAATTAACCGCCAGACGGCTCCAAGTTTCGTACTTTCTTACGCAGCACGAACGTGCAGCATAAGACGGAAAACGCAAACTTTCTTATGCGACAACCTCACCACCTGTCCGCCGGACTGCGCATCCCCAACCGGCTTTAAACTTGGTCTCGCATCGACAAACGTTTTCTCTTCATTAAATCGCCGCAAACATGGCGATGCGCGAAATCACCGGACACGCTTTCGCTTGCCGAATCGTCACGCGAACTTTATCCGCCGTCACCTGAGGAAAACGCAACAGCCGCTTGTGGCCAATCGTGGTGCCGCTTGCAACCGTCGCCCAATGGTTGCCATTCCATTGCTCAATGACAAAAGCCTCGACGCGTTGCCCCAATGGAATAAATTCTTGCAACATCACACAATTGAATGTTTCCGGCTTCGGCAACGTGAGAACGAGCGACGCGGCCGTCACCGAGTCATCCGTCGCCCAATACGTTTCCTTTTTTCCATCGACGACGTTTCCAGCGGCAAAGTGGCGATCATTATCGCGTACGTTTGAGGCTGTCACTTTGGCGCCCGCGGCAAAATCACGAGAGAAAGTTTGGTCGAGTAAACGCTTGAATCCTCGCAGCGCCTGCACATCATTTTCATGCCAACGCCCGCGGCGATCCGGCGGCACGTTCAGCAACAACGAACCGTTGCGGCCAACGGATTGGAAATAAAGCTCGAATAATTTTTCCGGAGATTTAACCAAACTGTCTTGATTGGCGTGATAAAACCAGCCGGGGCGAATCGACACGTCGCATTCCGCCGGCAGCCACTGCTTGCCGTTGCGATGGCCTTCGATGCCTTCTTTGTCGCGCGTATAACCGGGCGCGGGCGCGTCGCCGTTGACGCCGATGGGATCGTACATCGCCCAGCAGGTTTCGCCGGCATAGCCGCTCTCATTTCCCACCCAGCGAATGTCCGGGCCGACGTCGCTGAAAATCACGGCGTTCGGTTGCAGTTGCCGCACGAGCGACCACGTCGTGGGCCAGTCATAATATTTCGTGCGGTCGATGGTGCGGGTTTCGCGCGCCCCGCCATAAAAACCGTCGCCGCCGTTTGCGCCATCATGCCACACTTCAAAAATCTCGCCGTAGTTGGTGAGCAGCTCGCGGAGTTGATTGCGATAATACGCAATATATTCCGGCTTGCCCCGATCTTCATCTAAAGGCACAAAGGATGGTCGGGGCTTGCCATAATCTTTGTGATTGCGATCCCACGGCGAAAGATACACGCCGAACTTCAAACCGTGACGGCGACAGGCCTCGGCAAATTCTTTGACGACGTCGCCCCTGCCGTTTTTCCACGGACTGTTTTTCACCGAATGCTCGGTGTATCGCGACGGCCACAAACAAAACCCATCGTGATGTTTGGCGGTGAGAATGAGTCCTTTCATTCCCACTTCTTTCGCGATACGCGCGATGGCATTCGCGTCAAAATCCGTCGGGTTAAATAACGCCGGCGATTCATCGCCAAAGCCCCACTCTTTGTCGGTAAACGTGTTCATCGTGAAATGCAGGAAGCCGTAATATTCCAGCTCATGCCACGCGAGCTGGCGCGCGGAAGGCGTTGGCGCGAGAGGTTGTGGTGGCGGAGTTTGGGCGAAGATGTTTTCGCCCAAAATAAAAAGGAGGGTGAGCAAACGCATAAATCTCATGCTTTTTCTCCCGGCTTTAAATTCTTTCTTTAAAATTTTTAATTGCGTTTCTCCTGCGGTCGTTGGGCGCTTGCGCGGCGCGCGGGTAATTTGCTATTTCGCCGTCTTCAGCGCTTCGCGTAGCGGCGGCGCGGCTTTGGGTTGGCTGGCGCAATAATCTTCGCCAAGCACGGCGGCCACTGTTGCGGCAATCTGACTTTGCGTGTGATTTCCCGAATTGATTCTCTCACCCAATGCCGGGGTGTCCGGCCCCATGATCGCAATCCAAATATTATCGGCGCCTTTGTACTTGATGCCGTGACTCGTCCATTCCTTGGGCGCATAACCGCGGCCATGATCGACCGCGACGATCAACGACGTCTTATCGCGATATTGCGGCATTGATTGCAAAGTTTCCCAAAGCGTTTTGAGCAAATGATCCGTGCGCTGCGCGGCATTGAGATAATTATCGTAACGGCCTTCGTGGGCGAATTCGTCAGTCTCGCCAAACGTGATCCACATGGCGCGCGGTTGGTTGGCTTTAATGTATTCGAGCGCGGCGTAAAACGTGATGGCATCATACGGTTCTCCGCCCCACGGGTGATGCAGTTCGGCTTTCAAGCGATTGAGCAGCGCCTGCTCGGCGGAGACTTTGCCGACGGTCACCGGCTCGACGCCGCTGTTGACGTAAAAGCCGCAGCGTTCATAGTTGATGATCCACGACACCACATCCCACGCGCCAAACGCCGCGACTTTATTTTTGAAGCGCGGCTTTTGATGCAGCCATTCAAACACGCTGACATTGGGATTGAGAAATTTGTTATTGCTGTTGATCGCGCTGTCGGCGTAGCCCACGATCATCTCGCTGTAGCCGGGATAAGAAAAATGCCGCGTGTTCGTCACTTTGACGATGCTGCCTTTTTCCTGATTGCCGTAAAGCTGGCCCTGTTTAGCGACGACATTCCACACGAACGGCATCAACGCCGCGCGCCGCGCTTCCGGGGTGTCGCGCCAGTATTTTTTCTTGAGCGTCACGGAATCGGCAACATTGCCATGGGCTTTATTCATCATCGTTGAATCCGCGCCGGAGAACACTTCCTGCCAGCGCAGGCCGTCGACGAGGATTAAGAAGACATTCTCGGTGCGCGTTTTATTGGGGGCCTGTCCGTGTGCATTCAAGCCGACAAAGATGAACACCAGCATAATTGTTTTGAAAATTTTCATATGTATTCCTCGTTGCATGTCATGCTGAAAGCATCTTGTTCGTCTCAAAGACTGTGCTTGCTTTTTAACAAGATCCCTACGGGATGACATTATAAGCTGCTTGTCCAGCGAATTTCTCGCAGAAAGTGAACGCTGGCATGAAAGAATTTAACACGACTCCCGTTTAACTGGCCAACCGGCAAACCAGCCAACCGTTCAATACTGATCATCCAGTGCAAATGTATTTTTGCGATACATCCATTTGCCGCGCGTGAAATCCGGGAACTCGACGGACTCGCCGCCGAGCGCAATAGAAGCTTCAGAAAGCGGCGTGATCGCGCTCCACGCGACGGCATCGTAAACATCCAGCGGCGGGTTGGTTTTGCGTTTCACCGATTCGATAAACGCATGCAACACGAAAAAATCCATGCCGCCGTGTCCCGCGCCTTGCGCGTCGTTACCAAATTTTTTCCACAACGGATGATCGTATTGTTCGAGATGCGGTTTTGCTTCTTCCCAGCGATGCGCTTCTTTGCTGACGCCTTCGAGGTACAACGATTTATTCACGTCCATCCACAAGCCGCGCGTGCCCTGCACGCGAAAGCCCAATGAATACGGGCGTGGGAGACTGGTGTCGTGTTGCAGCAAAATCGTTTCTTCGTTATTCGTTTTGATCATCGTCGTCACCACATCGCCGAGCTTGAATTTGACTTTCGCATTTGGATGTTCCTTCCCGCCGTTTTTGACGATATGTTCGTGCAAGCCGCGCGTTTTCGAAGCATACGAAACCAGTGAAATAAAGCGATTGCCACGATTGATGTCCGTCATCATCGCCACCGGCCCGACACCGTGCGTCGGATACAAATCGCCGTTGCGCGTGACTGAATGTTGCGTGCGCCATTGCGCTTCGGAGAACCCTTTCTCGCCAAACTCCACGCCGCCGCCGTACGGCTGCTTGCCGTTGTTGAATTTCACCTCACGCAAATCGTGTTGATAACCTGCCTGCAAATGCACCATCTCGCCGAACAAGCCCTGCCGCACCATGTTGAGAATCGCCATCACATCACGGCGATAGCAAACATTTTCCAGCATCATCAACGGCATGCCGGTGCGCTCGGAAGCATTCACCAAATCCCAGCACTCTTCTACCGTCATGCCGACATTGACTTCACAGCCGGTGTACTTTTTTGCATTCATCGCATCGAGACACATCACCGAATGCCATTCCCACGGCGTGGCGATGATCACCGCGTCAACGTCTTTCATCTCCAACAATTTTCGATAACCATACGGGCCTTCATTAATGACACGCGGCGACGGCTTGCCGGATTTTTTGACCACGTCAAGAGCAGAATCAATCATGCGCTGTTGAATATCGCAAATCGCGACGACTTCCGAATCCGCGCGGCGCAGGGTGAGATCGAGATGATCCTGTCCGCGCAATCCCACGCCGATGAAGCCGAGCCGAACTTTCGGCGTTTTGTTGTCGGCAAAAACAACGTGTGAGGGCAAAATGGAAATGCCCGCGCCGGCAAGGGCGGCGGTTTTCATAAAATCGCGGCGGCTGGTGTTCATGATGCTTCCTTTAAAACAAGGTTCGCTTTTGTTCACAAGAATATACGAACTGCATGGTTTTTATTTTAACTTCACTCAATATTTTATAAGGCTTGTACAAATCACAAAATTGTGATAATATACACCAGACATTGAAGAGAAGCAAATGGTATCGTTGAATAAAACCAATATGAAATCAACCTGATTAACCTTGTGGTTTTTGCCAAATTTTAGCTAATTGATTTTTGCAAACTGTCGAGGGCAAAACGATTACTGGTCGCGTGACATCTTTTTACATCTTTTGACCCCGGATTGACAATTCTTTTGAACGGATCAATTAAATTTTCACCATGCAATTTCGCGCGAAAACAAAGCAAGCCGTTCATCAACGCCATCGAGTTAGCCCTTTCTGGCGCATGGTCGTGCCGGTGTGTCTTTTGATCCTCGTACCGATTTTTACTTATACGGTAGTGGAACTCGCCGGTTTGAACGAACGCGAGCAGATCATTCAAAATCTCTATCAAGCGCAACTCGAGGCTATTTTGTTTTCGGTCAATCAGTATTGCTGGGACGTGATCAACGGCTGGGGCAATTTTTTGCGCGCTGAGTTGCAGACCGATGGCGGGCTGCCGAATTCCCAATTTCAAATCGAGTCCAGATTGAAAAGGGTGCAACAACGTTACACTGTGCTCAGTGGCGCTTTTGTTGCGCAAACCAACGATCTTTATTTGGCGCTGCCGGATTCAATGGCAACCCAGCATGATCAAATTACGCAAAACATTTCTCGCGCTCTCGCCGCCGGCGCGACAGAAATCGAAAAGATGCGGGAGCAAGCGCGCAAAGGCTACTCACGTCCCGTGGTCTTGAAGCTCGAGATTGACTCAACCGGCACCAAATTACTTATCGTCTTTTCATTCGATGTAGAAATTAAAGAGGCGCCGGCGCACCTCGGCGGCTTGCTGGTTTCTTCGGAAGATTTTGTGCGACAGGTTTTGCGCCACAAAATAGCGGAATTTGAATCCAAAAATTTCTTGCTCGCGGTCAAGCAGGCCGGCACGGAACGCCTCATCTTTGCCACGCAAGATTCAGCGAATACTATTTTTGAACAGGAAGAGGCGCTTTGGGTGTTGCCGGATATGAAACTTGCCATCACGCTGACAGGCCTCAGCACGGCGCAAATCGCGCGCAGCCGGACACAACGCACGCTATTTTTGATGCTGGGGATCGACGCCGTTATTTTGGTGGCGGTGCTTTTGCTGTTGCGAATTATTCTGCGTGAAACCGAGCTGGCGCGCTTGAAATCAGATTTTGTCGATAATGTCTCGCACGATTTGCGCACGCCGTTGGGATTGATTCGCATGTTTGCCGAGACCTTGGAAATGGGCCGTCTCGCTTCCGAGGAAAAACGGCAGGAATATTATCGCACGCTGGCGCGGGAAGCGGCGCGGCTGACGCGTATGGTCAATAATCTGCTGGATTTTTCGCGCATCGAAGCTGGTCGCAAGGCGTACGAGCCGAAAAGGGTTGCGTTGCCCGCGCTTATTAAAGACGCGCTCGATAGCTATCGTTTCCATTTGCAGCAGCGCGGTTTTGTTTTGATTGAAAAACTCGATGGCGACGTGCCGCCGATTAACGCCGATGCCGAAGCAGTAGCGCAGGCTTTTCTAAACTTGCTCGACAATGCCGTCAAATACAGCGAGCAGGAAAAACATATTACCGTCGCGCTGCGGCGCGAAGGCGAGTGGGCGGTGATTGAAGTGCGGGATCGCGGCCTCGGCATCGAGACCAAACACCTCGACAAAATCTTTGACAAATTTTATCGCGTGGAAACCGTCGGCCACGAAACCCGCGGCGCCGGCATCGGGCTGGCGCTGGTGCAGCACGTCGTGCAAGCGCATCACGGCCGTGTCGAGGTGAGCAGCACACCGGGAAAAGGCAGCGGCTTTCTCCTGAAATTTCCCATCGTTTCAAAATAACACGGAGTAACGATCATGGCCAAAATTCTCATCATCGAAGACGAGCCGGATATGGCGCGCGGCTTGGAAGATAATCTTACCTTTGAAGGCTATGAAGTCCATGTCGAGGCCGATGGTTTGGCCGGATTGAATTATGCCGTGGCGAATCCAGTGGATTTGATTCTCTTGGATCTCATGCTGCCGAAAATGCCGGGCTATGAAGTTTGCAAAACGCTGCGGGCCAAAGGCAATAATACGCCGGTCATCATGTTGACGGCGAAGGGCCAAGAAATCGACAAAGTGTTGGGATTAGAACTGGGCGCAGACGATTACGTGACCAAGCCGTTCAGCTTGCGCGAGCTGCTGGCACGAATTCACGCGCTGTTGCGGCGACACGGCTCTACGGCCGGAAAGCCAAGCGACACGTATGCTTTTGGTGAGATGGTTTTGGATTTTGCGCATTATCACGCCACGAAAGCCGGTGAGGCCATCGAGCTGACGCCGAAAGAGTTTGAAATTTTACGCCACCTCATTACGAATCGCGGCAAGACTGTAAGTCGCGACGAGTTGTTAGATAAAGTTTGGGGCATTGAAGAATATCCCACCACGCGCACAGTTGATAACCACATCTTGAAGCTGCGCAAGAAAATTGAAAAAGATCCCGCCAATCCTGATTTCATCATCACGGTGCACGGCATCGGCTACAAATTTCTCGGGTAAAACTTATAGCTTTGCACCCCGTTCCCACTGCCCATTACCGAAAATGTCGTAAGCACAAGCATCCAGCCTGCCTGTGTGCCGGCCGCAGCCAGGATGTAAACGCCACATTAAATTATCGCCGTGACAATTTTTGACAATCTTTCATAAGACTCTGACAACTCGAAAAATCCCAAGTCGTATTATATAGCGTAACAAAAAACAAAACACATGACGAATATGAATAGAAACCAGAATATAATAAAAGCCAGCAATTATCTCGCGTTACTTGCTCTGCTGGCGTTCGCGCCGGCAAGCGCTCAAGAATGGCGCCGTGCTCTTTCACTCCGGGGCGAGTGGAAATTTGAAATTGGCGATGATCTCACCTACAGCGAACGCAATTATGATGATTCTCGCTGGGAGCAGGTTCATGTGCCAGGAGCTTGGGAGAACCAGGGCTTTCCGGGTTATGATGGTTATGCCTGGTATCGCAAGAGTTTTCAAACGCCGGCACAGGCGCAGGAGTATCTTTTATATGTGCATTTGGGCAGCATCGATGATGTTGATGAGACTTATATCAATGGTAAATTGATTGGCTACCAAGGCGGATTTCCGCCGCGCTATGAAACCGCCTACAACCTTTCACGAAACTATTTGATTCCAAAAGAATTTTTGAATCCGACCGGCAAGAATGTGATTGCCGTGCGAGTGTATGACGACGATTTAGCCGGTGGAATTATGGAAGGCGATATTGGGATATTCTATTCGCTGGAGCAAATACAATTATCGCTGCGGCTGGATGGTTGGTGGAAACTGCAAATCGGAGATGATGACAATTTTACGCTACCGGATTGGGACGATGCCAGTTGGCAGCAAGTGGCGGTACCGAGTTACTGGGATAGCTACGGCCATAAAAATTACGACGGCATCGGCTGGTATCGAAAAAACTTTCGCTTGCCCCGCGAGCTGGCGAACGAAAAACTCATTCTCATATTGGGAAAAGTCGATGACGTGGACGAAGTGTATTTGAATGGAAAGTTTTTAGGCAAAACCGGCCGCTGGCCGGATCGACCCAACTATCGCGGATTTTACGAGGACTACTATCAGCAGAACCGCGCTTATTTCATCCCAGCGGAGATGCTGTTGTCGAATCAGGAAAACGTCTTAGCCGTGCGGGTTTTTGATGCGATGCTGCACGGCGGCATTTGGGACGGCCCGGTGGGCTTGGCGACACGCCAACAATACAGAAGGTGGCAGTCACGCCAATCGTCGATTAAAGATTTTTTCTTTGAAATTTTTAAGTAATTCAGATTTCTGCACCAACATTTTTATTAAAATCATAAGACAGGAGATCATCATGATTCGCAAAATGATCGTTATCGCCTCGCTGCTGGCAACTTTGATCGGAAGCGCCGCCGCGCAGGAGAATATGCCGCCATCAGCCAAACAGAAACTCGCTCGGCGCAGCTATCTGCTGGCGCTGAAAAGCGAACATGCCTGCATTCGCAACAGCGCCACCTTTCAAGTGATGAAGTATCAAACGAGTTTTCCGCAGGACGACATGACGCTTTTTGTGAAGTCCTTGCGCGAGTTGAGCCGCAACGATCCGGTGCCGCAAAATCGCTTGTATGCGTTTTTAGCCCACACTTTTTTGGAAAATCAGCGCCTGTTAAGCGCCGCCGGCGCTCCGCCCAAAGGCGAAGATGAGAAGGAAATCTACTTCGTGCGGCTGCAGGAAATTTTGCACAGCAACGAAACTTTAGCCAGCAAATGAATCTGGCGGTGCGAAACAATTTGTCCAAAGCCGGGCATTTAAAGTTTTTTTGCACGAGGCCAAAATCGCACCGCCCAACGCCGATGAAGCCCAGCCGGGTCTCATCGGCGTTTTTATTAATGTTTAGGAGCCGTAAAAAACAAAATATACATATACAATTGTCATTCCGAGGAGCAAAGCGACGAGGAATCTTTTTCGCCGCAGATTCCGCGCTGCGCTCCATGACAATTGTAAAATTTATTACTTTACAACGCCTTACCGCGCGCTGTTAAACAACTTCTCCGGAAATTCCTTCTCCAAAAGATATTTGTAATAAAACCGGTACGATTCGTTCCGCGAGTGTGTCGCCTTCGCTCCGCCCCAGCCGTGGCGTCCGCCAGGATAAACCATAAACTCAAAATGTTTGCCAAGGTCTTCCAAGGTATTCACCAATTGAATACTGTTTTGCATGTGAACATTATCATCCATCGTGCCGTGCACCATGCGCAACATCCCCTTATATTTGTTCGCATAAGTTAGCACCGAACCGGCTGTATAGCCTTCTGGATTTTCTTTGGCCAGATCCATGTAACGCTCGGTGTAATGTGAGTCGTACAACTTCCAATCAATCACCGACGATGAGGCGATGCCGTGCGTAAAATAATCCGCGCCGTAAGTGAGCGCCATCGCCGTGACGTAGCCGCCATAGCTGCCGCCAGTGATGCAAATTTTCGTGGTATCAACAAACGGTTTGGCCCGCAGCCATTTTGCCACTTCGATGTAATCGTGCATCTCCCATTTGCCGAGGTTGCGGTGCATCAACGCCACGCCTTCTTTGCCGAAATGCCCAGAGGCCCGATGATCCATCGCCACTTGTATCATGCCTTCCTGCGCCCACCATTGCGCATTGAGGCCGCGCCACGAATCTGAAACCGTGCCCGCGCCCGGGCCGCCGTAGATGCTGATCAGCACCGGGTATTTTTTGTTCGGATCAAAATTCGTCGGCAGCGTCCACACCACCGGCAAGTTATAACCATCCGCCGTCAGAACGCGGAACAATTCGGTTTTAGCCAATTCATAGTTGGCAAATTCCAGTGTTTTGCTGTCGCCCAATTCTTTGAGCATTGGGCCGCCGCTTTTGTACAGCCCCATTTTTTGCGGCGTCGAAACATTGGAATACGTTGAGATAAAATACGAGCCGCCTGTGGAAAGACGAATGTTGTGCGTGAAATCACCGGCAGTCAAGCGCGTGATCTCTTTGCCGTCGAGCTTGGCGCGATACAAATCCGTGCGCGTCGAAGCTTCTTTTTTCGCGGTAAAATAAACGCGCTGGTTTTTCTCGTCCACCAGCAGAACATCGACGATGGTGCTGTTGCCTTGCGTGATTCTACTTTTTAACTTTCCATCCATGCCGTAAAGATAGAGATGATTCCAGCCGTCTTTGTCGCTTTCAATGATGAAGCCTTTATTGTCACGCAGAAAATCAATCTCTTCGAACCAATCCACCCACGACTTCTGCGTCTCATTATAAATTTCGGCTTTCTTGCCGGTCGCGGGATCAACCGCAAACAGTTTCAAATTATCCTGTCCGCGATTCATCCATTGCACTAAAAGCTGTTTGCCATCCGGTGTCCAAAACGGCGCGCCGAAATATTGATCGTCTTTCTCGTTGAAATCCGCCCACATCACGCTGCCGCCGACCGCCGGGGAGATGCCGATACGTACGTCCGGATTGGGATCATCGACTTTGGGATAACGCTGGTTTTCTAAAAAGCCGTGTACGCCCTCGGAGTTGTAGATTGGAAACACCGGTACCTTCGTATCATCGAAACGGTAAAACGCCAGATGCGCGCTGTTCGGCGACCACCAGAAGGCGCGATAGCGCGAGCCGCGGCCGAGAATTTCTTCATAATACACCCACGAGGCCCAGCCGTTGTAAACGACGTCCGAGCCATCATTGGTGTATTGAATTTCGCGGCCGGCATTCACGTCGATGGCGAACAAATTATTGTCGCGTGTAAACGCCACAAAATTTCCATCCGGCGAGAGTGTGGGATTTTTTTCTTCTGCTGCCGTTTGCGTGAGGCGCTTGAAAGCTTTGGCTTGCGTGTCGAGAAAATACAAATCGTTTTTCTTTAGGTAAATTAGTCGCGTATAATTCTCATTAAAAGACGACGGCGAGGCAACGGAAATGCCGCTATCCACCAGCGCGGCAAATTGCTCCAAATCACGATAAACCTTTTCCTCGCCGGTGACAGCGTTGATGGCGTAAACTTTGTTGGTTTTGTCGCCCTCTTTTTTCTTCATCTCCAAATAATTCACGTCATCCGCCCAGCCAATGATGTTCGGCAGACTTTTGATAAGTTTGGGTTCGGCATTTTTGAAGATTTGGTCGAAGGTGAGCCGCTTTTTTTCTTGGGCATTTCCCAAACCGGCCAATATAATGAGCATCAGCAACAGATGCCTGCCGTGAAAACGCTTAATCGTTTTCATTAAAATCCTCCTCGCGTTAATCTGCTTTTGATAAAGTGTGAATAAAAATTTCAGCTAGCGCAACGATTCAATCAACCTCCCACTCCCCAATTCCGCCGGAAACATTCGGCGGCAGAATCGCTTCGAGCCGCAGGGCCTTCGTGCGCACTGTTTCAAAAATCGCTTGATTATATTGATTGACTGCAACGCCCCACACTCTGGTGGGATTATAAACCGGCTCCCACTTGCCGTCGATCTGCGCCAAAATGCGCCACGATTGCGGCGGTTGACAATTTTGATTCGCGAACCAATATACTTTGGCCGCAGAAATTTCTTCCACTTTGGGAAAATCATATTGCACCCAGACCGTATCACGTCGCGGCGTCCAAACAAAAACGCCACTTGAAAGATCGCGCGAATTTTTCGGCACACGCTGATCATTGAGCGCGACGACTTCATTGCCTCCGGAGCTGCTGGCGCGAGCCGTTGTGGAAAGTGCCGAGCCGCCGATAGGCGCCACTCGCGACAATTCATTCGGAATCCACACCGTCATTTCGCCCGCACCGCGATGCGCCCACGCAAAATATGGAATCGCTACGAAATCTTGCTCTTTTTGCACCAGTTTTGTGCCGTCCTTGCCGGCCGTAACTTCATTTGCTGTTCCTTTTATAACGGTTACACCATTCAATAAATCCGCGCGGTATTCTGAAGTCAATTCAGCCTCGTCCGGCAGCAGCAGATTCATCACGCGCCCGTCGCGATGGTCCGGCCATTCGAGGCAATACACGATGGGGCCGCGTTGCAAAACAATTTTACCCAAATCATCTTTGACATTTTCATTGGCGACGACACGCCGTACCGGCATCGGCAAATCCAATTCGACGATGTCGCCTTTTTGCCAGCGACGCGACAAACGCACGTAGCCGTTTTGCAATGCAATTTCAACGGTTGCGCCGTTCACTTTGAGCGCCGCTCGTTCAGAATTTTCGTTTTGAAAATGATACAAATCGGTGGGAACGGGTTGATTCTGCGCCCAGCCGGGAATGCGCACGCGCAGATCAAATTCAACCGGCTGCTCCGGCGTCACCGTGATTTTCACCTTGCCGTTCCACGGATACTGGGTTTCCTGTTGAAATTGCACCGTGGTTTGATTCAGCGTGAGCGCGGCGCGACTCGCTACAAAAAGATTGACGTAAACACTCTCATTCATATAGCTGTAAATATAACCCGGCAACGCCGGCAGGAAACGGCTCATGTTGCTGATGCAACACGGGCAATCAAACCACGGACTGCGCTCGTGATAGCCGCGCGAAGCGAGCGGATTCGGATAGAAAAATTTGTCACCACTCATCGCGACACCGGCAAGCAGCCCGTTGTAAAGCGCGCGTTCCATCACGTCGATATATTTCGCGTCGCCCGTGAGTAAAAAGAATCGGTGATTCCACATCGCGTTGGCAATTGCCGTGCAGGTTTCCTGATATGCGCTCAAATTGGGCAGATCGTAATTCGCCGCAAAACGTTCGCCGCTGCCGATCGAGCCGAGGCCGCCGGTGATATATAATTTTTTACCGACGACGCTTTCCCACAAACGCGAGCTCGCTTGCGAGTATCGCGGGTCGCCGGTTAATGCCGCGACTTCCAGCAATCCCGCATTCATATACGCTTGCCGCACGGCGTGACCGACGGCTTCGTCCTGCGCAAAAATCGGCTGATGATCTTGCGCATACTCACCCCAAAGTTTCCGGCCCTTGTTTGCCTGGCCGCGTTGATCCAGAAAAAATTTTGCCAACGCCAGATATTTTTTCTCGCCGGTCACGCGATAGAGTTTAGCCAAACCGATTTCAATTTCCTGATGGCCGGGCGGAAGTTGCAGGCCATTCGGCCCGAAAGTGTTGGCAAGCAGATTCGCATTTTTGATGGCAACCTCGAGCAGCGCGCGCTTGCCCGTCGCTTGAAAATGCGCCACTGCGGCTTCATACAAATGCCCCATATTATATAATTCATGGCTCCATTGCAAATTCGACCAGCGGGTGGGGCCGGCACTGCGCTGCAACCGTTCGGCTTTGTTGGTACGGCAAGTGAATAAGTAGCCGTCATCTTCTTGTGCCGCCGCAATCAATGTAATCAGACTATCGACATAATGATTGAGTTTCGCATCAGGATGAATGCTCAAAGAGTACGACGCGCCTTCGATGAGTTTGTAAACGTCGGAATCGTCAAACGCATAAATGCCGCGGTGCTTGCCGCTTTTTAGTCCGCCGGCAATGGCGAAATTATCCATGCGGCCCAACTCTTCGCATTTTTTGAAAGCGTAAGGAATGGTGACAGTGCGGTTGGTTTCGAGTCGGCGCGACCAAAAATTGTCTTCAAGCTGAATTTGCGTGAGGGGAACGGGCTGGAGGGGAAAATCGGTTTGGCTATTTTTTACACAACTCAGCAAAAGAAAAATATTGAGCAGGTTCAACGTCCAAACGAGAATTGTTTTTTTCACAATCTTCCTCGCTGCATTTCGGTTAATAACTCGGTGCGCCGAACACGCTAAAACCGGCCCAATAGGCCGGGTGCGGATTCACCGCGCGCGCTTGCTGCATGGCCAAGCGCAAAGCTTCGTCAACCGGCCATTGCGGCAGTAATCGAATAAATTGGGTCATAAGTTGTTGGGTCGCAAAATCATCCACATTCCATAAACTCATCACGATGCTGGAAGCGCCGGCGCGTTGCCAAGCGCGCGCCATGCCGATGGTGCCGACGTCAAAATCTTTGCCGAGGCCAGTTTGACAGGCGCTCAACACCACCAAGGGGCGCGATTTGAGCGCAAGGTTCTGAATCTTCGCTGCCGGCCAACGGCCGTCACTCATCAGGAGAAAGCTGGCATCGCGCGGATTGGCCCAACTGGCAATGCCGTGTGTTGCCAAATACACCAGTTTGGTGTTTGGATATTTTCGCAACCGCGCCATGATATTTTTTTGGCTCGCCGCCGAATCAACCAGCGCCACGGCGTTGAGCGCACCAGCCACCGCCAACACTTCATCGCGCGCGCCGGGAAGCGCGGGAAAAATCCACTCACGATCCGTCCAGCCGAGTGGATTACCAGCGATAATAGGATGAGTGAACTCGCGCGGAGAAGGCTCCGGGCCGTCTTTAAAAATAAAAAATCCCGGCGCCACGACGATTGACATTCGGTCAATCAGCATTTTACCGCCGAGTTGCAAAAGACCAAATGGAATTGTTCCCAGTGGCGCGACCGGCACCAGTGCCAACACCCGCACACTGTCCTTCAACAAAACCTCAACAATCGGCGGCGGTAGTAATATCGCGCTGAGTTCGTGAATGGTTTGTGTCAGTGTTGCTTCGTCAGTGCGTGTGGTGTCCGGTTTTACAATTTGCAATCCGCGCTGCACTGGGGCGCGCTTGGCTTCGCTGGCCGTGACGCCCAATGCATTTTTGAGTTTCGTGTCAATGTTTTTGAACCAAGCAGATTCAATGGTTTGCGTATGCGCCACCGTCGCTCGTGGCGGCGCCAGCAGCCAAGTGCAGAGCCGATGGTCGCTGTAAGCATAAAACAGAACGGCGGTTTTTCGTGCGGGCGGCAATTGGGCTAAATAGCGCACAACCATGTCGCGGTTTGCCGGCGCAAAATCCTTCGGCAAATTTTTACGCTGCAAATAATAACCATCGAGAAATTTTTGTGTGAGACGATAAATATGTTCTTCATGCGCGCGGATGGAGCGCTCCAACTCGTAGTCGGAGCCACTGCTGCACGTGCTGAAAAATTGTGCCGAGGCTGGGCAGGAAAAGAAAGCGAGAATAACAAAAATTATTTTCCACATCTTTGGCGAGGGCGAAGTCCGACTTGGGCGGTGAGATTTTGCTAAATTAGGAAAACCTGTCTGCCCAAATCGGACTTCACAAATTTTTGCGCGGCGGCACGATGACGTTGGCGATCAACAATCCCGTGACCAGCGCGACAGCGATGAGCAACATGTTGAACGCCGTCGTCACGCCGGAGACGACGTCCTTCTCGATGAATTTAGCGAGGCTGCCAAAACCGAGGCTACCGGGGACCAGCAGCATCAAACCGGGCACCATTGGAATCGCAGCGGGGCGATTCAGCAAACGCGAGTAGAGATTGCAGCCCGCGCCCATCAGCATCGCGCCGAGGCAGACGCCAAGCTCGGGGCCTAATAAATTGGCGCCGGCGCGCGCGCCGTTGAAACTGAGCCAACACGATAACATTATCCAGCCCGCGTCGCGCATCCGCGCATTAAACAACACCATGAACATCAGCGGCGCAATGAACAAAGCCAGCCAGAGGGTCCACGCCGGCAATGCGACCGGCGCGGTGGTTAAAACAACAGGCGGCAACACGCGGCTGATTTGCGAACCGAGCGCCACGCCGAAACCAATTTGAAAAAAAAGCAGTGCCGCGCCCATCAATCGCGCGGTGCCGGAGACGAGGTTGCGGGTGGCCAGTTCCCGCATGGCGACGGTGACGGTTAAACCGGGCAGCAACACGATGAGGCTTGCCAGCGTCGTCAAATAAACCGCGAACGGTTGAAAAACTTGCGCGGCGAGCATCACCAGCACCGAGGCGATGATGGCCGCGGTCGGCTCAAAAACTTTGCTGGCTTCTTTGAAGCGGCTCATAAAAACTGCAAGAATGCCGACGAGCAAGCCGATGCCAGTCGTAACTAAAATTTCACGCCAGCCGCCGCCCAAAAATCTGGCCGCGGCGCCGGAAGCGAGCGCAAAACAAATCGTGCTCAACACCGGGCCGTAACGCGCAGGCGCGGCGACGATGCGATCAATCGCCTGTGTGCCTTCGGCAAGGCTCACCTGCCCGCGAACCACCTGTGTCACCAACTCATCGAGCCGCGCTTGTTTTTCGAGATTGACTTCGGTCGATTCGATGCGAATGAGGCTGGTGCGATGCTCTTCCGGCAAGCCGAACGCGGCAAAGATGCCGGTCGGCGTCACGAAAAAATTTCCGGACATGCCGAAGCGTTGCGCGACGAGATCCAAACCCTGTTCGAGGCGATGCGCCGGCACGCCGTAGCGATGCAGCGCCTGCCCGAGCTTGACCATGAACACAATACGCGGATCGCCGGCGGCGTGATTCTCTTTGGCTTCGAACGGCGCTATATTTTTTAAGTCAAATTCCATTCCACCTCATGCTACAATAGCTTTTAAAAAGCCATTTCTTTCAGCAAAAAGCAAGCGGTTTTTCAACAAGAAAATTACGCTAAAATAAAAAGGCAATCTCCTTATTTGAGATTGCCTTTGTCGAATGCACAACGGTTTGGGGACTTACAGCGTTTTTTGCATGCGTGAAGATGTCATTCCGAGGAGCGCAGCGACGAGGAATCTTTTT
>CAYZFF010000048.1:0-1853 GCA_964477305.1 uncultured Cytophagia bacterium
TGTTCATCGTTGACCTCGCATAATTTGAGAAATCAGTAAATTAAAAATTTCAACAAAAAGTGACTTATACCACGCGCGGGCAAATGCTGCCGAGGTTAAAGCGGCAACCAGTATTTTCCCCACGACTGGCCGAGGCCGAATTTATCGGCCCATAATTTCAACATGCGTTGATCGCCCTGCAACACTCCGGCGCGCGTTACGCCGGCAGGCGGGGAAACCAGCTCAACCATGCGATCATAAACGCGACTGCGTTCGCCGGGGGTGACGCGAACGAGCAGATGCCACAACGTAAAAGTATCCGCTTCGCGTGCTTCGGCCAAGACAAGGTTGAGCGCTTCCGTTTCACCACTCCCGAAGTCGCAACGCGTTAATGCCGCGCGCAACCCTTCGCTCGCATTTTCAGAATAGGGCGTGCCCGGCGCTTGATTCGGCTGAATTTCACAAAGCGCGCCTGCAGGGACGACCGACTCCGGGCCGGCTTTATTTTCGAGCGCGACGTAGCCTCTGATGACATGCAACCGGCCAAAGCCGTCGTCATTCATCTCCAGCGTATATTCACAGCCGAGGTCGATGGCCAACGCGGAGGCAGTCTCCACAAAAAACAGCCGTGGTGGCGCCCAGATTTCAGCGTGAATTTTTCCTCGCGCCAGCGCCAGACGGTGATCGGTCAGGCGCGTGTTGAGCAAGCGCAGGCGTGTCTGCGGCGCCAATTCTACCTGTCCGATTAGGCCGACGCGGACTTGGGCACGCGAGGAATCATCGGTTTCAAGCCACTCCCCCACTTTTAATTCTCCATTCGCCACGAGGCGCTGCGAACCGATTTGCGGCGCACCGGCTAATCGCGCCACTTGCCAGGTCGATTGGCGCGTTTGCATTACAAACCAGACGCCACCGCTAACCAACACCACTGCTGCAACTGCAATCGCGCCGCGCATACCCCACGCGAACCAACCGCCGGTTTCTTGACGGTCACCGGCAAAAAAATTTTTGACTGGCCGCAATATCGTTGTCACCCAATTCGTTTTCGGCGGTAGTCGATCAACAATTTCCGGCCACAGCTCGCGCGGCGGAGCGATACCCAGTGGCAACGCTGCAACCTGTTGGCGCAACGAATTTAAAAACTCCACTTCGCCACGGCAATTCGCACAGGTTCTGAGATGGTGTTCGATATCGCGTTGTTCAGCGGGCGTCAGCAAGCCATCGCTATAATCATGCAAACGAGGTTCGATTTTCTCACAATTCATTTTTCCAATGCCTCCCGCAATAGTTTACGGGCGCGATGCAGTTGCGCTTTCGAAGTACCTTCGGCCACGCCGGTCATTTGGGCAATTTCGCCATGTTGATACCCCTCAATATCATGGAGCACAAACACCACGCGCGCGTGTTCCGGCAGCAGAGCAATAGCGCGTTCAAGATCGATCGCGCTGTGAGGATTGGCGGAGTTGCTCGCGTGTCCATAAACCGTTAAATCATCCGTTACCATCACGCGAGCGGTGCGGCGTTTTTGGGTGCGCAAATCCACCAAAACCACATTGACCGTCAGCCGATAAAGCCAAGAGGAAAAAGCGCTTTCGCCGCGAAACGTGCCGATCATTTTCCATGCGCGTACAAACACATCCTGCGTCAATTCCTGTGCGCGGGCGGAATTAGCCAAAATGCGCAGGCAAATGGCGTACACGCGGCCGACGTTCTCGCGATAGATTTGCTCAAACGCAACCCGCTCGCCGTTTTGCGCGCGGCGAATTAAACTCGATATGCTGGTCGCGCCGCCTTCGGCTTCGCGCTCCAAAATGGCCTCCGCTCTCGCAGATTCGATCAGTTGCATGCTCGTGACGTTTGTTAATAAGATGCCA
>CAYZFF010000048.1:1953-18157 GCA_964477305.1 uncultured Cytophagia bacterium
TCACAAACTCAAAAAAATTTTGAATTCTCGCCCCCTAAATCAGCCAGATCAAGCAGAATTTTCTACCGTTTGACCAGGAGAATCGGTTGATCATAACGAAACGCGCATTTCAATTTGGCATTGGCAGGTTTGCAAAGGCTGGAAAAAAGGTGTGCTGAGCATGAAAATTGGCGGCAAGTTGATTATTCCGCCGCAATTCGGTTACGGCGAAAACGACACGGGCGCGATTCCCCCGAACGCGGAGTTGATTTTTGAGATGGAACTGTTGGGTGTGAGATAATATTGCGTTGAATATTGGGGCCAAAAATAAAAAGCCGATTCGCGGAGAATCGGCTTTTTATTTATCCTACCAGCTCTTATTACGGCGTCACTTGAAATAGCCCGCCTTCGCGGCGGATTGGCAATTTTACATAATCAGGACCCAATTTTTCCGCGCTCGCGCCAAGGCTGGGCAATAAGTCTTTCGGCAATCTTTCGTGACGGATGAGCAGAAATGGAATGGCTTCATATTGCCCGGGAGAGAGCGGAACCTGCACCAAGTTAAAAACCGTCGTCCGTTCCTTGGGCGCTCGCCCAACCAACTCGATATCTCGAACCTCAATGCCGGGCGTCGTTTGGAAAATTGAAATATCTTCAGTGCCGACGCGCCGAAAAAGCACCGCACCCAGCAGGTCGCCCAACGAATTGGGGAAGATCACCGTACAAGAGTCAATCGTCGCTTCCAGCGTGACGGTGACGCCGATGCGGCCGGCAAAGCTTTGTGGTATGCTCGATGGCGACACGGTGGTGCTGATGCGCAAAAATTTTCGCAAAATGCGCGAACTGGCCACTTTGCCGTCCTTGTTGACATCTCCTTTCGCATAAACAAAGGCGCCGTTTTGAATCACCGTCTGCGCGGAGTCCAAGCTGTAATTGGCGAGAAAAGAGTACACATTATAAAAGCCGCTCACTCCGCTCGGCGTGCCCTGGCTTCCTTTGGGCGGCAGCGTTAGTTGAAATTGGCCCTGGTCATTTGTTCGCGTCGCAATGTTAAAACCGGCCATCCAAACATGAACATCTTTGGGACTGCCTTGATCGCCAAGTTGCACCACGCCGGAAATTTGCCTTTTTTCTTCAGCAATGTCGCCGCCGCCGAACGGATTGGAAGTGCAACCATAAAACATCAACCATACGGCGCCTAAAATGAAAAGAACAGTGGGCATTTTTTTCACGCTCATCACTCCAGTTTTGGTGTTAATCTTGGGTCAGCAGCAACTCGCCAATCTACAGCGATCGCGCGACACGAAAACCGACAAAGGCTGCGCCTAAAAGGTTATGGTCGGCCTGATCAATGATTGTGCCGCGATAGGCTGAACGGCAAAAACGCGAGGGAAAAATCCACGAGCCGCCACGCCAGAGGGCCAGGCCGCCGGGAAGTGGCGCCAGAATCATTACCGGACCCGGGCCAATAGGATTTTGCCGTGGACTGCTCGCATAAAAATTCTCGCCGTACACATCAAAAACAAACTCTGCCGCATTACCGCTCAGATCATAAATGCCGTACGGATTGGGCGGAAACGAACCGACTGGCGCAAGACCATCAAATGTATCACGCCCCTCGACTCCAGCATAATTGGCAAGATCATGAGAAATGCTGCCATCACTGGTCCCATAATCGCTCTGCTGTCCGCCACGAGAGGCCATCTCCCATTCGGCCTCGGTGGGTAACCGAAACCCGTAGAACGCACAGAAGGCCGCAGCGCCATACCAATTCATGCGCACCACCGGATATTTTTCAAAGCCGGGTATGGCAAAAAAGACAACTTCGCTCCCCGCCTGCGTGACGTCGATAAAGTTATCCGGAAACTGCGACGAGCCCCGCAAACGGGTATAAGTCCGCGCCGCAAATGGGCCGATTTTGCCGCTCACCAGCGTTGATTCATAAAAAATCTCTCCGGCAGCGTACGCTTCGGTGAGATACCGGGCATATTGCTCATTGGTGACTTCATATTTCCCAATCGCAAAAGCTGATAACTCAACTTCATGCGCCGGCTTTTCATTATTACTGCCGCTATTATCTCCCATCACAAAAGTGCCGGCAGGAATCGTTACCAACTCAATCGGGCTGAGGAATTGCAGTTGCACCTCAACCTGACTCTTGGTGGTTAGGTTCTGAAACGTTCCGATAACGGTTTCAGTTCCGGCAACGCCGGTTTTGGCGTGTAAAACACCGGCATTGTCAATGGTGGCGGCAGTGCCCGGCGTGATCGACCACGCGACTTTGGCTGTGACATATTCGTGGCTGACATCCTGATATTCTGCTATCGCCTCAAAGCGTAGTGAGCCGCCAGCCGCGACTTTCCCAATGACCGGCCACACGGCAAGTGTCGTTGCGCGCTTGGTAACCTCGATTTCAAAAGTGGCCGCTTGACCTTTGTAATCGGCGCGCACAGTTTCTGTACCCGTGACATTATTCGTCGCAGAAAAAAGCCCGGAGGAACTAATGCGGCCAGCCTTGCCAGGTTGAATCGACCACGTTACATTGGGGGTTACATCCGTGGTCTTCCCATCATTTAGCCGGGCAGTGGCGGTTAATTGCAAACTACTGCCGGAAAAAATGGCACGGGTTTGTGCCGTCACTTCCAATCCCACCGTAACATCATTCGGTTGCAACGGTTTATCTTTGCAGGCGGCAATAAGCAACAATAGGGTTAAATGGAGCGATAGTGAACTTTTGATGGACCGCATACTCTGGCTTCGGTTCGAGGTTTCCGCTAAAAACAAAAATAGCCCGCAATAAATCAGCTCGGCGGCGCTAATTTATTTTAGGCTCGTGATCATTTTCTGGTCTTTTTGATTTTGTCTATGACACTTTAAACAACGCTCAACACCAGTGCAATTAAACAAGAAAAAGGCAGGATGTCAAGGAGAAAATTAAGTTTTTGTCAAAATACAAAAGGGCGACTCCCTCTGCAGGCAGTCGCCCTTTTGTTGGGCTATTTAGAATCCCCGATTAAATAACTTGCTCATTTCAGAGGCTTGTCATTCCCGCGCGCTTTTGGCGGGAATCCAGTTTTTAAAAGCGTGGATGCCCGATTAAAGCGTTCGGGCATGACGATAACATGGGTAAATTATTTAATCGGCATTACTTAAAAGAATCTCCGGCTTAGTTCACCGTATACAACGTAATGCCGTAATGCGTGGCATCGTGCGGCGGATCGTCGTTCCAATCGTTAAATGAATGCGAGCCATCCGTCTCAAAGTGCAGAATATAATCGCCGGCTTTGAGTAAAACGGTGTCGTCAAAGCGGCGGTTTTTGCGTGCGCCGCCGGCATGTTCGGTCATCCGATAACTCATTTCCCACACGGTTTTGCCGGTGTTAGCGTCTTCAATCCAGCCATAATCATACATATCGCCGTCGCTGCCTTCACCGAGAGCGTAGATGCGCACCTGGCCTTCCTTCTTCACCGTAAAGCGCTTGGTCTCGCGGTCATGATCGCGTACGCGAATCAATTGCGCCAAAACCGAGTCGTCTTCCTTCTCTTCATACGCCGCCACATCTGCCGTGCTGAAATTATCATTGGCCGCCATCACCGTCATGCCCCAATGCTCCTGATCATACGGCGCGGAGGAATTCCAATCGACAAAAGAGTGCGAGCCATCGGTGACGAAATATGCGAGATAATTGCCGGCTTCCAAACGCACGTTGCCTTCGAAGAGACGGTTCTTGCTCGCGCCGCCCGCGTGTTCGGTTTCGTCAAAATTCATCTCCCAAACTTTGCGGTGCGTTTTGGCGTCGATAATCCAACCGTAATCGAACATCTCGTCATCACGGCCTTCGCCGATGGCATAAATGCGCACGTCCAGCGGACGCTTCAAACTAAAGCCGGTTGATTTAAACTCTTCATCGCCTAATTTCGTGAAATTCACAATCACATTTTTATCCGCCGCCGGCGCGTAGTCGAAATTTTTAACTGCGGCCTTCAGACTGGCGTCTTTCACGCGAATCGTCATGCCCCAAAAACTCGGATCATAGGGCGGTAGCGCGTTCCAGCGGCGCTCGGAGTGCGAATCATCCGTCACAAAAAACGCCGCGTAATTTCCGGCGGGCAGCGAAACGGTTTGATTAATCATGCGATTTTTGTGCGCGCCACCGGCGGGTTTGGAGTCGGCATAATTGAATTTCCAAACTTTCGCGCGCGTTTGCGTGTTGATGATCCAGCCAAAATCATACAACTCGTCGTCTTTGTCGCGGTTGCGGCTGCGATTACGATTCCAACTCCAATCGTCGTCGTTCCAACTCGTTTCACCGATCGCGTAAATTTGCACTTCCAGTGGACGGTCGAGCGAGAAACCTTGCTTCTCATAGCGATCATCCCACAACGCCGTCATCGTCACGATGGCGCTGGATTTATACTCATTTTGCCATTGTGCCACCACGTCCTTGCCCACGCTTTTGCCTTTTCCGCGAACGGCGATTTTTAGATCTTTCTGTTTATCGCGGTAATAAGAATAGTCTTTATGATCACCGTCTTCAAAAACTTCATTCCAAACATGTTTGACGGCGTTGCCAAAACTATTTGGCCCGGTGCTGTATGACCAGCCGTTCGGATAAAACGCGTAATACACTTCGTAATTGCCGCGTGGCAAGTTTACCGATTCATTCACGGTATTGAGCCGGCGGCCGGTATAACTTGATTTTTCTTCGGTCATTTCCCAAACCACCGCGCGCGTTTGCGCGTTGATGATCCACGCTGCGGTCGGTGGGAGCCGGCGCTTGACTTCGTCGAGGCCGACGGCTTCAATTTTAACTTGCTGATCCTGATCGAGAATGAATCCGGCGCCCCGCAAAGTTTCAAATGGGACGTCGCGAATCTCAGCTAAAACGCTTTCCTGCGCCAAGCTTTGGCTCGCTGCGGCGAACAAACCCAACATGAGAATCATTGCCATTTGTTTCATAGCGATTGCTCCTTTGTAAAGATTTCACTTTCAATTAAGCAAATTGACCTTGAAATTTTTTTCTAACGCGAAGTCATGGCGTTAATTTTCTCCAGCATGCTTTTGGCGCTGGCCAAATTTGGATCAAGTTGTAAAGCTTTTTGATAGAACTCAATGGCCTTGGCCTTTTCATTTTGTTTCAAATAAAACTCGCCGATACTGTCATAAAGATTCGCTTCTTTGGGATAAAGCTCCACGGCTGTTTGCAAAATCGCCATTCCCGCTTCCACTTTGCCGATACCGGCGAGTTGGTAGGCCATGTCGTTCAACCCGCCAGAGCCGGCACGGCCGTTCGGGTTTATGGCTGCAGCTTTCTTGATCGAGGCGCGGCCATTTTCCGGATCGCCGAAAAAGATTTGCGCGATGCCGTAATACGCATTCAGCCCATCGGAGTCGGGATACAGCTCGACGCCCAATTTTCCAGCTTGCAAGGCCTTTTCGCGCTCGCCGCGCAGCGCCAGTTGTTGAATAGTTTGATTGAAACCGTCGACGAAATTGGGATAAACCTGCGCGCCAGTGAATATCGGCTTTAACTGCGCCGCGAGCGCATCGAAATCCGAAGCCGGCGTAATCGTCAAATTGCGCGTCTCCCGCGTCCAAGTCTTCTGCCAATCTTGCTGCCATTGCGCGATCATTTTTTCAAAAGCCGCATCGAAGCGCGCGGTTTTTAAAATTTTGGCATCTTTTTTATAAGCCGCGATATAATCCGCAAAAAATGGAATGGGGCCAACTTTGCGATAAGAATCGAGTTTGGTCGCACCGGATTTTTCTTGCAGTTTCGCAGCCATGAACGAACCCACTTTGGCAAAAGGCAATCCGGCCACCGGGTGCCGGCCATCGCGGATTTTTTGTGAGGCGCTTTTGGAGTCTGCTGCCAGCGCTGTTCGATTAACGTTCTTATTAAAATAGGCAAACGCCGCCGCCAATTCCGCTTCGTTGCTCGTCACCGGCTTTTGTGTTTTTTCAAAATGTACCAAACCGTCGCTATAGACATTGGCCATGCCGGTCAGCAGATCGAGGTTGATCTTGTCGCCAGCATAAGCGCGAATGATCACCGGCTCGTCGAGAATCAACTCAATCAAGCGTCGCGCATAGAGCGATGGATCGCCGCCTTCAAAATTGCATCCGGCGGCAACGATGAGATTTTGGGCGGGGTAATTGTAGAGAATTGTGCGCGTTTCCTGCTGCCCGCCGCTGTGCGAAATAAAAAATCGCCCATTGGCATTGTTGGTCCCCCATCCCATGCCGTAATCAGTCAGCCGTCCATCCTTGGTTGCCATCGGTTCGTACGTCAGCGCGATATTTTTCTCCGACAAAATCTTGCGGTCGTTCAAGCCTTTGGCAAATTTGAGCAGATCGACCACGGTGCTGCGCGTGCCGCCGGCAGCAAACCGGCTGCTGATATCGACAAACTCCGAGTTTTTAATTTTGCCGTCAACAAGCTGATAGCCGCGCACGCGGTTGGGAATGAGTTCGAGCGGATCGTCCATCCGCGTATCCGTCATGCCGAGTGGTTTCCAAATATTTTCGCGCATGTACTCACCGAACGATTGCCCCGACGCGCCTTCGATCACTGCGCCCAACAAATTATAGCCATAGCTGGAATAATTGTATTTGGTGCCGGGTTCGGCAACGAGATCGAAATTCTCAAAAACTGCGATGGCTTCTCGCGTGTTCTTATGCTCTTTAAAATGCCCTTCGAGATCGTAATTCTGATAATGACTAATCCCGCCGAGATGCCCGAGCAGTTGCCGCACGGTTATTGGCCATTGCTTGCGGGGAAAATACGGCACATACGTTTGCACTTCCGCATCGAGATCGATCTTGCCTTTTTCGACAAGCTGCATGATCGCTGTCGCCGTCATTGGCTTCGTTACCGAGGCCAAGCGATACGCCGATTTCTCTGTCGCCGGAACTTGATTTTCGAGATCGGCAAAGCCGTAGCCTTTCGCCCAAACAAAATCGTCCTTCATGAACGCCACCGATAAGCCCGTCATCTGGTCGGCTGCCATTTGCATTTTAACAAATTCTTCAAAAATTTTTATTGGTTCGGCATACTTATCGGCTGGCTGTCCCCAAATCGACGGGCACATAAAAACAGTAATCAACAGCACGAAGAAAAAACGTGTGCGCCGGATCAATTTCATCATTCTCCTCATGAGGCTAAATTGGGATGCGTCAAAATGGTCGTGGCAACGTTTCAATTAACGAAAAACGCGAAAAAAAGTTGCTTGTTTCGTTATTCATTCTGTCTTAATGTCTTGCTTGACTAACACGGTTTTTTCAGTTATATTTCATACATCCATCAAAAAAAATCGCTGGCGGCAACGCTATTTTTTTGATGTCGTGATTTACGAAAAGATCACCAACGACAAATTGAAGCGGCATATTGACGAGCACGGTGTCGCATTGTTTCCTGTCCAATCCCAATAATCCTTCCTGCGAAAAAGCAATAAACTCTTCGCACCATTTTTATTGAGCTTTGCATAAATAATTGGAAAAAGTGCGGGTCTCATATTCGGATGTCATTCCGGAGGAATCCTGTTCCAATCAAGCACTGTGCTGGATTACAAACAAGATGCTTTCAGCATAACATTTCTTACTTTTGCACGCAGCAATAAAATAAGCATGGCGCATCGGCTCAACCAGCCCGATGCGCCACACGTCACGCGAGAGGGGATTTTAAATTCGAACTAAATATTGAAACTTCATAAAAAATTGCCGCGAGGTTTGCGTAAAATCGCGCGGCCCGTTGAGGGGGTCGAGATCCAGATATTCGTGCGTTGAGCCGATGTAGAAAATCGTGAATGGATTCAGCTTGTAACTCAACAACGGTTCGACATTGAAACCGCGGTCAAAATTGTTGTACTGTGTGATCAAGCGCAAGAACAACTCGCGCGTGAACTGATAATTGACGCGCGTGCGCAAAATATAGCCGTTGAAAATCTCGCGGCCATCGGGATAGTTCAGTTCCGAATACGCGTACTCCGGTTGAATGATGAGCCGTTGCATCGGCTTGATCGTCGCCCACACCTGAAAGTCGTTTCCTCGGCCCAAAACCGGATCGGCCAAATTGCGCGCGATAAAACGGCCGTGTGACCAATAAAATCCCATCGTCAACGGATCGCTGAAGTTGCTGTTCACATTGAACTCGATGCGGCGAATACCGGGAAACTCTTTCTCGCGAAAGCGTTCCGTGCTAAACACGGAGCCGATGAAAACATTCGTCTGCGCTTTGAATTGAAAATTGATCGCGGGCCGGATCCAGTTGTCTTTGCGCACGTTGTCGTAATTCCAGAAACGGCCGGCGGTCACGCTGGGGTTGAAACGATCCAGCAATTTCGAATTCGGATAGAAACTATATCCCGTCCAAAAAATAAACTGGCGATTGTCATTGCTGGTGACGAAGCCATTATCGGCGCGGAACGCCGGGCTGGCGGCCCAGTAATCAAAATCAAAACTCCAATGCCGCGCATCGCGTTCGAGGCTCGCGTAGATTGCATGGCCGCCAAAAGATTCCCCGTCGAAGGCCGTGGTGTATTTACCGCGAGCAAAATGGCTTTGCCGCTGCGAGATGCCCGCGGTGAGATTGGCATTATTCGGCTCTTTGGTGCGGCTGAACAACGCCTGGCCCTCGAATTGAAAGTTCTTCGCAAAGCGCAAAATACCGTCAAGACCAACGACGGTTCCCGAACCCCCGCCCTCGAGGCGGCGATCGGTCAACAAACCGCCGACATAGGAATTTTCCAAGAACGTGCTTTTAAGACGTAAAACATTCGAGGTACTCCGGCCGGTTTGCAAGATCGCGCTGCGTTCTTCAAAGGGAATAATAATGGGTGAATGTTCGTCGCGCGCGCCAACATAAGCGAGACTGGTGCGATTCATGCGGCCGGTCAATTTCGCCGCGAGAACCGGATCGTTGATCGAGCGCGTGTAAAACACATTGTGCCATGAGGGGAACAAATCACTGCCTTCCTGAAAGAACGGGCGGCGCTCGGGATAAAACAGCGCAAAAGCGGAGTTCACATCAATCTGCGCCGCGTCGGATTCCACTTGACTGAAATCCGGATTGTACGTGGCTTCGGCAGTCAAGCTCGGCGTGAAGGCATATTGCAAACCGAGCGAGGCGGCGCCATCAGCTTTGCTGTTGGCGAGACCGGAATTGGGATTGTTGAAGTCGCGAATCTGACCGGACTGAAAGCCAATAACCGAAGGCAGCAATTCAAACGTGCCGCCGGGTTTCACATTTTCGATTCCGGTCAACGTTCCGAACTGGCAGGGAAAACACGGATTGTCGCGGCTGATCGCCGACCACGAATATTGCCGGCGGCTGTCGCGCGGATGGTTGCGCCAAAACGTGGCGCGCCAAGTTTGCACCGCTTTGTCAGGAAAACGCAAACTGCTGAATGGAATCGCGACTTCCACTTGATAGCCCGAATCCGTGATCTTGCCGCGCGAATCGTAGATGATGTTGAAACCGTCATCTTCATTCTGCGGCGTCCAGCGCAGATCGCCTTGAATGCCGAGTGGGTTGAAAAAAATTTCATACGCCCACGCCGCGTCGCCGTAAGTATCCAAAATGATGCCGACGTTGTCATCGGACCAAATTTGATCGCGGTCGCGCAATGAGGAGCGAATCGATTTCGGATCGTCGTGCGCGATGAAGGCGAGATAAAAAAACGCGTCGTCATAAGTGATCAACGCTTCAGTTTCCACCGGCGGCTTGGTTTGGTCGCCGGGCCGTGTCTCCGCGAAGTTGGCTACCCGCGCCGCGGCAGCCCAGCCGGCGTCATTCAAGTCGCCGTCGATTTGAATCGCGCCGGCCGCACGGCGAACTTCCAGCGCCGGCTTGACATTGGGTTGAAAAGTGTTCGTGCCGTTTTGTGCATAAGCAAAATTAGCCACCCAAACAAACCACAACATCGTGGCAAATAAACGTTGTGACATTCCCGACTCTCCGCAATTTGTAAAATAAGCTGACAAAAACGCTCAAAAGGTTTAATTCATCTGCAATTTCTTCAACATCTCGATACCATTCTTATTAGTGGGGTCAAGCTCAATCGAACGCTGATAGTTTTGAATCGCCAGCTCGCGATCGCCGTTCAACATATAAGCTTCGCCCAAACTGTCATAGGTGTTTGCTGATTTTGGATAAAGCTCGACATTCAATTTGAAAAGCGCAATGGCGGCGGGATGTTTTTTTTGCCCCAACAGCTCGTAGCCCAAATTGTTAATGCGGCCTTCTGCAACGGCGCTATTGTTCGGCTGCGCTTGCTTGATTTTACGATAGGCCGCAACGGCATTCTCGAAATTGCCGGCCAACAAGTGTTCATACGGAATCTTGAAATCCAGCGAGACTCGCGGCGCCAGTGAAGGGCCGTCGTCGGAATTGATTTTTAACGTGTCGGCGTTCTCGCCGGCCTTATTCAAAAAACTGTATTGAACAGCGGCATCTTTGCGAATAAACCGATTGGCGGCAATTGGAAAAAGCTCCAGCTTGGGCGACTGCGTGGGTTGCATGAACAGTTTATCATTTTCTTTGGTGAAGGTGAGCACGCGGTCGGGGTTAGCGAGATAACGCCCGACATAATCATCCAGTGATTGCGATTCAACCGCAATGATCTCATGCGGCTGCGGCAAATAATCTTCCCATTGATATTCTTTGGCGATGCTGCGCAGGATTTCATTCATGATCTGGCCGTTGTCGGAATTGACCATCACCACCGCGCCGTAGCCTTTTTCTTTGTGCGCCATCAATTGCGCGCGAAAGCCTTCATCGGCGCCGCCATGTTGAAAATAAATTGCCTTCCCTTTTTTGTCGATGAAAAAACCCAGCGCTACAAAATCCTCGATAAACGGCGTGAGCATTTTTTCCGTCATCGCCTTGGAAAGAACTTTGTTGGATTTGCCTTGCAACGAGAGTTGAATCTCAATTGCAAATTTTGCCAAATCAATCGGCGTCGTCCACAAGCCGGCCGCGGCCATTTCCGGATAAGTATGGCGCTTGCCTTCGACTTCACTGCCGTCAGGTCGATAACCCGCGGCTGCGCGTTTCAGCCAATCCGCCGGCAGCGGTTGCTGATAAGTGCTGTTGGTCATTTCCAACGGTGCCAGCACGGTTTCTTTGGCAATTTGCGGGAAAGGTTTTTTCTCGATGTCCATGAGCGCCAATTGCATGATGGTCGTGCCACCGCCCGCATAACGAAATTTAGTGCCCGGCTCCATATCGACACGCACTGCCGCAGTATTGGCGGGTGAAACACCATCCAATATTTGCGGCAACGTCGGCACGGTTTCGCCAACGGCATATCCGGGAAAACCATGCACCGTGAGGCCGCCAGTGTGGCTCAATAAATTGGCAAGGGTCACTTTTTTCTTTGACGTAAATACAGTATCCGGCAATTTCCATGAGGTCAATTTGTTGTTGATGTTTTCATCGAGTGTAATTTTTCCTTTCTCAACTTTTTTCAGCGCCACCATTGCCGCGACTGGCTTGCTGATCGATCCGGCTTGAAAGAGTGTTTCCAAAACCACCGGTTCTTTAGTTTCAACATCCCGCAATCCGTATGATTTCGACCACTCAATTTTAAAATTATTGATAACGGCGATGCTGACGCCGGGGATTTTATAATGCTGCATGCGCTCTTGAATCGTCCACGCCGGATCGCCTTTGACAAGAACCTGCGGCAACAAGCCTTGCTCGACGCGCTGGATTTTCGATTGTAAATCGGATTGCGCATAAAGTGCGGTGGTGAAGATCAAACAGCCGAAAAATATTTGCCAAATCTTTGTTCGCATATTTACCTTCGTTCGTGTGAAAATGGTACAATATTAAAGTGTCATTCCGTAGGAATCCTTTTCGACTCAACACTATGCTCAATTGAAAAAAGATTCCTACGGAATGACATGACAATCCGGGGAAATTAATTTGCCTGCAACTTTTTCAACGCCTCCGCGCCGTTGGTGTTGTTGGGATTCAGTTCCAGCGATTTTTGATAATTTTTTATCGCTAATGCTTTTTCGTTATTGACCATGTAAGCTTCGCCGAGGCTATCATAAACATTGAAGGACTGCGGGTGATCGGCAGCGTTCAATTTGAAGACGGCAATCGCTTCTTGAACCCGGCGCGCGCCATAGAGCAAATCATAGCCGAGTTGATTTATTTGATCTTCATTGAGCCTGGTATCCGCAGAACGGCCTTGGCGATATTCGCGCAGCGCTTCCTCCGCGCCTTTCGCGAGAATGCTTTTGAGCAATTTTTTCGCCGGTGAATTGTACGATTCATAATGCAGCCAATCGAGCGCGGGATGTTTTCCTCCCACGGCCTCGTTGACGATTTCTCGGGCAATAGCTAAGCCGTTCGTGCTGTTCGCAAAAATAGCGACGCCGATTTTCTGTTTCGTGAAGGCGACGACATACGCTTTACTGTTGCCATTGTCGCCCCAGTGCCAAAATGAAATGCCTTCATCCGTATTCTGCAAGCCCCAGCCGAGTCCCCACGCCACTTGCGACGAGGGTTTTTCAAGCGGGCGATCCGTGCAGTTGGTGCAAGCTTCATCAACATAAACTTGCGGCGTCAACATCAGTTTGGCAGTTTCTTTTTTTAATCCGGCTCCTTGCAAAATCGCCGCGACGAATTTCCCATAATCGGAAGCGGTTGTATTCAAGCTCGCCGCCGCATTTGCCTGCGTCACTTTATTCAACCCCGTCGGCTTGCCAATGAAATTATGCCGGTCGGCTTTCAGCCGTTCGTATTTGTCTTGCCAAACATAGCTGCTGTGAGTCATGCCGAGCGGCGCGAAGACCATTTGTTTCATGAATGTATCAAACGACTCGCCGGTGATGTGCTCGACGACTTTGGCCAAATAAACAAAACCCTCGCCGGAATAACTAAATTTTTCGCCGGGCGTAAAAAAGATTTTCAATACGGGATTATCGCGTGGCCGCCAATTCGGGAAGCCGGTGGTGTGACTTAATACACGCCGCGCGGTAATTTGGTTCAAGCGCGGGTCATCGCCGACATCGTAATTGCCGGGCAAATATTGATTCAACGGTTTATCCAAATCGATTTGGCCGCGATCGACCAATTTCAAAACAGCGTAAGCAAAAACCGGCTTGCTTAATGACGCCGCTTCAAATACGGTACTATCCACCACCAGTTCTTTGGTTTCAGCGTTTTTGACGCCGAAGCTGTGACGCCAAACCAATTTGCCATCCCGAATAAGCGCCATGGCGAGCGCTGGCACTTCGCCCTCTTTCATCAATTCGGGAATACGTTGCTGGAGATGAACAATCAGCGCTTCGGGTTTGGCGCTGGTTTGCAGCGGCGCAGTTGGCGGTGATTTCTCTTGTGCGCCAACCGGCGCTGCAAAGAAAAATCCTGCAGCGAGAATACAAAGGATTCGAGCCATGCTATGAAATTGAGATTTATTGTTATTGCCGGCATTTTTTCATAAGCCCCACCAATAAGAGGCTTTGATCAGGAAAATATTGTCCGGCCGTGCGTCGGCCAGCCGATCAACAGAACGATTGAAGCGAAAGTTGCCGAAGTTTTCGTAATCCGAGCGGCTTTGGGTCCAGACAAAAAACAGCGTCGAGCCGGGTAAATACTCCCAACGCAACACAGCATTGCCGCGCAAAGATTTGAAATTGAAATCATCGGAACGGTCGGTGAGATAAGGGGTGAACTCGTAACTTTTAGCGCGAGCCAGCTCTTTGTAGTTAAAATAATCGCCGGAAGAAATCAGCGGTTGTGTGTAAAGCTGCAAGCTCAAGCGCGGCGTGAACGTCCAATTCAAACGAATGCTCGCCGAAAGCTCGGTTTGTTTTAATGCGGCAAAAATATAGCGTTTGCCAAACGTTGCGGTTGCCTGTGGATCATTAATGACGGTCACATATTGGGCAAAATCACGATTCCACCATAACGTCGGCCCCATCTGTACGGACAGATTCGCGCCGGGTTTCCATTCGACCGAGGCGTCAAAGCCTCCGTCCCAATTTTTGGGCCCCCTGGAATAACCAAATGTTCCCAACCCAAACACCCAAGTCTTTCGGCTGTCAGAGTTGACAAAAAAGTTAACCTGTCCGCCGGGGCGATTCAACGTCAACGGGCCACCGCGCGTGCGGTTGTTGCTGACGGTTTCAGGATTGTAAGCAAATGAATAGTTGAAACTATAATAATTGAGCAACTCAAAATAACCGCTCTGCCAGACGCCCATCCAGATCGTGTTGCCGTCGAAATCACGGCTGCCAAAAACCGCGCCCAGCAGTTCGGCATAACGCGTGAACTTACCGAGTTTCGTCCATTTGTAACCGCCGCCGATATGCCCATTAATCACATCGGTTCGAAACAAAAAGCCCATGTCATTCAGGTCGAATTTCGGATCGACAAAACCAAGCGCTGAATTGAAAATAACGTTGCCTTTTTGTTTGTTAATCAAAACGCGCCCGGCATATCCAGTCAACGAGGTTGCAAAGCTATCCACTTCGACGTGGCCAGCATCGGGCCTTTGAAAATAATGCCGTGAGCTTTGCTGCAGCGCGGTGAGACGCGCTTCGTTGCCGCGCAATTGCGACATGCCGGCCCAGCCGGTAATCACCCACATTTTGTTGGCATCGAGAAACGTCCAGCCGTCAACGCCGCCGGTAAAAGCGCTGCTGTTGATTTCATCGCGTAATCTCACATCATCAAAACGGCGCGCGGCGAGCGTCGAAATGAATCCAATGCCTTGGCGGCCTTCCTTAATTTCTTTTTGCGCGCGCATAATGCCGTAATAGGCCAACGGCTCGACTTCGCTGCGCCACCGGCGGTTGCCTTGATTCAACTCAGCATGTTCGTTGCTGGTGAGCGCGTGCAAAGTGCCAATATTCCAATTGCCGCCAATCTTGCCGGTGAGCTTCGCCGCGCCGCGAATGTTCGTTCCCAGCGGCACGTCGGCAAAATCCGCCGAAGGCGCGCTGCCTTGCGGCGCTCTGCCGATGCGGCGCGTATAAAAAAATGTGGGATTCGCCCAATTGAAACCCCAATTACTGCGTGAGCCGCCTTGCCCAAAATTAAAGATGGTAGAACCCTCGATGAAAAACGGCCGCTTCTCGCTGAAAAAAGTTTCCACGTCGCCAAGATTCACCACGGCGGGATCGACTTCAACCTGGCCAAAATCTGGGTTAACAGTCGCGTCCAGCGTCAAGTTGCTGCCAATTCCGACTTTCAAATCAGCGCCGGTGCCGGGAAGATATTTTGAGCCATCATTGAACGGATTGCCGGGCAAGTGTTGCGTGTATTCGGCTTTAGTGGTGACGTACGGCAAAACTTCGATGCGGCGCGGCGGCGAGATATTCGCAATGCCTATCAAATCAGCAAAACGCGAAACAAAGCCGCTGCCGTTTTTCGGCGTGAACACCAAATAGTCCCGCTCATTTTTTCGGGCAATGTCGCGACGGAAATTGATTCCCCAGGTCATCTGTTCTTTGTTTTTAAAACGAAGCTGCGAATAAGGAATGCGCATCTCCGCCATCCAGCCTTTGTCGTCAATCGTCACATTCCCTTCCCAGACGCCGTCCCACGAATCATCATCCCATTCATCGTTGTACAGGACGCCGTCGTACATGGTGCCCGCGGCGTTAATGGAAAAATAAAAACCGCTGCGGCGATCATAATACGGATCAACAAAGAAGCCGAACATGTCGGAAGTGAGTTGTGCATCACGCCGGCCCAGGCGGGCGATGATGGAATCGGGTGCGGAGTCGAACAAGCGCGCGCCGATGTAAATGGCCTCATCGTCGTAAGCGAGGTGCACAATCGTCTTCTGCGTCGGCGGCGCGCCTTCGTGCGGGTCGCGTTGGGTAAATTGCGAGATGCCGGAACCGTTTTGCCAAACGGGTTCCGCGAGAATGCCATCAATGGCGATCGCTTCAGTTAGACGAATCGCATCAACTTTTATTTTAACGGTCGAAGTCGTATCCGCCGTCCCGGCCAACACTAGCGTCGCGGACGCAATGAAAATCGTCACAAACGTTTTCATGAAAACTCCCATGCTGCTGGTGGTTCAACGACAAAAAATTGTTCATCTCGCGCGTGACCGTATTATTTGACCGTGGAAGGAGGAAAAAGGTTGCCAGCAAGCTTTTTAGCTTTATCAATACAACGAGAACGCGGCCAGCCGACAAAGCCAAATCCGCCAGCCGTTTTTGTGTTCGATGATTTTATTTCTTGCTTGAACTATTGAG
>CAYZFF010000049.1:0-18135 GCA_964477305.1 uncultured Cytophagia bacterium
GCGGCGCAGCGCCTTCTCTTTGATCTGGCGGACGCGCTCGCGGGTGAGCTTGAAATGCTCGCCGATCTCTTCCAGCGTCAGCGGCCGGTCGCCGTCCAGCCCGAAATAGAGACGGATGATTTCCGCTTCGCGCGGCTTCAAAGTGGAAAGAACTTTGTCGATTTCCACCTGCAACGATTCCTGCATCAGGGTATCGTCGGGAGGCGCGTAGCGGTCGCTCTCCAAAATATCGAGCAGGCTGTTGCCTTCGTCTTCTTTGAACGGCTCGTCGAGCGAAAGATGGCGCGCCGAAGTTTTCAGCACATCGGCCACTTCGTACGCCGTCATTTCCATCTTCTCGGCGATTTCATCCATGCTCGGCTCGCGGCCGTATTTCTTTTCCAACTCTTCCAGTGCGCGACCGACTTTGTTGATGGCGCCGACGCGATTCAGCGGCAGCCGCACCACGCGGCTCTGCTCGGCCAAAGCCTGAAGAATCGACTGGCGAATCCACCAAACCGCATAGGAAATAAATTTGAAACCGCGCGTCTCATCGAAACGCTGCGCTGCTTTAATCAAGCCCAAATTGCCTTCACTGATCAGATCCTGCAATGGCAGGCCCTGACCCTGATACTCTTTGGCCACACTGATCACGAAGCGGAGGTTGGCTTTCACCAGTTTGTCTAAGGATCGCGAATTGCCTTTGCGAATCAGGCGCGCCAGTTCGACTTCCTCTTCCGGCGCGAGCGGTGAATATCCACCAATCTCCTCCAGATACTTTTCAATCGACTGCTTCGTGCGATTATCGGTGGTTTTCCGTTTTTTGGCCATTTGCTTTTCTACACCAAGCCCTAACTCAGTTTGATTCATCACGACTTATTCTGCTTCTGCTTTAATTTACTCTACTCAACTTGCTGCATTTGAACGCGATTGGCACGACGTATAGCTTTTTCGCGGCGAATACGCCGGCGTTGGCTGGGTTTAATATAATACGTCGACTTTTTAAAATCTCGCAAAACCCGTGCCCGGTCACATTTTCTTTTAAAGCGCATTATCGCGCGGTCTATTGACTCATGCTCTCCAACAGTGACGCGAACCATCCTTCTACCCCTTTCTGGGATTAAGGTTAGTGTTATTTTGTCCACTTAAGTTCAGATTTAGACAGGGACAAAATAACTCCCGTCCAGCATCTTGACTATTTATAGATACTGAAAATTAGGTAGAAAGTTCCAGTGTCCCTCCTTTTATATATATTTAACAGATCGAGCTGGGACGTAATGGAGAAAAACGAACCTAAATTTCAAAATTGATAAAATTTATTTACCGAGAAGGCTTAAATTCTGATGGTGAACAAAAAAATCTTCTCAATTGCAAATAAATAGACCGCATTTCTGGACAAGCTGCAATATAATGCTTCTGAACTGCTTTGTCAAGCGTTTTGACAAAATTTTCTCTTTTATTTTTGTGGTTTTTCGGCGCGATTATTCGGCATAGGGGAGCAAAACCAGAAACTCCGAACCTTTGCCTAACTCGCTTTTAACCTGAATGCGCCCGCCATGCTCTTCCACAATTTGCTGTGCCAATGACAAGCCAATGCCCGTGCCCTGCTCTTTGGTGGTGTAATAAAAGTCAAAAATTTTGCTGAGTTCGCCAGCAGAAATTCCTTTGCCGGTATCTTGAAAAGAAATGGCCGCGTAAGCCAGTCCTCCAGATTCTTCAAAGGTTGGCGTGTCTTCGTCGCTACCGGCCAAAGTGACTTTATAAATGCCAATGCGCAAACGCCCGCCGCCGGGCATGGCCTGTAAGGCATTTAAAAAAATATTCAGAAACACCTGATACAATTTTTGCGCATCAATCTCGACCACGAGGCCGGGAAGCTTGTAATCGCGCTCGACCCGCACCCCTTTGGTCAAAGCGTTTGGCAGTTCCGCTTTAATAAGATCATCCAACAGCGTGCTCAAACGCTGGGGAACTTTTTCCAGCTTCGGCGGCTTGGCGATGAGCAAAAAATTACTAACCAACGATTCGACGCGGCCGATCTCCGAATTGATGATCTGGTGATAATGCTCCAATTTACGAGCTTGAATTTCTTTCCGCAAAAACTCGCGACGCATTAGTTGCATGTTGATGACCATCGAGTTCAGTGGATTGCGAATTTCATGGGACAAAACCGAGGCCAGTTTATTCAACGTCTCCAGACGCTCCCCGCGTTTGAGTTGGCGTTGAAATTCATGCAGGCGGCTCGCCATCGTATTGATGTTCTTCGCCAGCCGGCTCACCTCGTCGTGGCCCAGCGGCCGAATGCGATAACGCAAGTCGCCGGTGGCCATGCGCTCGATGCCGGAGACCAGGCTATTGACCGGTTGCACAATTTGCCGCGTGTACATCGCGGCAATCAAGGCGGCCAACACCACACTGACGATCATCAGCAGAAAAATCTGGAGCTTCATTTTTTGCGCCGGCGCAAAGGCCTCGCTGGTCGGCTGCTGAATCACCGTGCCCCATTGTTCCTGCGGAATTGGCGCGTACGCCGCAATCATTTCGACGCCATCCCGATTCACGTAAATTTTGTGGTTGCTGTGCCCCGCGGCGACGCTGTCGATGATGTCGGCTTCGTCGAAATTGCCATGCTCCAGCACCAGGCGCCGCTTCGAATGGGCGATAAACTGGCCCTGCTTGGCCGGGTGAAAAATAAACGCCTCGCCGCGCTCACCGATGGCATTGCTATCAACCACATCCCAAATCGCTTTCAAATCGACCTCGCCCCACAACGCGCCGATCACTTCGTCATGAAACAGAATCGGCTCGGCAATTTCCATTGTCGGCAAGTAATCCGGCGTCAGGGTTACTTCGGAATTGTAGGGCCGATTCTGCAGAATACTTGGCAGCAGTCCATTGCGCGAGAGATCGAGGCCCAAATCGCCGAAAGCAGTCGAACTCATCACGCGCCCATCACGATCAATAATCGAAAGGCGTTTGAAAACGGAAAATTCCGCCACCATGTTATTGATCATCAAATCCTGATTCATCCGCCCGAGGTTGGTCAAATCGGGGATTTGCGCCGTAAAACGTAAAATCTCACGGGACTTTCCGATGGTCGCGGCAATCATGCCGGCCGAACGCCGGGCAAATTCGAGATTGCGCTCCAAAATCGTTTGGCGAATGGCGGACTGCGCCGTATCGACCAGAATCTTCCCGGTGAGCAATAGCGGGAGGGATACGAGCAAAATATGGGAAATCAACAGGCGGGTGAAGAGGCGATAGCGAATTTTTATACGGTCAGCAGGCATTTCAACATCGGCGCACAATGAGTAAAATTATTTTTGCAAGAGCATTATGATAAAACCAGCCAACTTACGGCCGCGGTTTAAGCTGCCACTCTTGAAACGGCTTCAACTTACCGCCCTCGAGATAGTTTTGAAATTTGACGACATTGATCGCATGCCAGAATTGCCACGGACGATAAAGGAAATTAACCGGCTGATCTCGGTTGATGATCAGTTGGATGTACTGCATATTATCCCGGAACGAGGGCGTGGCCTGGTACTTTTTAGCGTTGGCAAAGGCTTTTTGCAGGGTCGAACTGTCGTAATTCAGTACGCCGAGGCTAAAGAATTCTTCCAGACTCGCCAGATTTTCTTCAAAATCATGCCGTAGCAGCACCGCGTCATAATTGCCGGTGCGCATCAATTCCTGAATCTCCCCGGCGCTCTTCGGCTGGGGAATAACCTCGACGTTGATTTGAATCCATCGAATTTTGATGCGACGAATAATGTCTTCCTTCAGTTGCGAGCTTTGGTCATAAAAAATCCGGAAGCGCAGGGGCTCGCCGTTGCGAACGCGGATACCGTCGCGATTGATTTCCACCCAACCCGCGCCCTGTAACAATTCGATCGCTTTCTTGGGATTGTAATTGTACTCCTCCAGGCCGCGCGGCGAGTAGCGGCTTTCTTTGGAGAATGGGCTAATGCTGATATCCGCCGCCCCCGTCGTAGAAAAAAAACTACGCTTAATTTCTTCGCGGTGGATGGTGTAGGATAGCGCCTGGCGTACGGCGCGATCGCGCAGAATGGGATGCTTGAGATTATAACAAATCATTTCCATCGCATGGGTCGGCGCCGGCAGCGGCATGATGCGATAATTGCGGGTGGCGTTGGCGAGTTCGGCGGCAACGGTCTCGCTCTCAAACGGTGCGTAATCCGTTTCATCCAAAATGATCGAAGAAATCAGGCCGCGTTCGGAGCGGAAAAACTGATAAATGAGTTTTTGCGGCCGTAGCTCATTGTTGAAGCTGGAAGGAATTTCCACCCCATGGGATTTGAAAGCAATGGTTAGCCGCTCCGGCGATCCTTCGAGCAACTCGAACGGCCGGGAATTCCCTGGCCCATAAATACGAAACGTTCCCTCATTGGTCCGGATCGTCACCTCGCGATAATCGCTCTGGCCGGTGAGATACCCAATCACCAAATTTTGGGCGTTGGCTCGCCGCGCCGGCGAATCGGTTTGGGTTTGCGCACCCGTCTTTAGTGCGCCGAACGCCAGCAGGGCGACAATTAAAAAGTTTTCGGTAGTTTTGTTTTTTTTCACATCGAGTTAAAATATTTTTGCAAAAACGGCGGCGGCCCGTTCCACCTCGGCACGGTTGACATCGAGATGGGTCACGGCTCGCAGAGTCGTTGCCCCGAAAGGCCCAAGGAGAACGCCTTCCTTTTTTAATGCTTCAATCGCCGCCGGCACGGACAATTTCGTTTGGGCGATATTCATAATAACGATGTTCGTTTGCACCGAGTCCAACTCAATCGTAATGCCGCTGCGTCCGTGCAGCGCTTCCGCGAGCCAGCGGGCATTGGCATGGTCTTCATGCAAACGTTCGCGATGATGTTCGAGGCCATGAATCGCCGCGGCCGCAATTATGCCGACCTGCCGCATCCCGCCGCCAAACATTTTGCGCACACGGCGCGCCTGGTCAATAAATTTTTTTGTGCCTGCAACCGCGGAACCGATCGGCGCGCCCAGGCCTTTGGAAAAGCAGACCGACACCGAATCAAAATGTTGAGCATAATCACGCAATGCGACGCCGGCGGCCGCGCTCGCATTCCACAAACGCGCGCCGTCCAAGTGCATGGCCAGCCCACGCTCGCGGGCAAGCTGTCGAATGCGTGCTATTTCGTCTAAAGGAAAAATAGTGCCGCCGGCAAGATTATGCGTATTTTCAATGGTGATCAGCCGGCTGCGGGGAAAGTAATACGTTTCGCCGCGCAAGGCTTCTTCTATTTGTTTCGCGGCAATAACGCCGCGCGTTCCCACGATTGTTCGCGCTTGCACGCCGCTCAACGCTGCCATGGCGCCGGCTTCGTAATGCAAAAAGTGCGCGCCGGCTTCGCAGAGCAATTCATCACCCGGTTGGGTGTGACAGCGGATACAAACCTGATTGCCCATGGTGCCACTGGCAACAAACAACGCCGCTTCCGTGCCGAGAAGCTCGGCCACCAGATCCTGCAGTCGGTTAACCGTTGGGTCTTCGCCAAAAACGTCGTCGCCCACCTCGGCTGCAGCCATGGCGCGGCGCATAGCTGGAGTGGGGCGGGTTACAGTGTCACTGCGTAAATCGATCAGATTCATTTAAGATAGTTTAAGCTTTTCGATCTAAATTGCAAGAAAAATTTATAGCGGAAAAATGAAACAAATTGCGACACAACCGGCAATCAGGCGTCAAAATTCTGAATGCTCACGCAAAAACTTGAGGCGCCTTTCGGCAGCATGCCCAAACTGTTCGCATTATAACGAAAGCTGTTTTTTCGGCAAAACCTGAATAAATCAGCAGTTGTACCGCGCCGTTTATGCCACGCATCATTTTTTTTGTCCGCGCCGATTTTGGTACGCGGCTTGCGTTCTCCAAATTTGAACATACCTTTCATATAAATCCGCGTCTGAAGGCGATTTCCTTGACGTAAGCCTTGCCAAGCTCGCTTTCGGACGCGCGCTTATTTTCAATAATTTTTGTCCCACCGGAGAATGTACTATGAAACGCGTTGTCTTGCTCGCCGTTTTGGCGCTCAGTCCGCTCGCTTTGCACGCCCAATATTGGAATGATTATGTTTTGGAAAAGGGCTTCGATAGCCGCGACTATTTTCTACGGCCGCATCGTATTATCTCGGTCGGTTTGAAAAATATTGATCCCGGCTTGCTGGGTATTCTCCCGGATCCGTTGAGCGAAATTTCATTTCAACCGGCCAGGCTTTCTTCGATTTCCGGTACGCGGCTTTATCTCGACCTTAAAGGCAGCGCGGAAAACCCGAAAACATTCAAGTATCGGGTTTATCCAACGTACGCTTATGACAATGCCAGCTTCGCCCCGTCTTATTGGGGCCAGCCGGTTGAACGCAAATTGGAGCCGCTGCTTTCCGCACTTTATCTCGGTGATGTTGCTAAAAAATATTTACCAGGATTGAAATATGCCGTTTCCTATGAATTGATGCATCATCAGGGAACGTTTTATGAATACGTGCCGTTTTGGTATTATGGCGGTTATGATGCCTTCGGTGTGCGCGCCGATGCCAGCCGCAGTTTTCCGGAACTGGAGCCGAATATTAAACAAGACGGCCTCGATGAAAAAACGGAAACCGCGCATCTACTCGATGCTTATCTCTCGCTGAAGCCGGCGAAATTTCTTGCGGTGGGGGCCAAACTGAGCCGCGTGCAAACTGATATTACCGGGGATTACGTGCGGTTAAACAATTACAATGATCAATACAACAGCAGCTATCGCTCGACGTATTACAACGCGAAGAATATCGGCGCGACGATTCGACAAAATGAATTGAGCGGCGGCGTGCTGTTGTCGCTGGCCCAACGCGAGATCGGCGTGTTTGCCGGCCGCATTGAAGGCGATCATCGGCAAACGGGTTTCGACCGGGACAGTAGTTTTTATCAGTACGAGGCCGGCACGGCGAGCGAAAATTTTGGCTTGTGGCGATATTCACATACGGGCCGGAGCCAATGGCGGCATGAGGGCACGACGGAATATGCCGGCGTCCACGGTGAATTGCCGACGCATCATGACGTGGCGCTGCGTTTTCGTTTTGAATATCAGAAATCTGCGGTCGATCTCACCAACGGCGACACGGTGGCGGATACGAGCTTCAATCATTATCGCTTTCGTTATTATCAAGACAATGTGATTTATAACTCCATTTCCAGCTCTCGCTTCACAGATGATCGCTTGGGCGAGGGTACTGAAAACGTAACCCGCAAAACTGGCGCGGTGGGTCTCGTGGTGCCAATGTATGAAAAGAGTGAATGTACGGTTGGCGTGTTTATGGAGTTTGAAGAAAGCCAGTTGCTGATGTATGAGGACGCGAACGTGCGGCGGGCAAGCCATCAACACACTCGGACGCCGTGGAACGAAATTGAAAGCCGGATTGGCATCGAGGACAAAACTTTGCGGTTGGATCAACGTACGTCGATCACCCGGCTGGCACTGCCGATTGCAATGAGTTTTTATCTTGGCCGCGGCTGGACGGCGCATCTGGGCGCCATTAAAAAATTTGACAAAGTCGAGTCGGACGAGGTGGTCGATATCTGGTACCGGATGGATTCGACGGCGGTGATCCGGCCCGATGGCAGCAGCACGAAAAATCCGCCGGAGCGAATCGACCGCTATATTGCCGTGCCGGCACGACGCAGCGAAAGCTCGACGAATTTCCGCGCCGGCCTCGGCTTCCAGCCGGTGCAGCGCGTGCGCGTCGATATTGGGATGGGCGCGACGCCAACGGAATTGGAGACCTGGCAGTTTGCCGTGTTGCTAAATTTGTAGTTTGCAAACTAAAAAGGAGAGTATGCATACTCTCCTTTTTAGTTTTGAAGTCATTTTTAGAAAGCGATTACCACGAGCGCCGATTGCCGCCGCGATCACCACCGCCACCACCACGACGTTCGCCACCACCACCGCCGCCACCAAAGCGACGTTCGCCACCACCACCGCCGCCAAAGCGACGTTCGCCACCGCCGCCACCGGGGCGACGATCATTGTTGCGGGGGCGGGCTTCGTTTACGGTCAGCGCTTTGCCATCGAGGTCCCGGCCGTTGAGGCCGCTCATGGCGGCTTGCGCTTCGTCTTTTGAAGACATTTCAACAAACCCGAAACCCTTTGCTTCGCCGCTGAATTTATCCTTAATAATTTCGACCGAATCCACTTGGCCGAAAGTTTCGAACAATTGCTGCAAAGCCTCCTGCGTCACGCGGCGAGAGAGATTACCGACAAAAATCTTCATGGGAAAACCATCCTGAAGTAAAAGTGAAAAGCATTAAGGGATTAACAAACAGACTACTAATTATAGGCAAAGCGCGCTGGACGGCGTTTGCTTTTACCGCTAAAACGTTTTTGGCTACTGCTGCGCCGGCTGCCGCCGCTACCGTTATGTTCCGGACGGGGTGCCTGCGGACGTCGATAATCAAAATCCGGTATGGTCTGGCGCGGGATTTCCATCTTCGTCAGGTCTTGAATCGCTTCGAGAAATTCTTCTTCGCCGGGGGCGACCAGCGTAAAAGCTTCGCCGATGGCTTTGGCGCGCGCCGTACGGCCGATGCGATGCACGTAATCTTCCGGCGTCATCGGCACGTCGAAATTAATCACATGCGAGATGCCTTCAATGTCGATACCGCGTGCGGCAATATCGGTGGCCACTAAAATGCGATAACTCCGATCACGAAAACCTTCGAGTGCCGCCGAGCGCTGGCCCTGCGTGCGGTCGCCGTGAATGAGTGCGGCTTTGAAACCGCTTTCTTTCAATTGGCGCGCCAAGCGCTCGGTGCGCACTTTCGTGCGCGCAAAAATCAGCACCGAATCCATTTCGGCGGAGCCGAGCAGCATTCGTAACAAGTCGGTTTTCAGATGTTGCGCCACAGGAAAAGCCGATTGATTGACACCTTCGGCCGGTTTCGCCTGGCGTCCGATTTGAATCATGGCCGGATCATGCAAAATTTGCCGGCTAAATTCGAGAACCTCTTTCGGCATCGTGGCGGAAAACAGCATGGTTTGCCGCTTTTTGGGCAGGTGCGCAATCACGCGTTTGACATCGGGTAGAAAACCCATATCGAGCATACGGTCGGCTTCGTCAAGCACCAGAACTTCCAGCCCGTCAAAACGCCCGACGCCGCGATTCATGAGATCCAGCAAACGGCCTGGCGTGGCCACGATAATATCCGTGCCCAAACGCAACGCGCGTTCTTGCGGCGGCATACCGACGCCGCCATAAACAGCCGCCGTGTAAACTTTAGTATTTGCCGCGAGACCTTCAATGACCTCATTAATTTGGGAAGCCAGCTCACGCGTCGGGGTTAAAATTAACGCACGAATTTGCGCGCGGCGCGCGGCGTGGAGTTTGTGCAAAATTGGCAGCGCAAACGCCGCCGTTTTGCCGGTGCCGGTTTGGGCGCAGCCGATGAGATCACGGCCTTCCATGACAATGGGAATGGCTTGTTGTTGAATCGGGGTTGGTTCTACATAACGCAAATGGTGCAAAGCTTTAAGCAGGTCGGGATGCAGACCGAATTGTTGAAAAGACATAATACCCTTTAAATAATCGCGGAGAAATAGTGCAAAGAGTTCACCTTCTTGCGAACGCAAATGAAATAATGCTGGTGGCCCGGGAATCTCTTTGTCTTTTGGTCAAATCTCTATTGTTTAGGTATGCCTGGTTACTCGTGTTGGCGAGGCAGGACAAGCGTCATTGAGAAATGAAAAAAGCTTCGGCATTAGCCACTGTTTTGAGGTGGGCTGCACTTGGAGGGTATGTACTTCCAGAAGAACGGCCACCTCACGCATCCGTGTTACCTACCGCCGCTTGACTGCCGCGGCCCGTTTTGGATACGTGAAAACAACTTACGAAAGGATTCTGACAAAAGCAAGAAATACTTTATCGAATTTCGCCGTAAAAAAAACTCCCCCTATTGCCGAAAATCGTTTTAGGCAACATTGGATAGTAAATTTCCCCCATTCTGGTTCTTCATCAATGACCGCCGGAACCGCTGGGAGAGGCGGCAAGCGCCGTGCGCATTTCCGCCGGCGCAGGTTCAGCAGCAGTCGTGGCCACATTTGTAGGGGCGATGACGCGCTCAGGAATCGGTGTGACGCCAACCAGGCCGGCCAAAGATTGCTTGACTTGAAAATCCAGCCGTAAACCGCGCTGCAATGCGGTGGTGAAATCTTGCAGCGTGATCAATTTTTGCAGCACCTCCATCTCTTCGCGGTAACGCCGCAGCCGATGCGTGTAGATATCGTAGCGGTTTTGGTCGATGTAGGTGAGGCGGGGTAAACCATTCATCTGCGCCCGCATCGATTCGATGCTGGTAAATAGAGCTTCCATCTGCTGCTCACATTTCCGCCCGGCCGCCTGGCGCTTTTGCACGAAAGCCGTGCTGCAACTGTCCAACGTTTTGCAAAGACTGCTCAAATACTGGCTGGCAGGTTCGAAGCGGTTTTTGCGAATAAACTGCCGCGCCTCTTGGAGCCTGATTCTGGCGCTGGCCAGCTCATATTTAAGATAAGCTTCCGCGCCCTTACTGGTTAAATCAGCCAACAGATTTTCGGCCCGGCTCAATTGCTCGGTTGGCGAATCAGCGCAACCGGCAACAAACACAGACACGATTACCGCTGCGACTAACATGAGTCGCCCGACGGTACGAGTGAATACTGCACGCATGTTTAACTCCTCCATACCTCATACGTTAACTCAACCTCCGTTTAACCGCTAACTCCGAGATAAATTCCGGAGTTTTGCCTGCTGCACTCGCGAACCATCGCGTTGGTCACCATTCAACTTTCCTCGGAGCCGAACAGTGTTGAAACGCTTTGATTGCGTTTGGCCTTTCGGAAAGCCAAACGACGCGAGAAGCAGCGAGACCGCCATCCTGATTGGCACCAGAAGTCACCAGCCAATCACTATGGCTTTACGCTAAATGGCACAAGAATCACGCTGAAGTAGCGTCCGCTAACAGCATAGGCTTATACTTCAGTTGGTAATTCTTCCGGTTTTCCCTTCCTCAAAGAAAAACCGGCGTTTCCTCTTGAAAGAAGCTAAAACTAACGGCGAGACAGGGTTGGTTTCGGCAGGAATTTTGTATAAGCAGTGCAATCTGGCTTTGTCGTAACCGGCACAGGTTACTTTTTCTCCTTAAGCCAAGATTCGTCCAACCCGTTAGACCTTAAGAACTTATATCTGATAAACTTTTAAAAAACTTGGTTCACGAAAAGGGGCAAAAAAAATCCCTTCTAAAAACTACAGAAGGGATTAAATAAATTCTAAATAATTTTGCGTTGCGGATGGTGAAGTTGCCAATCCGTCATTCCCCGGTCGACTGATTCCGGTGCGGAATTTTTGTGTAACCATCGAACGTTTTAGTTTAAAAAATGATGTTTAAAAGCAGGTTTTTTGCTCTGTATAAAACTAAATTGACGGAATATAAGAAAAAAATAAATACAAAGCAAGAGAAAAATATGGCAAAAATGAAATTTTTTGAGTTTTAAACCGTCCAAGCCTAAAAAAAGTATTTCTGCTATGAATTAAAGGAATCTAAAGGGTTTTAATCGCAGTGTTCAAATCTATGGCTGAACGTTTGATCTCTTTAATTCGTCGATGCTGATTTTGTGCCACATAAGTAATAATGGCGAAAACGATCTCTTCAACCAAGCGGTCCGGAACGCCATCCGCAAACAAGGATTGCAAGCGCATATCGCAGATATCATTCACATAGTCGACCACTACGAAACGGCCATCCGCCGTAAGCGCGATTTCGGCTGAGAAAAAGTCCAACTCGGAAATTTGCGCAATCTTGGTGATTATGGCCCTCATTGGTGATAGATAAAACTCATCTTCCTGCTTCGACTCGACGCAACGATAAGTATGGGTGATATCATTCCACCAGGACAAAAAAGTCTGGCCCAACACATAATAAACGCGAAACCACGCCCGCTCACCACTCAACAAGACCGGTTCCACCTTTTCCTGCAACAAAAACTTCTGATCACCCTGGCTTTGGCGTGCGATTAGAACTTCGGCGAGGGTCTCGGCGCCGACCACAACGCCAGTGCCACCGGCGCCAACAGCCGGTTTAATGATAAACGAACGGCCCAGCCGTGCCAGATCGGCGATTTTAATTTCCGGTTGGTTCTGATACGGCGAGAGAATGATTGTATAAGGTACATTTAAACCCGCAGTGATAAACTCCAAATGCATCGTCGCCTTGTCCAGGCTGCGTTTGAGATGGCGATAGTGATTGATGACCCGCGTGCCGTCAATGGCCACCAGATGGGCCAGCGTCTCAAACTCCCGTCGCGCATCGGAGCCGCGGTCAAGAAAATAGCGAAAGGCCAGTTTCTCGCGCAAATATTTCGCGGTGTGCTCGGCGATGTTGCCGGGATCGAGCACACCAAGCTGGATCTGGTGTTGCGCTGCAGCGAGTTTAAGTTTATCGATAAAACCGGCGTCATATTCCCATTCCCAGGCGATGCCGAGATCGAGCAACGCGGTGTTGGTGGGTGATTGGCCATTGGCCGTGAGGGGTTCAAATTTCTCAACCGCCGGCAGGATTGTGTTTTCAACTTCGAGCAAGCTTCGTCCTTAAAAAATTTAGTCCGCTTCAAAAGTAACGAATCAAGGCACGATTTGCAACAATTATTTCGGCACGGTTGGGCGACACTTAACTTTTTTGAAACGAAATCACGGCTGAAAGGTGATACGCTAAAAAAAGCCGCGGCAAAAAAAGACTTGCAAATTAGAGCAAAATGATTAGATTAAAATTCACTCAGTTCCACCCTTGGGTGGAACTGAGATCACCCTTTTGTTGCGGACCAAATTCAACAGGAGGAACAAACTTGAGGAAATTATCGCTGTTTTGCAGGTATGAAAATCAAACTCAATTCCGTGCGACGAGTGATCGTTGGCAACGCTGCTGTCATTATTCTGTTCTTTGTGCTGCATCGGCTCACCGCAGACCGGCCAGATGATTGGTCACATTTAGGAGAGCGCTCCATACACCTCGCCGACTCGACGACGGCACTGGCGTCGGTGACTTCTACCATTATGTTGCAACAGACCATTCGTTATGGCGAAACGCTCGCCGGGTTGTTGCAAGATTGCGCCGTGTTACCCGGCGATATCGTCCGGACGGTTTCGGCGCTGCAAAAAACTTTTGACCCCCGCGACCTCCGCGCCGGATATTCCATCCAGGTCGCGGTTGATTCCACCGGCGCCTTGCATGAATTGCTCTACCGGCCCTCGCCGGAAATCATTGTGCGGGTCGAGCGCGATGCCAACGGGGAGTTAGCGAGCCGTTGCGATACGCTCGCGCTCACGCCCGAAGTGTTTCTGCTCACCGGTGAAGTGGAGAGCACGCTTTACGGCGCCGTGTTGGAACGCGGCGAGAAGCCGGAACTGTTGATGGAATACACCGATATTTTGCAATGGGATGTCGATTTTCTGTACGACACTCAACGCGGCGACCGCTTTCGCATTCTCTTTGAAAAACTCTTTGTCACCACGCCGGGCCACCAGCGCGAGTTTGTCCGTTACGGTCGTATTCTCGCGGCCTCGTATGAACCTAAACATTTACCGCCAGAAAAATTTTTCACGGCGTTTTATTTTAAGCCCGATGACGCCAAAGGCGGTTATTTTGATCGCGAGGGCAAGTCCTTTCAAAAAACTTTCCTGAAATCGCCGCTCAGCTACCGCCGCATTTCTTCCCATTTTTCCTCAGGCCGCCGGCATCCGATTCTCAACAAAGTCCGCGCGCATACCGGCGTCGATTTCGCCGCCGACATCGGCACCCCCGTCGTGGCTTCGGCCAACGGCACGATTCAGGAAGTCGGTTGGAAAGGGGGCTACGGCAATTGTGTGGTGATTGCGCACAAAAATCATTTTACAACGCTGTACGGCCATCTCTCGCGCTTCGCCGCGTCGCTCAAAGTCGGAGATAGCGTCGCGCAAAGCGATATTATCGGCTATGTCGGCTCGACGGGACTTTCCACCGGGCCACATTTGCATTACACCATGTTTATCAACGGCCAGGCCATCGATCCCCTAAAAGTTCAGCCTTCCTCGGGCGACCCGATCCCCGCGGAATTAATGGCGCGTTTTGCCGAACAGCGCCAGGCCCTTATGCAGCAAATGCGTCTCCCCTCGGTGCAAATTCCATTAGCACTGCTTGATTAGAAAGATTGTTCAGGCAACTAATTTTTTCTTAATTTTAAACTCCCACAAAGGACCTTTTGTGGGAGTTTTGTTTTAGTCGGCGATTTTTTGTGGAATGATAAAGTTTATACGGTGTCAGTCGTTTTGTCTTCAAAATAAAAACGGGAGACACTTTCTCGAAGCGTCTCCCGTTTGCGGTAAATCGGCTGCTGCTAAAAATTAATCACCGGTGCTTTGTTGTGCCGCTTTCTTCAGTTTATCATTGGCCATGACCGCCAAATCCACCCGGCGGTTGGCTTGCCGCCCGCTTGCATCATCGTTGGCCGCAATGGGTTGGGCTTCGCCATATCCCATGATCGTGAAACGCGGGGCCGCCACTTGCAACGTGGCGAGATAATTGGCCACCGATTGCGCGCGCGCCCGCGACAGTTCAAGGTTGTGCGTATCCGAGCCGGTGTTGTCGGTGTGGCCTTCGAGCAAAATATTGGTATCGGGATATTTTTGTAAAATTCCCGCCAGCTTTTTGAGATTTTCCATGCTCTGCGGTTTCAACGTTGCCTTATCGACGTCGAACAGAATGCCGGAATCAAACGTAATTTTAATGGCTTCGCCAACACGCTCGACTTTCGCGCCGGCGAGATCGCGTTTCATCTCTTCGGCCTGCTTGTCCATATAATTGCCGATGTACGCGCCGGCGGCACCGCCGATGGCCGCGCCCAAAATCGCGCCCAACATGGTGTTACCGGCCGCTTTGCCGATCGCGCCACCCACCACCGTGCCGGCGCCCGCGCCGATCACCGCGCCCTTGTTTTTCTTGCTCCAGCTTGAGCATCCCGCGCTCATGGCCAATAGGGCTAGGCTCAAAAACATTACGATGAATTTTTTCATTCGGTTTTCTCCTTATGATTTGAAATTATTGGCTGTTCGCAAAAATTCTTCATATTTCCAAACAATGCTGATAAAATAAAATATGCTGCGGTGAAAAGCAATGTTTTTTTCAAACGCATAAAAATTTTGCACACAGAAAATGCAACAAAAGTCTTTCTGCCGGCGAAAGACTTGCCAACCCCGGCTCACTTGGGCTGGCCAAAAGCCTTTTGCAGTTGCGCAATCAGCGCCCGGCGGACTTCGATGACGTTTTCATTGAGCACTTTCAAATCCGTATTTTTGCTGCTCAAAAAGCTCAATCCCTGTTCATTGCCGGTGAGGAGAAAATCGCTGATGGCCACTTTGTAGTTGCGCCTTTGGTCAAGCGGCTTGCCGTTGATCAACCAAACACTGCTTGCGGTATTCCCCGTGACGTTCGCCGCATGCAAAAAACCGCCGGTGCCTTTGTTGGCAATACCCTGATCGAGAATTTGCTGCAACAACCGGCCGCGCATTTCCACCGACATGACATTACCGCCAAACGGCAGAATGCGAATCACGTCATATTCTGAAATATTTCCCGGCAGCAATTCATCATCGATACGCACCGAACCGCCGTTGAAAATCGCCAATTCCGCCCCCGGCGTCGCATTCAAAAAACCTTCGACAATAATATCGGTGAGCTTGCCAGGATAATTGCGCACGGTTGACTCCCGGCCATCCAGCGTGATTGGCGAATTGACCACCAGCTTGCCCGGCTCGAAACCCATTTTACGGAACGCGTTGAACGCCTGATCCACCCAACTCTGCACCACTTGTCCGACCGCAGCATCTTCCGGAATTTTATCGTTAATGATTTGCAGCCGCGAATCGATTTGCAAACGGCGCGTTGCGGTGTCGAACGTCAAATCATGAATGTACGCCGAGCGGGTGTTCGCATCCGCTTTTAATATCGGTGTGAAATGCGGGCCGCGCCGCACCTGCACATTTTCATGCTCGTGGCCGCCCAAAATTAAATCGATGCCCGGCACGGTTTGCGCGAGCTTGATGTCTTCATCAAGTTGTAAATGCGTCACCGCGATGAGAATATCGACTTTATCTCGCAATGCTTGCACCTGTTTTTGCGCCGCGGCCAGCGGATCGGTGTAGGTGACATAATCCGGTTTGTTTTTGGTGAGCATAACGCCGAACAAACCAACGCGCGCCTGTTGGTTCGCCGCATTCGTAACGGTAAACACGATATTCTCCGCCACGTTCGGAAACGGCTTTTGCTGGCGGTCAAACGCATTGCTGGCAAACCATTTGAACTTGGATTCCGCCAAACGCTGCAAAAACGGCTGTTCGCGCAAATCAAATTCGTGATTGCCAAAGGTGCAGTAGTTCAAGCCCACTGCATTCAACACCGAGATCATTTGCTTACCGGCCAGGCGTTCGCCGTCCACCACCGCCGTGCCGAGCGCCGACGGGCTGACGAGATCGCCGGCGAGAAGCATGAACGTGTTGGGATTTTGCCGCGCTAATTGTTGGCGCAAGGTGGCGAGCCGCGCCATGCCGCCTTCTTTGCCGCTACTCACCGGCGTGATTTCATACACATCGTTAATCTGCAGCAGCGTGAGTTTGACGATCGAGTCCTGCGGCGCAACGGGCGACACGGCCAGCATGAAAGTCGATCCGACAATCAAACTTGCCAAGAACAAAATACGAATCCGTAATTTTTTTTGCATCATTTTCTCCTCCGGGGGCGGTTGGATAGGGTTTTAATTTTTATACGGCAGCGGAATCAAGCCTTCCTGCATCAGCGCGCCGATCAAATAATGCGAGCCGGTGACGCACAGAAGATCGTCGTCGCGGCAAATTTTGTGAGCGGCATGAAAGGCTGCCGCCGGTGAATCAAACGCCTTGGCTTTAAAACCATAATCTTTCGCGGCCTGCGCCAATTGTGCCGCCGCGCGCGCTCGTTCCGACGCCGGCGTCGCAAAAAAAAATTGTGGCGATAAATGCCGCCACGCCCGGAAAATTGGCGGCAGTGATTTGTCTGTCAACAATCCCATTACCACGAGCAAGCGTCGATATGAGAACGTTTGAGGTAATGCCCGCGTCAACACGCGCATGCCGTCGGCGTTGTGCGCCGCATCGATGACAATTGTTGGCCGTGTTGGCAAAACCTGCAAGCGCGCGGGCCAGTAAGCTATTTGCAGGCCGCGGCGTATCGCTTCGTCGGGAATAGCAATTTTTTTCTCGCGCAACAGCCGTGCTGCCAAAACCGCTAAAGCTGCGTTGCCGGCTTGATGCCGCCCACGCAACGCGCTGACGAGATTAATTAAATTGAGATCAACATGCGCTGACGCCAGCGAAAATTGCAATCCGTCTGGTTGCACGGAAATGTTGTGCAGCACACAACACGCGGACAATTCATACAACGGCGCGCGCTGCCGGCGGCAGCGCCGGCGAATTGGCGGGCGCGCCATTGGCTGGCGCACACCGGAGACGCACGGCACGGTTTTTTTGATGATTCCCGCTTTTTCACGAGCAATTGCCGCGAGTGTGCGGCCAAGATACTTTTGATGCTCCAACCCAATCGAGGTGATGACGCTCACTTCGGGCTGCACGACATTGGTGGCATCCAAGCGCCCGCCGAGTCCGGTTTCGATAATGGCCAACTCGACTTTTCGCTGCGCGAAAATTTGAAAAGCGATGATCGTCAGCGCTTCAAAATAGGTGGCCTGCATTTTTTCGATCAACACCCGACAACTGGCGAGCACGTCTTCAATTTCCTGAAACGAAACCGGCGCGCCGTTAATTTGTATGCGTTCGTTGAGCTGGACAAGATGCGGCGAAGTATAAAGCCCGGTACGCAATCCCGCGGCCTGCCCAATCGCCGCCAGCATCGCCGCGGTCGAGCCTTTCCCATTCGTGCCGGCGACGTGAACCGTCGGATATTTCAATTGCGGTTGGCCGAAAAATTTGCAAAGTTTTTCAATGCGCTGCAAACCGAGTTGCCAACCGAAAAAGCCGAGGCTATCGAGAAAGCGTTGGGAATCGGGAGTTAATGCGTGAGTTGGGAAATGGACAGGCATGGTTAAAAGTTTTCGGATACAAA
>CAYZFF010000050.1:0-3089 GCA_964477305.1 uncultured Cytophagia bacterium
GAACTTTGTTGTGGCTATAGTATAAAAAGCGAGAAGGGGAAATGCAAGGGGAAAAAATGAAACAATTGTGCCTGTATAAAATAAAAAAGCCACGGCGACAGCCGTGGCTTTAAGAGAGATGGCACTTTTAAAAACTATGCCGCGCCAACTTGCACGACGCTGCCATTGCGCGGAAGATTCTGCGTCGTCACAAATTCCGGCTGCGACGCAACGCCAACGCGCCGCGGTGACAGAGCCGGCGTCCACAAAACCCGTTCGGATTGGTGACGCGCTTCGGCCTCCTGCGAGCCGCGCTGCAAGGCTTGACTCATCACTTCTCCGATAAGTTGCGTGTAATTGCGGCCCGAGGCCCGAGCCGAGCGCGCCAATCCCGCGTCCGGCGAAATATCCGGATTCGGATTGACTTCCAAAATATACGGCTCGTTATCCGGCGACAGGCGAAAATCGACGCGACCATAATCGCGACAGCCCATGACACTGAACGCCTGGATCGCGAGGTTTTGAATTTTCAACGTCAGCGTTTCATCCAACAACGCCGGACATTGCGCGCCGGCGGTCCAGTTGTATTCGTCGCTGCCGGCAACCCATTTCGCGTTGTAGGTGCAGATTTTCGGCAAATGCGCCGGAATGTCGAGAATAATTTCCGAGATCGGCAGCGCCACGGGAATTTGATCGCCCAACACCGATACGTTCAACTCACGGCCGTCGATGTATTCTTCCACGATGGCCGGTTGATGATAGGTTTGCAATACCCATGCGACGCGGCGGCGCAAATCCGCGAGGTTGTTGACCACCGCGTCGAAATCCACGCCGAGACTCGCGTCCTCATGCGCGGGTTTGACGATCACCGGATAGCGCAGCGAACAGCGCCCCGGCACTTCGCTGCACATCATGCCATTCGGCGTCGGCAACTTCGCCTGCTTTAACAAAGTTTTCGTATTCCATTTATTGACCGCGGTGGCCAGGGCCAGCGGCGGTGCGCCGGTGTACGGGATGCCGAGCAATTCATACGTGCAGGCAAAGTGCATTTCATATTGATTATCGCCCTGCCAACCTTCAACGAGGTTGAAGATTGCATTGGGGCGAAAGCGCATCACGCGATCCATGAACATCGGCGCGGAACGCTGGATGCCGCCGATGCCGACGGCATAGCCTAATTCCAACAAGGCATCACGCACGGCATTCACCTGATCCATGACACCGGCTTCAGAGAGAAAATCAATGTCGCGGCCGCGCTGTTCGCGCTTCGGGACATTGTAGGCGATGAGAATGCGTTCGGATGACGTCATGCCAACACCTCCTCGCGCCAGTTGCGAGTTGCAGGTTGCGGGTTGTGCTTTGTCGACGTCAAATTCAAACGCTTGCACGCCGTATCCAAAATCGCCAACAAAATATCGTCGAACGTCATGCCGGCGGCGTAACAGGCTTTGGGAAAACAGGAATGGTCGATGGGATCGGGAAGCAAGCCGGGAATGGGATTCAACTCGATGATGCAGGGCTCACCCATCTCATCCAGCCGCACGTCGATGCGGCAAAAATCGCGGCACCCGAGGACGGTGAAGGCGCGCTTGCACACGTGCTCGATTTTCGCCTGCAACTCCGCGTCGATGGGCGCCGGACAGCGGAAAATATCCAATGGCGTATCACGAGTGTCCAAAATCCATTTCGCCTCGTAGGAATAAAATTTATTCACTTCGTCCGGCAACGTGCTGAGATTGATTTCGACGATTGGCATCACTTGCAGCGTTGCGCCGTTGCCCAGCAAAGCAACCGTAAATTCACGGCCCGGCAAAAATTCTTCGACCAGCGCGGGCTGGCGATATGTCTGCAACATTTTTTCGGCAACCACCTTCAGCTCGGTGCGATTATGCACGAGCGAGTCTTTCCAGATGCCTTTGCTGGAGCCTTCAAACAGCGGCTTCACGAACAGCGGATAATCGAGGCTTTTGAGTTGCCCATTCAATGGCAAAGACTGAATCACCGAAAACCGAGCGGTGGGAACGCGATGATAGGCGAGAATTTCTTTGGCGCGGGATTTGTCGAGACAGACCCCGAGCGTCAAGGGATCAGAACCGGTGTAGGGAATACGTAACATTTCGAGAATGGCGGGGATTTGCGCCTCACGCGAAGCGCCGAAACGGCCCTCCGCAAAATTAAAGACGATATCGGGGCGCGCTTGCCGCAGTTTCTCATAAGCTTCGAGGTCGGCTTCGATCGGAATGACCTCGTGATATTTGCTGAAGGTGTCGATGATCGTTTGTATGGTTTCCGGATCATCCCATTCAGCCTGTTCGTCCAGCGGGACGTCTTCACCGTCCTCCGTCATTGGGGTCGAACGTCTAACATTGTAGGTAAAACCTACTCGCATCTTGATTTCTCCTTGCTGGCGCCGCGTTATGAGCTTTGCCTAAGCTTAAATTTGATTTCGTGAAAATGGAGGCGATTGAACGCCCCGGATTCGGACGCCGCCGCGTGGCGAGCCCGAAAGGTTGATTGTAAATTTGCGCTTTGCTGCATCACAAGATTCTCCACACGGTCTACATTGGTTTTTCCCTTGAGCATCCGCTCGCATGAGTTTGTTGAAACGTCAGTTGCTAAAAATTTATTTTAGAAAACATATACTATTTATTGTCTTATTTGTTCCAGGTGATGCCGGCGATATTATTTGCCAAACCATTTGACTAAATAAAATCACGGCCCCGTTTTCATCACCGGTGAAACCGAATCAACGATTTTTCGATCCACCGCCGCGTGGGCCGACAAATCGGAAGTTTGAAAAATGTAAAACGTTGTGAGATTTTGAATCAGGAAGGAGAGTAATTCTTTTTCCGGCAGTGCCACAGAATGCCGGCATCGAGGTGGGGTGAGACAACTTCTCTTGCGGTTGAGAAGACGACGCCTCAGTTGTACTCATAAAAAATGCTTAATCTCCAAAAAATTATTTTTTGATTTGCCGTAATATCCGAATTTTTTTTGGAAAAAGCAAGAGATAATTTTTAAAATGAACAGTATTTTAAAATTATTCATGCTACAGCGCCGCTGTAAATAAAAATGTCCTTCCATAAGCATTGTTGGAAGGACATTGTACG
>CAYZFF010000050.1:3189-18070 GCA_964477305.1 uncultured Cytophagia bacterium
GCTTTTCGCTTCTTCTCGGTTTTTGCAGGCAACGGGGCTTTGGCCATTTTTCGTTTCAAGGTGGATTCGGCTGGCGCCTCGGCGGCCAGGGTTTCATCAAATTTCAACACTTCACCTTCGAGTGGCGTTGCCGCTTCCAATGCAGAAGGTTCAACCTGTTTGACTTCGGCGACTTTGTTCTTCAGCATCGCGAGCAGGCGTTCCTGATACGAGTCTTTAAAACTCTTTAAGCGTAATTTTTTGGTATGGCGCACGATCAAATCTTCCGCCATTTTAATTTCTTCTTTATTTTTGCCCTTTAGATTGTTCAATTCACCGATCACTTCGGTGCTGCGTACTTCATTCCACTGCCGCAACGTCGAAACGACGATGGCATTTTCCTTGACCCACAACGCCACCACCAATTCTTTCTTGCGCATCGTGATTTTTCCAATACCATACTTGCCGGTATTGCGAATCGATTCCCGCAGGGTCGCATAAACTTCCGTGGCCAGCGGGCCATCCGGCGCCATGAAATAGGAAGTGTCGAAATGCAGCGGATCCAGTGCCTCCTTCTCGGCAAACTGCATGATCGCCAGCGCATGATCGCCCGCCGGCGCGACTTGTTGCAAATCATCTTCGGAAACGATCACATATTTGCCATTTTCATATTCATAGCCCTTCACAATTTCATCATCCAAAACCGGGCCGTGCAGCGGGCAACGCTTTTCCATTTTTATGCGCGATAGACATGGCTGGTGGAGCGTGTTGAACGTGATCTCCTCGTTTTGGGTGGCGGAATAAATTTTCACCGGAATATCGAAAAGGCTGAACTGCAAACGGCCGTTCCACAACGCGCGCATACCGTAATCTCCTTAATTTGTATGAAATAGGAATGACTAATTTTAAGAAGAAGCTAAGAAAATGTCAAGTAAAATTTTAGTTTAACGGTAAAGATTTAGAGATATAAAAATGACAAAAATTTGTCACACTTTTTAACAGCCCTCAATAAAACTCAAAAACCTATTGCTCGTGTAATGGGATCAACTGATCCGGCGTAGGTTCCGCTCAGCAGAACCAATGTTCGGTCAACCGCGGCGGTGCGAGCGCCGGCAAAGGCGGTATAAAGGTTCGTCGCACCGGTGGCGCGGTAGCGCGGTAAACCAAGTCGCGAATCGCAACAAAGGTTTGCGCTTCTGTTTCTTGTGATTGCGCCGCAAATTCAGCACACGCCACAATTTCTTTTTGTAAACGATCCATGGCCGGATCGGGATGGGTCCAGAGAAAAGTAAATTTCTCGGCATCAAACTCACGCACATGTGATTGCGTTTCCGGCAACGCCAATAACGGCGAGCCTGGCGGCAACAATAGCCGAATGCTATACTGCACCGGATCGATGTGCGCGACGATTTCCTGCGCGGCGACAAAATCAACGAGATCAAGAAGGTCTTGCCGCGTCGTCCACGGGGTGAAAGGCATTAACGACGGCCGAAGCGCGATACCGGCTTGTTTAGTGAGTCGTAACGCCGCTTCCACATCCGCGCCAGTGTGGCCTTTTCGCAAAAGGCGCAGAATGCGATCATTCAGCAATTCCACAGCAGAAACGATGAAAATACAACCGCTCCACGCCAATTCGGGAAGCCATGCGCGATGCTCGAGTAAATGCTCGATTTTTGCGGTGAAATCAAATGTCAACTCCGGCCACGCAGCATGCAGCTCTCGCACGAGACGCTGCGAGTGTTTGACGCCGTTCAAAAAATCCGGATCGCCAAATGTAATATGGCGAGCGCCCAGCGCCACGAGTTGGGCAATGTCGGCCAGTACGATTTCCGGCGGCACAATGCGAAGGCGACCGCCATACACTGGTGTAATCGGGCAATGTTGGCAAGTGTGCGCGCACCCGCGGCTCGCTTCAACATATCCAGCTAATCTATACTCGCCATTGATGGCAAGTGCGGCATATTGCGAAAGCGGCGGCAGGAGCTGGCGGGCCGGGCGCAAAAAGCTTAAGCGGGGAAATTCGGTGCCGCCGCGCGCTGCTCTTTGCTCAACCCCGGCAATTGTTTTTTGATCGCCGTTGGTCGTGGCCGTAACCAGCGTCGCTAAGGCTTGCTCATATTCCCCGCCAATGACGGAATCGGCGAGATGGTTTAAGAGATAGTTGGCGTTTAAACCAGCGTACAGGCCGTAAAAATTAAGATGCGCGCACGGGTTTATAGCGCGCACGCGTCGAGCCACTTGCAGGCTCAGCCGCAACGCGGTGTGCATCGGGGTTGAAATGCCAATAAAATCGGCTTGACGAATTTTTTCGGCATTAAATTTTTCGACGGCCAGATCAAGGCATTCGACGTGATGGCCGGCATTTAACAAATATGCCGCTGGTGAGGCGAGATTAAATGGTTGATGACCAAGCTCGTAGGTTGAAAGGAGTAAAACGTTCATATTGAGAGTCCGAAGTCCGAGATCACATGTCCGAAGCCTAATGAAAGCGTTATTGACTCTCGCCATGCGCTATGGGCTTCGTTCTCTGCTCACGATCGCCGCCACCAAGTATAACGCATGGCACTGATGGGCTTATCGTAACCCCACTCGGCGGCCAGCGCATCAGCGGCATCTTCGGGATCTTCATCATGCGTGCGGCCTCGATTGCGCAAGTGCGCATGAGCAAACTCGTGCGCAATAACATAGTTGGCAAAATCCAGCGGCGCGTGTGCCAGTGAAATTTTCCAGGCAATCATGCGACTGCCGGCATCGCCGCGGCCGGGCAAAGCCATATGAAATTGCATCTGCGGCTCCGCTGCCGGATCGTAAACCACCATGGTAAAGCGAGTATCGTCCAAGATATCCTGCACCACGATGGCAGGGAGGTTGCTCAGGACGGCGAGAATGCGTTCCCGCAACCGTGGCTGCTGAATAAAGCGATCGACGAAAATTGCCAGTGGTTCCATGGCTGTGGCGTCAAAAAAATTTTATTGGCGATGCCGCGAAAGAAGATTACCGGGAAGGTGGTGAATTAAATTCGGCTTTGAAATTTGGCGCGCACGAAATTTTAAACCGCCCGGAATTGTTTGATCGCCGCCGCCAATTCATCTGCACGCTGCGATCCGATCAACAATAATTTGCCGTTGGCCAGTTCCAATTGCACGCCGCGATTGCCCGTCACGTTATATAACCAGCCGCGCTTTTTTCCTCCATAGCGAATACCCCAGCCGCCAAATTCCATCACCGCACTGTATTTTCGCGGCTCGCAGCGCAAGATTTCATGCAATGGGATGTGCTTGTTCACAAACGGCGAAAACCTGACATGCAGATTATCCCGCTCCAGACGGACCGAGAGTTTCATTTTATAAAACAGAATCGGCAGGCCAAGGAGAGTCGGGATGATCACCGCTGCGATAACCATCAGCCCGCGGTCGGATGCAGGGTTGTTGCCAACTGGTTTACCGAGGTAAAGTTGTTGATAAAGCAGGACAGCAAAAATGAGAAGCACGAATAGAGAGGAGGGAATAACGGCAAACCACAGCCAGGTCTGCCGAAAGGACTGTTCTTCCTCAAAGAATGATGGCGTTGCGGCCGGCTTCATATTATTTCACAGTTTGTTTTTCAAGCGCCTCGCGCAGATCCGCCAAAAAACGAACCATGGCGCGTGAAATGGAGCTTAACACTGGCGAGGCCAAATCATGTTGATAATGATTGGTGTAATCGACGCGGGTGCCATTGGCGGTTTTGGTCAGCGTCCATTCGCTGGTGCCGGGCAGGGGGCCGCCGGTCCGTTTATAAACCAGCCGGCCCAAACTCTCATCATAAGTAATAATCTCCACGTTGTATTGCACCGTGGCCTCACCGGGGCCGGCGGTGACGTTGAAGCGCGCCCCGGTCTGCATTGCCTCATCTTGCGTTTCCACTTGTTGAAAAATTTTAGAAATTTTCGGCCACCGCCGCAGGTCTAAATATTTCCACACCTCCGCAATCGGCTGGTTGATTTCGATGCGTTCCTTGAGCATGGACATAGTCGCTTCCCTTGCCTTGAATTCCATTTGCGCCGGCCCGAGGTTCGGAGCAAGATTTATGTGCCCTCGGGCAAAATTTATGATAACAAAAAACCACTTGAGAAGCAAGCGGAAAAGTCATGGGCATAGTAATAACGTAAGGATTTATTCGCCGCGGCGACCAATCTACGCTGAAGAATAAAACGTAATTTATAATGGAATCTTTTCAGTATCTCTGCTGTTAGATTTCTATAGTCCTGTCAAAATCGAATCGATTCGGAGTAGAATATGACTGTCGAGAAAAAACGTCTTGAAGAAGCGCGCTTACAAAAAGCGGCGTGGAAAAAGTGGGGCCCGTATGTGACCGAAAGGCAATGGGGCACGGTGCGGGAGGATTACAGCCCTTACGGCAATGCCTGGGAGTATGTCTCACACGATGCGGCGCGAAGCAAAGCATTTCGCTGGGGCGAAGAAGGCATTGCGGGCATTTCCGACGAACAGCAATTGCTGTGTTTCGCATTGGCCTTGTGGAACGGCCGCGATCCGATTTTGAAAGAGCGCCTTTTCGGCTTGACCGGGAACGAGGGCAATCACGGCGAGGATGTGAAGGAGTATTATTATTATCTCGACAGCACGCCGACGCATTCATATATGAAGATGCTCTACAAATATCCGCAGCGCGAGTTTCCGTATTCTCAGCTCATCGAGGAGAATCGTCGCCGCGGCAAAGGCGCGCCAGAGTTTGAGTTGGTTGAAACCGGTTTGTTTAATGACGACCGTTATTTTGACGTGTTCATCGAGTATGCGAAAGCGGCTCCGGATGATATTTTGATTCGTCTCACCGCGCATAATCGCGGGCCGGAAGCGGCGACGCTACATCTGCTGCCGACGGTGTGGTTTCGTAACACCTGGGCGTTTGGATTGAATGGCCACAAGCCGAATATGGGCGTGACCGCGCGAGGCGGCATTGAAATCAATCAAGCTGATCTCGGCAGGAGGTGGCTGCTCTGCGAAGGCAATCCGAAATTTTTGTTCTGTGATAATGAAACAAATGTCAAACGTTTGTATAGCGTTGAGGCGAAGGGTTACTTCAAAGACGGCATCAACGAGTATATTGTTAATAACCGCCCGGCAGCGGTAAATCCCTCGCAAATGGGCACGAAAGCCGCGGCACATTACGCGCTCGAAATTCCCGCCGGAAAATCGGCGACGATTCGCCTGCGTTTGACGAACACGGCGGCAGCGGTTGATCAAGCCTTTGTTGATTTCGACGCAATCTTCTCGCAACGCCTTAACGAGGCCGATGCGTTTTATGACGAGGTGCAGACGCGCCTAAAAAATGAAGATGCGAAAAGTGTCCAGCGGCAAGCCTTTGCCGGCATGTTGTGGTCAAAGCAATTTTTTTATTTCGATATTCCGCAATGGTTGAATGGCGATCCCGGTCAGCCTTCACCGCCGCCGGAACGCAAGCGCGGTCGCAACAGCGAATGGCAGCACCTCAACAATGCCGATATCATTTCGATGCCGGACAAATGGGAATATCCGTGGTACGCCGCGTGGGATCTCGCGTTTCACTGCATTCCGCTGGCGCGGGTTGATGCGGATTTTGCCAAAGAACAATTGGTGCTGCTGACGCGCGAATGGTATATGCATCCGAACGGCCAATTGCCGGCGTATGAATGGGCTTTCGGTGATGTTAATCCGCCGGTTCATGCCTGGGCCACGTGGCGTGTTTTTCAGATTGATCGCAAGCTCAACGATGGCCAAGGCGATCTCGTTTTTCTCGAGCGGGTTTTCCAAAAACTCTTGTTGAATTTTACCTGGTGGGTAAACCGCAAAGACGCGCAGGGCATGAATATTTTTCAAGGCGGTTTTCTCGGCCTCGATAATATTGGCGTATTCGATCGCAGCGCGAAGCTGCCGACTGGCGGCCATATTGCGCAAGCCGATGGCACAAGCTGGATGGCGATGTACTCGCTCAACATGATGCGCATTGCGTTGGAGCTGGCGCTGCATAATCCGACCGTGTACCAGGACATGGCGACGAAATTTTTTGAGCACTTCCTTTATATTGCGGGCGCGACGGCGAATATCGGCGGCGAGGGCATTAATTTGTGGGATCAGCAGGACGAGTTTTTTTACGACGTATTGCATTTGCCCAACGATACAAAGATTCCGCTGAAAGTGCGCTCGATGGTTGGATTGATTCCACTCTTTGCGGTGGAAACGCTGGAGCCGGAGTTGCTCGAAAAAGTGCCGGAGTTTAAACAACGTCTCGAATGGTTTCTAAATTATCGTCCGGATCTGGCGAGTCTGGTCTCGCGTTGGCAGGAGCATGGCAAGGGCGAGCGCCGTCTGCTCTCTTTATTGCGCGGCCATCGTATGAAGACGTTGCTTAAACGCATGTTGGATGAAACCGAGTTTCTTTCAGATTATGGCGTGCGCGCGTTATCCCGTTATCACGATGAGCATCCGTATGTTTTTCACGTTGACGGCAGCGATTTTTCCGTGAAATATCAGCCGGCGGAATCCGATTCCAGCTTGTTCGGCGGCAATTCAAATTGGCGCGGCCCAATCTGGATGCCGGTGAATTACCTCATCATCGAGGCATTGCAAAAATTTCATCATTATTACGGCGACGATTTCAAAATCGAGTGTCCGACCGGCTCTGGAAAGTTCATGACGATCAACGACGTGGCTAATGAATTATCGCGGCGATTGACGCGTATTTTTTTGAAAGATGAGCGCGGCAAGCGGCCGGTGTTCGGGTACAGTGAGAAGATGCAAAACGATCCGCATTTCCGCGATTACGTTTTGTTCCACGAATATTTTCATGGCGACAACGGGCGCGGCGTCGGCGCTTCACATCAAACCGGCTGGACGGGTCTCGTTGCGAAATTATTGCAACCGCGTGCGGAGGAGAAATAAAACAGCGAGGTGGATTGTTGCAATATAAACCGCAGGACATTCCAATAATTCACTCACCTGCAAATAGAGTTTGTTAAAGTGAAAGGACAAATCTTGCAAAAACAACTTTTCGTTTTATTGATTGTTATATTGATGGCTTCTGCCTGTATGCGCACACACGAGGAACCTACAATGGCTAAAAAAGATATGATTGCCAGTGATGGCAATCCCAAAATCGAAAGACTGGAGAAACCGCACACCGAGTGGCGGCAATTGCTGACTCCGGAGCAGTACAGCGTGCTCTTCGAGGAAGACACCGAATACCCGCATTCCAGCCCACTGAATCGCGAGAAGCGGGAAGGCACGTTTATTTGCGCGGCCTGCTATCTGCCGCTATTCTCTTCGGGCGCGAAATTTGAAAGTGGCACCGGTTGGCCGAGTTTTTTTCAACCGCTCACCGGACATATCGGGACCACAACAGACTACAAACTGCTGGTGCCGCGGACCGAGTATCATTGTATTCGTTGCGGCGGGCATCAAGGGCACGTGTTCGACGATGGCCCGGCGCCGACCGGCCAGCGTTATTGCAATAATGGCGTGGCGCTGAAGTTTGTGCCGGCAGGTGAAGAATTGCCACATTTACGAAATTAGAAATTTTAAGGAGAAATCAGATGAACATGTTGGTCATTCTTGCGGCGTTAATGCTATCTGCCTGCCAGAGTTCTGAATCACGGGAGCCCGAGTCCACAGCGACCGTGGCGAGTCCGGTAGACTCCAAAAATCTTGCAACCGCAACTTTTGCCGGCGGCTGCTTCTGGTGCATGGAGCCACCCTTTGAGAAACTCGCCGGCGTGGTTTCAGTAATCTCGGGTTATACCGGCGGCCATAAGCTCGATCCGACTTATGAAGAGGTCTCTGCCGGCGAGACGGGACATGCGGAAGCGGTGAAAATTGTTTATGATTCGACGCAGGTCAGTTACGCGCAGCTTTTGCACGTGTTCTGGCGCAACATCGATCCGCTGGCGGCGAATCGGCAATTCTGTGACGGCGGCACACAATATCGTTCGGCAATTTTTTTTCATCACGAAACGCAAAAACAGTTGGCCGAAGAATCGAAGCTGAAATTAGAGCAAACACGAAAGTTTGATCGGCCCATCGTGACGGAAATTGTGGCGGCCACGAAGTTTTATCCCGCCGAGGAGTATCATCAAGATTTTTACAAAAAAAACTCGTTGCACTATAAAACCTATCGCGCCGGTTGCGGACGGGATCGGCGACTCAAAGAACTCTGGGGTGAGGAGCATTGAGTCAGGATTTAAAATTTTCGTGCCCCACCGATAAAAGCGGCTCATGAATTTAATTGGTGGGTCGCTTTTTTATCCGCCGGATAAGTTGGGAGAGCCTGCGGCGAATTTTTAAAATGTAAGTTTGCCGCGTGAAGCTCGACAAATCGTTGTAGCCATAAAATCAACTCTAAAAATTCGTCCATAAATTTTGCACAATAAAAGGAACGAAAATAAAAGCGGTTGCAGTAACCTCGGGGAAACCCAACGCCATATTTAAATTGACGTTTTATTTTTGACCTTCACCACCACAAAGGTCACGTCGTCATTTTGCGGCTCGCCGGCGGCCCAGGCGTCGGCGGTTTGCACGAAATGCTGAATGATTTCGTTCGCCGATCGCGGCGCGACGTCGGCCAACATTTTTCTGGCCTGCTCATAACCCAAAATTTCGCCGCGCGGATCGAAGCGCTCGGCAAAACCGTCGCTCATCAACAAGATCACGTCGCCCGGCGCAAGCGCCAATTCCCGCTGTTCATATGGAAACTCCGGCACACATCCCAGCGGCATGCCTTTGAGATCGAATTCTTCCACCCGTTGCGTTGCAGCGCGATGAATCAAAACCGGCGGCATGCCGGCGCCGCAAATCGTAAGGCGCGAACCGTTGAGGCGCACGAGCAACAACGTCATGTACAGTTGGCGCAGATTCATCTGTTTGAGCGTCCGATTCGATCGCTGAAAAATTCCGGCGAGATCAGGCTCATGTCCGAGCGTCGTGAACAGGCTCTTCATTGCGGTGACCATCGTTCCGGCTTTAAGCCCGTGCCCGGTAGCGTCGCCGAGCGCCACCGTCAAAGCGCCGTCGGCGCCGAGATGAAAATCGTAATAATCGCCGCCAACTTCGGAGGCAGGTTTCATGTAGGCCGCCAATTCCAGATCAGGCCGTTGCGGAATTTCTTGCGGCAGCATGGAAAGCTGTAGCAGGCGCGCATCATCAAGCTCTCGCGCGCGGCGTTGATATTCGGCGCGCTGTTTTTGCTTGTTCATGTTGTAACGCTGTATGCCGAGCAGACCGGCGCCCGCGAGGAGCGCATAGAAAACATATGCCCACCAGGTGCGATACCACGGCGGCAAAATTTTAAAGGCATACTCCGCTTCCCGGCTTTCATGCTGAAAAACGTTTTTGGCGCGCACGCGAAAGCGATATTCGCCCTCGGGAAGATTGGTGTAATCTTTTTCAGTGGCCTTGCTCCATGCCGACCAACCTCGATCAAAACCCTCCAAAAAAAATTGGAATTGATTGGCGGATTCGTCGTCGAAACTGGGCGCGGCATATTCAAAACGCAGGATGTTGTAGGCGTAGGAAAGCTGAGGGCGTAGGGCCTCGCGCAAAAATTCCGATTGCCCACCGGCGAGAGGCGATTTTCCAATTGGCGTGGCGCCCGCGAAGATAACTGAATCCGCATTAACCGTAACGCGGCGAATGAGAGCCGCATAATCCGTTATCTTGCGCTTGGAAATACTCGCGTCGCAGCGCGCGAGACCCTCCGGACCACCAAGCCAAACAACGCCATTTTTTTCAGGATAGATGGTCCAGACCGCCGCCCTGGCAAGCTGGAGAAAAGAGCCTCGCTCCGGCAAATACGATCCATCCGGTTGCCGCAACACGCGATGGATTTCGGCGGCTTCTTCCGAGCCTACCCAGATATTGCCCTCATGATCCTCGGCCACAATCTCAACATCGCGCGTGCGATCAGCGAACATGCTGCCGTAAGTGGAATCCGGAAAAAATTGCCCGGTCTCGTGATTAAACCGAAAAATGCCCTCATCGCTGGTAAAAATCGTTCGTGCGCCAATGGCATACACTCCAACCCAGCCTCGCGGCAAGCCCTGCCGGAAATCAAAACGCTCGACGGAGGGATTTCCGGCGTTGGAGATTCCACTCACGCGGTGCACTCGCAAAACGCCTTGCGCTTCCGTCCCCAGCCAAAGCTTGCCGTCGGCGCTCTCAACGATGCTCCAAATTGGTTCGTGTATGCCGCTGATTCGCCCTTCGTCGAGCCATTGGCCATTGCGCAAATACAAAGAGGCCAAACCGTCTCGCAATCCAATGTAAACCCGATTGGAATCTTGTTTCGAGCGCTGAAGCGACATGGCAACAAATGAATCGTTGACAGATTTCTTAGCAAAAGTGGCTTGATCACCTGCAATCTGATAAACCCCGTCGCTGGCCGCGGCGAGCAAAATTTTGCCGACGGCGAGCAGCGCCCAACTTTGATGCGTTATGCCGTTGACGGGTTGGAAAGTGGCTGCCGCGCCAGTAGCCGTTGCCGGCAAATAAAAAACGCCGAGGCCGGTCGCCACATACAACGCGCCGTGATGCCGAAGAATGGCCGCGACGAAATCTTTAATTCCGGCCGGCTCGCCGTACAGCGACAGCGGTGAAACGGTTTCAACGCGCGCGACGCCGTAGCCTTCCGCCAGCCAAATCGCGCCCTGCCGATCGGCAAAAATAAAATTCACGTCATTGTCTTGCAAGCCCGCGGCTTTATCCAAAAGCTGGAGAAGACGCCCATGCCGATCAATGAGCGCCACGCCGCCGCGCAACGTTGCCAGCGCAAAAAGGTTATTCGGCAAAACCGCGCCATGCGAGAGCAGATTCTCGCGCAAGAATTTCGCGGCGGCGGGCGCAGTTGGAAAAGGTTGAAAGGACGCGCCGTCGTACAAAAACATTCCCTGCTCGCGCGTGCCGAGTAAAATTTGGGTCTCGGCATAAGGCAGCATGACATGAATGCGCGTCTCTGCAAACCGCGCCCCGTCGCGCGCCAGACGCAAAGAATCTTCAGCCAGTTCGAGCAGACCAACATTCCATTGCTGAATGTAAACGCGATCGCGAACCACGAACAAACCGGCAAACGAGGTGGCCGGTTTCCAGGCTTGCATGTGATGATCGTCCCAGCGCAAGAGAATTTTATCCGTGCGAAAGTAGACGCCCTGCGGCGTGGCATAAGTATACCACACTTCATTGAACTCGCGATTCTCCGGCCCGACGTGATCGAGCAAAGAGACGAAGTGCATGTTGCCCAGTGAATCCGGCAGGAGATAACCCAGATCACCAACGGCGCCGACATAAATTCGGCCATTCGCGGCGACGGCCAGCGAGCGCACACCGGATTTATTCGGCGTGGAAATCAGCCGCCACGACACGCCATCATATTCGAGCACGCCGTTCCAATTGCCAAAATACATGACGCCGCGCTGATCTTGCGCAATGGCCCAGTAATTAAACGCCGCGCCGTAGGCTTTCGGGTTGTAGTTGCGAATGAGCGGCCGGCCGAAAGTCGGAGCGCCCGAGGCTGGAAAGTCCGAAGTTGCATGAAGCGATGGTTGTTGGGTGTACGCGTTGGTGTGCGTGCAAAGGCAAAAAAAGATCGTGAACGCGATGATTTTTTGCATAGCCTTTCCAACTTCAAGAAATGCACTTGGGCCGAGGCGTTGCCAACGATAATGGTAAGATAAAACATGATGAGGCATGAGAAATTTTACAAAATCATTCGGCGAGAAGCAAGGGGAATATTATGAAGCAGCAGAGCCGAATCGAGGCGGGCCGAGTTTGGAAATTTCGTAACCGTGCGGATAAGTACGATTACGAATGTCGGTAAAGAAATGTGGCTGCTGACGCGGCGGAAGGAAGCGGACAATTTTGCCGCGCATTTTCAGCGCGCCCCGTACCAGTGGCGGCAGGAACGGCAATGGGCGCGGAAATCCGAATGCGGCGAGCATGCGCTCGTCGAGCATCGCGTAAATGCCGTGCCGCACTATTGGGGTGAACAGGCGTGGAAACCATGAGGCAAACAGATCGCGTGTGGCCGAGCCGACATTTTTGTTGGAATCCGCGTAACGGAATTTATCGCGCTCATAATTCAGATTGAATTGCTCAAACGCTTCATAACTCGGTGGAATGTCTTTGAGGCCCATGCGCTTGCCGATTTCCCGCCAAAAATAGTACGCCGCCAACTTTTCCTGCTCACACAGCTTGCGCCAGCCAAACTTATTAATCCAACGCACCGGCTCATAAACAAAAGTCGAGAGCACAAAGAGATAATCTTCATTGGAAATTTTGAAGTGGCCGTGAATAAAATTCATACGCTCCAATGCTTCGCGCCCGCGACCTGATTCATAGCCCGATTTACACATCTCTGCCACGATGAGAGAGGTGTCGTCGTAACGCTGTTGCGTGCGGTGGCGAAACTCGCCGGTGCGGTCGAGCAGCGCCGAAATGCTCGGCACACAATATGTGCGATACAACGCAATCTCCAGCGCGCGCACGGTGTCCCACGGAAATTCATAGCCGGTCGAAAGATGCTGGATTTTGACGTGATCCCGTTCCGGGTCGAGTTGTTGGATTTCGCGAAGCCGAGCAAACCGTTGCATTGGAATTTCCTATGAAATTTATGCCATCAAACCCAATTGCCGCATTAATGTTGCGGAATCCCAATAGGCTTTCATCTGCCGGATTTTTCCGTCGCGCATTGCGAAAGCTTCGGCAAATTGCAGCGTGATTTTTTTCCCGGTCGGCGGGATAGCGCCAGCGGGCGTTTGCAATGGCCCAGTGTGCGTGCCCGTGCCGGTGTGTTCGGTGAAAATCAAATCACCGTCAGCGGCGAGGCGGTCAACGCGCGTCTTGGCATCGGGAAGGGAAACAGCCCAAGCTTCAAGCCACTCTTTCCAGCCGGCTTTGCCGCCCCAGGTCATGCCCAGCGCCATATCGATCAACTCAAAATCTTCGGTAACCAAGCCCATTAACCCGTTCATGTTACGACTGTTAAAAAATTCATAAACTGAACGAACGGTTTGAATGTTTTGTTCGCGGGACATGGTGATTTCTCCCTGATGTGCAAGTTTCGTTGTTTGCCTTTTGTATAAGTACGATCCGAGTGCAAATTCGGATTTTAAATTAAAATAAAAAAGCGCCAGGCGTTCGTTTCGCCTGACGCTTTTGATGGCGGCTCAATTCTTTCTGTGCGTTAGAGAACGGCTCGCAACTGAACATGCATTTTCTGCAGCGCCTGCCGCGTGCGGGTTTTCACGGTGCCGAGAGGAATACGGAGATGCTGAGCAATCTCTGACTGCGAGTAACCCGCAAAATAGGCTAAATGCAGAACCTCGCGTTGTTCCGGCAGCAGTGCAGCAAAGGCTCTGCGGACGAGGGTAGCGCGTTCTGCCAGACTCGTTTTTTCCAGCGGCGAGTCTTGAGGGTCGGCCACGACTGCATCGAAATCAAAGTCGCGCGGTTGTTGGCGTCGAGATTGAAAATTTTTTGAACGCAGCCGATCAATCGCGCGATTGCGCGTCATCGTGACCAACCACGTGTAGACACCGCCCTTCAGGCCATCGAAAACGCTGGCTTTTTCCCAGACGCGGAGAAAACATTCCTGTAAAATATCTTCCGCCTCGTTTGCCTGTTGCACAATGGCCAGACCCAAATGATATAAAATGCCGGCGTACCGATCATACAACGCCGCAAACGCCTGCTGATCGTGTTGCGCAATGCGTTGCAATAATTCGCGATCTGCAATTGCTGTATTGGCCGCCCGCTTCCGGGCAACGCGTTGATCGGCAGTATTGGGCGAATTGAAAACGAAAGCGAACATAGAAAAGTTTCGTGATGCTGAAGATGCAAGTTGATTTTCTAAGCGGATGATTTTTGGCAAACTGAAGTTTGCCACTCCGCAGCAACTTCGGACCTTTATTTGACGAGCAACATGCGTCTCGCGGCCTCGACTTGATCGGCGCGCAGTTTGTAAAAGTATAGGCCACTGCTCACCGGACGACTCGCATTATCTTTGCCGTCCCACGTTTCTTGATGCGTTCCGGCAGTGACACGACGATTGACCAGTGCGCGCACTTCGCGGCCGGCCGCGTCGTAAACCCGCAGCGATACATGCGCCGGCTTGTACAGTTGATAACGAATACTGGTCGCCGGATTGAACGGATTCGGATAGTTTTGTTCAAGAGTAAAAGACGTTGGAACGGCATTGTCGCGTTCTTGAACGGAGGTGACCGGCGTCGGCTTGATGCGTTTGCCGTAAAACGGGCCGCCATCAATGTTCGGAGCAACATTGCCGTCGGGATCGATAAAATCAACCGCGGTTTTTGCCTTCAAGCTATCGGCGCCGACTAATTCGATAAACGTGCGCACTTGCACGCGACCAGCACTGGCGCCGGTGGAATCAAATACAAAGAGTTGAAACGTCATGTCGTAGCCGCTGCCATTTTTTGCCCAAACGCCAAACGCGGGTGTTTCGGCAAGGGCGGGAAAATTGCTGGAAACTTCGCTCATGGTGCCGCCCACGTGGTAAGTCTGCAGCGCTTCGAATGGTGGAAAGCCTTGGTCAGACACGGGCACTTTGATGTGCCAAGTGCCGACGAACGGATCTTGTGTTCCCTGCGCCGCAACATTTTGAAACGGAAAGAACATCGTGGCGAGAATCGCGATGGCGAAGCTCATGGTACGTTTGCAAATGAATGTAGAAACTTTCATTGTAAAATCTCCGGAAGTTGATGGGGCATCGTTAAGTTAATTTATTCCGGAGCTGGTTATTACCATAAATGTGCCAGAAAACATTCGACCATTTCAGTCGCTGTGTTTATGGAATCAAAGTGGTGTGGCGGCAAGCATTTACGCGATGATGCGTGGGTCTTGGTGGGAAGGTGGAATATCGG
>CAYZFF010000051.1:0-18063 GCA_964477305.1 uncultured Cytophagia bacterium
GCCGGATTTTTTCACCGCTCGGAATTTGAATCGGTTGTTTCATTGCGATCTCCATTGTTGAAATCAATACGTCGAAGTTTCACTGTCACGCGGCAAGCCTGCCAGAAGCTTTTCTTGAGCTGGCATATTTCGCCGATTAAAAAACTCCCTATGGGATGACATTTTAACAAGAATTCAACAATTGTCAAGTTTAAAAAAGCATTCGGCGCTTTTCTGCTTGTTTTTTGCGCGAAATCATTTTAAACTGACAAGACTCGGTTTTGAGGACGAAACTGCTACCTAATTATGGCCGCTGGATTTTGTAAAAATCATTCTGAAGTTCCGGCGCAACGGCGCTGCTTCACCTGCGCGCAATTCGTTTGCCCCGAATGCCGCTTCCGCCGCCGGCATCATTATTTTTGCAGCGAGCGTTGTTACCGCCGCTTTTCGTTGCGCGTGAGCCTCGATTCATTCTTTCGGCCGCTGGCGGAAACGCTGCAACCGCTTTGGCGCTGGCTCTTGCCCTGGCTTGCCGTCAAAGCCGGGTTGCGCAAGCCCGGCGGCTTCACCCGCGCCGTAAAATATTATGATTTGCTCATCAGCCTGCTGGCGATTCTCCTGCTGGCCTCGCCGCTGATTGGGATGGCGTTGCTTTGGCGCGAAAATCGCCAACTGCAACATCGGCTTACCCGCCTGGAGCAGGCTTGGAAAAACTCGGTCAGCGCCGCCAATCATGCAAATGGCAATGCCGTTGCGCACGCCAATGGCCATTCTGTATTTTTAAAAGTCACCCGCCCAGCCATAGCTACAGTGCGTGAACAAAAAATTGCCATCACTGGAGAGGCGCCGGAGGGTTATATTATTAGCTTGCGACAGAATGATCGCGTTTGTGCGGTGGCGTTGTCGAGCGCCGGTCAGTTCGTTTTACCAGAAATTAAACTCAAACCCGGAATAAATCAGTTTATTCTACAGGCCTTTGGCAGCGATGGCAAAAGCATTGCCCAACAAAATCTGACGTTCACCTGCAGTCCGGCACCGGCAGCTTCTTTGCTGAAAGATTTTAGCCGCGGCAATATCACACGCAAACAAATTGCGTTAACTTTCGATGGCGGTGCGTCGGACAACGCGACGCCGCAAATTCTCGATATTTTAAAAGAGCATCATTTAACCGTCACACTTTTTTTAACCGGCAGCTTCATCCAAAAATTTCCGGAAATGGCCCGCCGCATGGTGCAGGAAGGACATGAAATCGGGAACCACACGTGGAATCATCCGCATCTCACGACTTATGCCGCCGATAAACGCCAGGTCGCGTTGCCGAATGTGACACGCGAATTTTTACAAGATCAACTTCTGCGCACCGCGAAATTGTTTGAAGAGATCACCGGCGTGAAAATGGCTCCGTACTGGCGCGCGCCTTACGGTGAACACAATGCAGAGATCCGGCAGTGGGCCGCCGAGTTGGGTTATCGCCACATCGGCTGGACAAAGGGGCGGAATTGGCAGGAAAGCCTGGACACGATGGATTGGGTGGCCGACACCACCTCGAAAGCGTATCACACCTCTGAAGAAATCCTGGCACACCTCATGAAGCTGGCGGATGAAGAAGTCCCCGGCCTCAACGGCGGCATTATCCTCACGCATCTCGGCAGCCTGCGGCAGGATGGCGATCATTTTTATACGGTACTGCCGCGATTGATCAACATGCTGCGCGAAAAGAATTACCACCTCGTCAAAATTTCAGAATTATCCGAATAAGAAAATCCGATTAAATAATGTGCCCAAGAGATCGTCATGCCCGAATGCTTTAATCGGGCCACCAGCTTTTAAAGGCTGGATTCCCTCCAAAAGCGCGCGGGAATGACAGCGAAATGGGAAAATTATTTAATCGGCGCTACGAACTGAAATCCGCGTTTTAAAAACTTTCCTTAAATATTTTCCGCGAATAAAACCTTCACGTCTATATTTTCAGTAGAGAGCAATAATCGGGTTTCACCACTTGACGATACTTCTGCTTGCGATAAAGGATTTTATGATGAAGATGAAACAACTTTTATTTTTTTGTAACCTGGCCGCTGGGTTATTGTTGCTGCCGCCGTTGGCGCTGGCAGCAAAAGGTGGAAAGAAAGATACGACCACAACGGCAACGCCGGAAAAACGTTTGGTGCTTTCACCACAGGCGCATTTGCAGCTTAGCACCGAACCGATTTGGGGTGACAGCGTCGAGGCAATCGTCACAGTGGCCGTGCCCGATTCGTGCAAAAACCAACGTTATCTTTGCCGAATTGAGGCGAATATTTCTCTGCGCCTGCTCACGATTCCGCGTTATAAATGGGCCGTGAGCACTGATTCGCTCAAAGTCCTTTCCGCCCTCCCTTTGCAGATTCGTATTGCCCGGCAAAATTTCGCCGCGTCTGCGCCCAGCATAAAACTTCATTTTAAAAATTTGGATCATGCGGGAAATTTGTCCGGAATCGCCGCGCTGACAATTTTGCCCGAGGCGCAAATGAGTCAAGCGCTTCCTCCCGCGCGGGATTCACTTTTGGCGGCAACTCCCGCCGTCGATAGCATGAAAATCGCAGCGACCGCACCAGTCACTACGGCTGCTGAGGCCATGGCCACTGCGAACGAACCCAATGCGTTTGGAATTTTTTATGTGGTGCTGGCCATTGCGCTGATTTTTATGTTTGGCGGCATGAGTTGGTTGATGAAGTGGTCACAACGCCGGCGCTTTCAAAGCATTGCCGCAAAAACCACAGCGCTGGCTTTTCCGCATTTACAAAACCTGGAACCGGCTCCTGCGCCCGAACCACATAACTCCACCCCGGCCGTTGCTGAAGAAGTCACCAAAGAAAATGCGGCAGCAACTTCTGCAGTTCCGGAGGCCGCGGCGGCGTCCTCAAATTTACCGGCAGTTATCGCCGCTGATCAGCAATTTGATTTTGCGCGGGTTTTGGCGCAGTTGCAGGAGTTAAAAATCAACCTGCAACAAATTATTGCCAATCAACAAGAGGTCAACCATCGCCTCGCGCAAATTACTGTAGCGGCGGCCCTGGAAGCGCCCAGGGCCTCGGCGCAACTGGCCTTGTTTGATATTTTAAACGAGGATTCGACCGTTAGAAATGGCGAGAATCATGCGAATGGCAATAACTCATCAGCGCGGCATTTTTCGACGGTCGAGGATTACCGCTCGGCCAACTTACCCGGCGAGATTACGTCGGCATTAACGCACGTAACAAAAGATTCCTCCAGGCTCGCCTCGCCTTCGAGTTTAAGAATATTCTTTGCTAATGCAGAAAGCCAAGCCGAGCCTTCCGAGGAAATTCTGCTTCATTAAAGCAAGTTTTGGTTCTATGAAATAGAAATCCCACGAAACGAGAAAATTGAAAAACGTTTCCGTGGGATTTCTATTTGGGGGGCGAAAAACTTTTCGATAGTTGCAAAACTTTTGCGTTTTATCTCATTCCGTAACCTGCAGCGTTTTAAAATCGAGCACGCGCCGTTTTGTTTTATAGCTCATCGTCAATTTTTCACTGCCGACCTCCGCATTCAGAAAAGGTCCCGCAAAGAGTTTATATTTGGTTAAATCAACCGGTTTGCCGTTGAGCTGGCGAGTATCCGGAAAAGCAAAACTCATTTTAGCGCCGGCTAAATTCGTGTAATCCACCGCAACTTTTTGCGGTTGCAAGTGGGCGACGGGCCGCTGCGCGCGCAACTTTTCTTGAAAGGCCGCGAACGAGCCGCTTTCCGTTTGCGAGCGCACTTCGATCACATAACCGTTCTGCAGTTGGTGGCTGCGCAAGCGCCAGTTATCTTTTTCCTCGCGCCATTCGCTCGGTTGCAACGGATACCAGCCAATAAATGTTTCGCCCGCTTGGCACATAATCCAACCGGAGGCATCGACCACGCGTTGCCCCAGCGTTTTTGGAAAAAAGCCGTCGATATGTTCCGACGTCGTACCCGCCGGAATATCGTACAACACAATTAAGGTATTTTCATGTTGAAAAGTACGTTCGTAAGGCGAGCTGCCCGTCCATTTGTCTTCTTTATTGTAAGTTCCTTTTGATCCCACCACGTCCATAACCAGCGTTTTGATTTCCTCCGGAAAGAACATTCCCAACTCGATGCCCGACCAGTACGGATGCAAACCGAAAATCGTTGTGAACGGTTTGCCGCTCGTGAAACGCACACTCCAGGTGTGTTGCTGAATCGGCTGCAGAATGCCGCCCTGCAAGGACGAAAGGCCATAATCCTTCGTCATGTACGTGTATTTGTAAACCGGCGGGTTTTTCTCCGCACCGTAGCGGATTACGTTACGCACGCGTTTGCGTTCTTTGTGTATGTATGTCGCCGTTCTGTCGTTCGCAATTTGATAAATTATTTCCGGCAATTGATAACCGGAAAGCGCCGGCAGCACCAGCCAACTGCTTTGCGTCGGCTCACCGCTGTTAAAATACAAATAGGCAAATGCCGAACCCTGTGAAAGCAAGGGTTTGTAAACGGCAGGCTCATAAATGCGGCTGAAACCGCCGATGTATTGGCCCTGCAAATGTTCGGCGGCAAAATCCGCAAATAGATAATCCATCATCATCTCGCCGCGTTTTTTCATCTCCGTATCTTGCGCAAATTGCGCCAGCAAACTCATCGACACCAGATATTCCGGAAAATAATCCGGCGAGTCAAATTCGCCCTGCCCGATCGTCGTGGTGATTTTTATCCAATGAATGAGATATGCCTTCGCTTCGTCGCGGTTCTCTTCCGAACTCTTTCCGTTATACCATTCCGACCCCGGCAAATTCGGCCATTGCTCCGCGGCCAGAAACAGCGAGGCGTAATACATGCACCAGTGATTCTCGGTATCGCCGCGATAGGGAGAATACGTTTTCCAGGCATTCCGCATCGCCGCTTTTGCGGGCGGCGACATCTTATCTTTGCCGTGCAGATACGCGCCGATCACCGGAAACATCCAGAACATGTCGCCGCTCGGCTTTTTCAACAACATGATAATGGCGCTATCGGCAAAAGCCAGGTCGCGATTGCGCGCGTATTTGGCCGCGGCGGCATAATAATGCATCTGTTTGGTGGTATCATAAAATGACAATACATAGTTGGTGCGTTGCGCAAAGCCTTTGCGATATTCTTCGCGGCTCGCAGTTTGGGCCAATAGCGTTTGGGAAAATGCGCTCAATAAAAAAATATAGAAAATGATGATTTTGCTCATATAGGATCCTTGTAAAATAAAAATCGAAACTTCCTGACACGGCTTAATCGCAACCCAATTTAATTACAACACATAAAACTATGGTAATTTTGCGAACTTAATATTTCGCGCGCTGAATTAAAATGGCTGCATCGAAATCGTCCACACTTGCGCCCCGCTCAATCCGGCTTTGCGCCACGTCACGCCACCATTGTCCGAGCGAAAAATGCCGCCCCATATCGTTCCCGCATAGACGCGATTGCTGTTGGCCGGATCGACGGCGAGCGAATGAATGCTCAAATTCGTCAGGCCCTCGCGATAACTCACCCAGCTTTTGCCGCCATTCGCTGATTTGTAAACTCCGGAGACATGTCCGCCGGCGTAAATAGTTTCTGGTTGGTTGGGATCAAACACAATCGTATAGAAATTATTGTGGTCGACGCCGACATCACTTTTCGCCCAGATTTTGCCACGGTCGCGCGAAATATAAATGCCGTTGTTTTCCGTGCCGGCGATAAGCACTTGCGGATCGCGCGGATGTTGCGCGATCACGCGAATGTTGGCCACTCTCAAACCCAATCGCTGCCAGTTTTGGGCGCCGTCCGAGCTGCTAAACACACCGCCTTCAGTGGCGCAATAAACCACGTTGGGCTGAGTATGATCAACGATCACACTGTTAGAAAAAGGATCGACCAGCCCGCGATTCACTTGTTGCCAGGTGGCACCGCCGTCGCGCGTTTTGTAAATTCCATAGGCGGTGGCAAGATAAACCGTTTTTTCATCTTTCGGATCGATGCAAACCGCCAGCACTTCCGTAATCTCCCAGCCCGTGGTGATCTTCCAACTTTTTCCGCCATCCAGCGTGCGCCATGCGCCGTTACCGGAAGCGATATAAACCAACTGCCCTCGCGCCGGCGTGTGCACCGCCAGTCCGAACGCACGAATATTTTTGGTGCCGAGATATTGCCAGGTGGTGTCATCACTGGGCCGCTGATAATAAATGCCGGTCTGCGAATTGGCCGCGCCGACCACGAAAACTCGGCTCGACAGTACGCTGACATAAATCGTGGACTCCTGCGCCTGCAACTGCGAAAATAATATTACTGATAAAATAAATATTGAAAAAACTTTTTTCATAAAATGTAATGTAAGATTTTAAGGAAAGATATTAATTTGTTTCACATGCGCGCCGTTCAGCCCTGCCTGCTTCCACGTTATGCCGCCATCGGTCGATTCATAAATTCCTTGCCCATTGGTGCCAACGAACAGATGGTTGGAATTGGCCGGACTAACAAAAAGTGAATAAATGGCTTCAATCTCCGGCGCTGCCCAGAGTTGTTGCCAACTCACACCCAAATCATCACTGCGCCAAACCCCGGTTTTGTAACCGCCGGCGTAGATTGTTTTGCCATCGACTGTGCCATGAATCGCGTAAATCGCGGTTGCCGCCATTCCCTTTCCAGCCGACCAATTTTCCCCTTCATCAAACGTGACCCGTACGCCGTGATCTTCTGTGCCGGCCAAAAGAACTTCGGGGCGAGTCGCGGGCTGGAAAACGGTTCGAATCCCCGGCGCGCCGGCGCGCATCGGCGACCAGTGTTCGCCGCCGTCGCGTGAACGATACAAATCATCATCAACCGCCGCATAAAGCCTGTGGCGATCACGCGCGTCAATAATGATCTCATCGGTGTACCAGCTTTTGCAGCCGCGCATTTTCTCCGACCAATTCTTGCCATCGTCGCTGGATTTAAAAATTCCGTACGGCGTGGCGATATAAATAATCTGCGCCACCACTGGATCAAGCGCGACGGAGAGCACCTCCAGCGTCTCCCAGCCGGTTAAAATTTTCCACGTTTTTCCGCCGTCCGCCGAGCGATGCAATCCGTTGCCGCCGGCGATGTAATAGCGTTCCGTTACACCATATCGCGCGAAGTAAAGTCCGAAAGCGAATAAATTGGTGTTGGAAAAATTTCTCCATTCCGTCTCACCTTTTTCACGCGCGAACACGCCGACATAACGATCTCCGCCAGTCACATTGCTCTTGCTGTTGTTGAACAAAACGGCAGCGTAAATTTTTTGGGAAACTTCTTGCGCCAAACCGGCTGTTGCCCAAAACCCCAAAATTAAAATCAAACCGCGAGTCGAGAATTTTATCATTTTTCGTCTTTAATTGAAACTTTGTTAAAATCGAGTATCCGGGTTTGGTTCTTGTAAACAATTTTCAAAACGCCACTGCCCACTTCGCTCTGCAAAAACGGCCCGTTGAACAACTTGTAGCTTTTAAAATCAACTGGCTTGCCATTGAGCAATCGTTGACCGCCGTAAGTAAATTGCAAAGATTCACCAGTCAAGGTCGTATATTGAATGGTAAGCGTTTCATCAAAGTTTTCATATTTTACCGGTGCTTGACGAAAACGACTCTTAAATGCCTCGAAGGGACCATACGTCGTCTCCGTTCCAACTTCCACCACCACGCCATTTTTGAGATCACCGCTGCGCCAGCGCCAATTCACTTCTTCCTCAATCCATTCATAGGGTTTCAGTGGATAAAACGCAATGTAAGTTTTTCCGGCTTTGCAGAAAATCCATTTCGACGCCTCTGCAACACGTTCATCGAGATTTTTGGGAAAAAACCCATCAATATGATGATGTTGCGCGTTGGGATCGATATTGTACAAAACCAGCAGAACATTTTTATGCTGAAAGGTTTGTTCGTAGGGTGAGCTGGAATTCCATTTATTGGGATCGGTGTAAACGAGATGATAGCGATTCACTTCATCGCTCAACACTTTTTGCTCTTCGGGAAAGAACATCGCCAACTCTTTGCCGGAATAAAACGGGTGCAGAGTAAAAAGCGTGTTGTACGGTTGCTCGGAAGCAAACGTGACGTCCCACGTGTGCTGCTGAATCGGCTGCAAAATGCCGCCCTGCAGCGAGCCAAGCACGTAATCGTTCGTCATATAAGTATATTTGTAAACCGGCGGATTTTTTTGCTCGCCAAAACGAATGACGTTGCGCACGCGCTTGGTCTCGGTGTGAACATACGGCGTACTGCGATCAGTCGCGATTTGCCGGATGATTTCAGGCAAGCGATAGGAACTGACCGCCCCGGCGACCGCATCCCACGAAGGATGACGGGATCTGCCTTTTATTTCAGCCCACGGTTCAAAATTCGGTTCGCCAAAATACAACCACGCCCATTTAGTGGCCAAGGCCGTAATGGGATTAATAATGTCCTGCGGATAATCACGGCTGTGTCCGCCGCCGTAATTGCCGTGCAAATGCTCGACCGCAAAATCCGCCAACAGATAATCGAGCAGCATCTGCACTTTTTTCTTCATCGCGGGATCCTGCGCAAAATCATACAGCACCAACATCGGCGTGATGAACGTGTTGAAATAAGTCGGCGAATCAAACTCGCCCTGTCCTTTGGTCGTCGTCAATTTGATCCAGTATTCGAGCCACGATTGGGCTTCGGCAAAGTTTTCCTGCGAACTTTTGCCATTGAACCATTGCGCGCCGTCTTCGCGGGGCCACGTTTGCGCCGCGAGATAAAGCCCGGTGTAATACATCACCCAATGATTTTCCGTGTCGCCGCGATACATCATGCGCCGGCGATATACCTGCCGAATTTTCGCGTGAAAAGAATCCGGCAGGAGTGCGCGCGTGTGCAGGTAGGCAGCCATTAGGCCATATGCATAGAACATGCCGCCGATACCCTCGTCTCGCGTCAGCGAGTCCAACTGCGACACACCTTGTTGAAAGTTAGATTGCGTGTGTAACTTCGCGATAATCGTAAAAAAATCTTTGCGGGCTTCGTGACTAGCGGCATTGAGAAAACGGGCTTTGCGCTCGTCAAACGAAATTTGGCATCGCCCCGTGTTTGGTAAAATCGTAATGGTGCTTAAGAGGACAAGCAGGATAGATTTTCTTTGAATAGCGTTCACAATCATTGGTTCAATGGTTTCTCAAGTTTTATGCCTGGCGTATTGTTCCTCAAAAAATTTTGAAATCATAGTTGAAATTGACAGATTTTAGTATATATTACAAACCATTAAAACGCAAATCTTTTCTATGAAACGTTCACAAATTAATGCCCTGCAACGCGAAGCGGTGCAGTTTTTCGCCACCCATCAATTCTCCTTGCCGCCGTGGGCATTGTGGCGGCGTAAAAATTGGGAAGAAAATAAAGCAAGGGTAGAAGAAATCAAAACGCTGCGTCTGGGCTGGGATTTGACGGATTTTGGCTTGGGCGATTTTTATCGGAACGGGTTGTTGCTGTTCACGTTGCGCAACGGCATCTTGAATCAACCCGGCGCCAAAGATTACGCCGAAAAGATTATGATCGTACGTGAGAAACAAGTAACGCCGCGGCATTTTCACTGGCACAAAATGGAAGACATCATCAATCGCGGCGGCGGCCAGCTTGTGATCGAAATGTGGAATTCGACCGCAGATGAAAACCTGGCCGACACATCAGTCGCCGTGAAGGTTGATGGAATTCATCGTTCCTTGCAACCCGGAGAATCGCTTGTTTTGACGCCGGGTGAAAGCGTTACATTGCCGCCCCGACTGTATCATCAATTTTCCGGCGCGCCGAAAAAGGGAAATGTTTTGGTGGGTGAAGTCTCACGGGTGAATGATGACAGCAAAGACAATCGCTTCTATCAGTCCGCGGGCCGCTTTCCGCAAATCGAAGAAGATGAAGAGCCGCTGTATTTATTATGCAATGAATACCCATAAATTTACTGTTATTCCGCAGGAACCTTTTTGCAATTCCAGGACACTTTCTTTACTTTGTAAAAACTGTTTGAAGAAGAGGATCCATCCGGACGATTCGCCCAATCCGGATGCCAAAAACCAACTGAATCCATATGATAAAAACCACGGTTGTCGGAAGCTACCCCGTGCCGCAATGGCTGCGCGTGTACGGAACCCGGGAGAGCCTGCGCGATGCGATTATGGTTGTGCTCAAAACCCAAGAACTGGCTGGGCTTGATATAATCAGTGATGGCGAGTTATATCGGTGGGATATTAACCATCCCGAAACCAACGGCATGATTGATTATTTCATTCAGCCGCTTTCTGGTCTCGACGTCAAATTAGATCGAAAGCGCCTCGATAAATTTCGCCAACAATCCGGCATGAAATATCGCTCCGAGCCGGCGGGCGTCGTCACCGGTGCGCTCGGCCCCGGCACGTTGAATTTACTGCGCGACTGGCAGCGTATTCAACCGCTCACCCCCAAGCCGCTGAAATTCACGGTGACGAGTCCGTACATGCTCGCGAAAGTTTTGCTCGACGAACATCATCGCGATTTGCAGCAACTGGTGATGGCACTCGCGGATATTTTAGCCGCGCAATTGCAGGGCATCGACGCGGCTATTATTCAGGTAGATGAAGCCAATCTCACCGGCCATCCGGAAGATGCGATGCTTGCGGCACAAGGTATTAATCGCGTGTTGTCCGGCGCCGCTGGAGAGAAGGCCGTGCACCTCTGTTTCGGTAACTATGGCGGGCAAACGATTCAAAAGGGCACATATCAAAAGCTCGTTGAATTTATTAATGCGCTGGAATGCGATCATCTCGTGCTGGAAATGGCGCGCCGGCCGCAGGAAGAACTCACAATGTTGCGCGAGGTCAAATCTTCCATTGGCCTCGGCATTGGTGTGATTGACATTAAAGACAATCAAGTCGAAACCCCTGCACAAGTTGCGGCTCGTATTGAACACGCGGCCAAAGTCGTCGGCGTCGAACGTATTCAGTACGTGCATCCCGATTGCGGCTTCTGGATGCTGCCGCGTTTTGTGGCGGATGCAAAGATGCAAGCGCTGGTGGAGGGAAGAAATTTGTTTGTCGGGAAGGGTTTGTAGTTGCGCCTTCAGGCGCAAAACTTTCAAATTTGGAAAAAGTTTGCAGTGACGCTACATTTTTAACCGAAGTTAAAAAATCATCCCTTAATTCAAATGCCCGAAACCAAAATTCAAACCGGCAATCCCGTCTTCGACGAGTTTTATCCGCGCATTAAAAAATTTTTGCAGGCCGACGTTTCCGAATTCGTGCTTGACGGCAAGCGCGTTCGTGGTTATCGCAGTCCGGATTCCAAGCCGATCTGGCTGCGCGATCACACGCTGATGATGCGCGGCTACAAATATTTTGAGCGTGACATGACGAGTGCAGCCGAACATTTTGCCGAGATGCAGGCGGCGAATGGCCGGTTGTTCGATTATGTCGTCATCGGCGAGGAGCGCGAGAACTGGGCGAAATACGTGCGTGTGCCGCTCGAGGCCGATGTCGAATTTTATTTGCCGATAGCTGTTCATGCCGCGTGGCAAGCCACCGGCGACGATGAATGGCTGGCGCGCCTGCTGCCACACTGTGAACGCGCGCTGCAATACATGATGACACATTCGTGGCGCTGGTCGAACGAGTATCATCTCGTCAAACGCGCGTACACCATCGACACCTGGGATTTTGATTACGTCGAAGGCCGCACGCCGTGGCTGAATTTTCAAATTGATGATAAAACCCATTTCGGCATTTTTCACGGCGACAACAGCGGCCTGTATGAAGCGTGCAGTAAGCTCGCGCTGCTCTTTCATCATCGCGGCGATCAGATCAAACAAGCTTATTGGCATGCGACCGCCGAAGGCATTCGCGAACGCACGAACGCGCTGTGTTGGAATGGAAGCTTCTATACGCATCGCATTCCGCTGGATGATTTCCGCATTCCTGGCGTGGATGAATTGGCGCAACTAAGTTTGAGCAATCCGTACGCCATCACGCGCGGCTTGCCAACGCATGAGATGGCCGTCGAGATTATTAAGGAGTATCAACGCCGTCGCGCGAGCGGCAACGCTTTCGCAGAATGGTTCAGCATCGATCCGCCTTTTCCCAACGGTATTTTTGGCGACAACAAACTGCTGCCCGGCGCCTACGTGAACGGCGGCATCATGCCGCTGGTCGGCGGCGAATTGGCGCGTGCTGCATTCGAACATGGTTTTGAAGCATACGGCCTCGACATTTTACAACGTTACGAAAAAATGATTCGCGACACCGGTGAAACGTATTTGTGGTATTTTCCCAATGGCAAACCCAGCACGAAGGAAACCAGTACGAGTCCAGACGCCCAGCCGACCGATGGTTGGGGGAGCTCCGCGATGCTTGCTGCTTTCATGGGAGGCTTGTGCGGCATCGAAGATCGGCATAAACTTTTTGAAGCCGTCAAACTCTCGCCGCGTTGGGCCGTGACTGCATTGCAACAAGCGGCCGTTGAAGTTTCTTACGGCGCTTCGAATGCAGGTTTCGGTTATGAATGGAAGTTGCAAGAAAATAGTTGTGAGCTGACCATGCAAGCGGAGCAGACGAAAGTCGATCTCCATTTATTATTGCCGGCGGGAAAACGTGTTGCAAGAATTCTTGCGAATGATCACGCGATTCATTTCGCCCCGGCAATCGTTGAAAAGAGCAACTACGTGGACGCACAAATTGAAGTAAAAAAGAAATTACTGTTGCAAATTTATTTTGTTTAAACTTAAGGAGATGAATAAATGACCACCGCCACCCAATCGCATCCCAAAATCAAAGGGCTTGAACTCAGTGAGAATTTATCCGAGGCTGAGCTTGATGCGCTATGGGGAAATATAACTTGGCTGCGTCCCAAAGATCATGTCGATAAATTGCGCCATTTTATCAGTCTCGAATTTGCGCTGACCCGCTTGCTGGCGGGGTGGGTGCCGGCCTGCGGAAATTATGATTGGAAAACGCAGATTCCGCAGCGCTTGTTTGAAGACATGCAGCATATTCGCCGATTGTATGAACGCTTGCAAGAATTGCCCGGCGGCACGGCGGAGATCACGCCGCAGCCGGCCCATATAAAATTCATTGAAGCCATCGGCGCCGCCGGGGGCGCGGAGAGTTTTTTGAGCGCGTTTTATTTTGAGATCAAACGGGATTTGCTGCAAGCCTTTCAAGATTACCGCGATCTTTGCGATCCGATTTACGACGCCCCGACCATTTATGTTTTGGAAACGATCATCCCCGAGAAACAAAAACAGTTGGCGTGGGCCACTCATTTGCTCCAGCAAGTCAAATTCAATTCGGTGCTGGTTGGGCAAGTTTCGCGCTGGCGTGAATTTGTGCGGCGTTGCCTGAACATGCTCGGCGGCATTGACAACACCACGCCAATGTGGAATGAGAAAGCAGCGTCAGTGAGTCCGGTGCAACAGCCCGCCGGTCCGGCGCCGCTGAAGCCGCAACAAGATGCGCGTTTTAAACTGATGAACCGTTTTCCGCTCAACCGGCAGGAAGACCCGACGTTTGGAACGTTGAAGGATATCATCTTCCAGAATGCGACGGAATGGCAGGTCGTCGATCCGATGTGTTATATTTTTTACGGCATTCGCAACATGCCGCTCGAGTTTTTCTTTGATTTCTCACGCCACATTTGGGATGAGGCGCGGCACTCGCTGATGGGCTTGCGTCGCCTGCGCGAACTGGGTTACGATATCAGCGATTTTCACTGGCCGCATTACGGCACGCGTCTGGAAGCGCTGGAAGAATATTTTGCGGAATTAACCATGGTGGGCGAAGCGTGCAGTTTCACGCGCAAGAAGGGCAGTATCGTGCCGTTTCTAAAATTCAAAGATCCGCAAAGCGCGATGCTGCCGGAAATCGATTGCGTCGACGAGCGCCTGCACGTGCGTTACGGCCGCAAGTGGCTACCGGTGATGTTCAAAAACAATAAAGGTGATGATCGGCCGTTAGAAGTCATCGCCGATACCACGCGGCTGCGGCTGTCGCAAGATTGGACGCAATTTGAAGGCCTAACCGAAGAAGAACGCGAGAAGATTGCGCAAAGCGTCGCCGGCTTCTGTACGACGATTGAATTTTCACTGGATTTTACGGTGTATCGGTAAATCATGGACATCAAAGAACATTTTTATTCCGATGATCCGCGCGTTGGCCATCCCGACGTGCGGACAAATCCGCCGGGGTGTGTTTATTATTTTCTCGGCAACGGCGAAATTGAAGTTGGAATTCAAGTCAACCGCTCCGGCACCGGCACGCCGCTCGGAATTTTATTCATGCATCCGGAAAAATTCGGCAAGAAACGCGAGACGCTGAATTTTCATCCCAACCTCGGCGTTGAAAATACGCAAATTTATGTCACCCTAAATGGCCGTGAATATTCTCCTGACCCCGCTATGCTGCAAGTGCGGTGGGCAAGCAAAGAGATGGTCCCGCTCGTTTCTGCAGAATGGCAGGCTGCGAAAATTCTTGTTCATGAAGAATTTTTTTGTCCTACCCGGCATTGGCCGCTTTTGCGCCGGGTGGTGACTTTACAAAGTCAAGATCAAGTTGAATGCGAGATTTTGTTGCGGACGGCGATCTGGCAAAGCGAGCGTGAAGTCGAAAATCGGCAGGAGATAAAGTTAGCCGCCGGCGGCACAGCGTCCATCGTTTTCGACTATTCGTTGTTCACGCGCGATTTTGACCATCGCCTCGTCGAGTTGACTTTGTCGCATGATGCACAAATTTCTGTTGAAACGCAAAAACATTGGCAGCGTGCCACGCAATTCGATTGCGGCGACCCGGCATTGAATCACTTGTTCTCGGCTTCCAGCGCGCAACTTCCGGCAGTGCTTGCAAGCTCCGGGACGATGGACGGGAGCATCTGGCAATATAATCTCGAATGGGTGCGCGATCAAACGATGGCTGTGGTTGGCCTGTTATCGTCCGGTCATCACGAGTTGGCCTACGCGATGTTGGATCGCATTCTGCGGCAGTTCGTTACCGAGCAAGGTGACACGGTTGACTCCGGCCGTTTGCGCGAGCCAGCGGAAGTGGAGCTTGATCAAAACGGGGCGTTGCTCTACGCCTTGTGGAATTGCTGGGCTTGGTGCGGCGAGGTCGGCTTTGGCCTCATTCGCAAGCACTGGAAGAAAATCGTCGCCGTCGCTGAGTTTCCGTTGCAAAGTATTTTCTGGGATCAAGAATCGCGGCTGCTCAAAAATACGCGGGAATATTGGGAGCGCCACGCGGTTTACGGCATTCGCGAAGGTTATGAATTAGCTTATCAATTTTTTGTCGCGATGGGCTTGGAAAAAGCTGTGCAGATGGCGGAAAAAATCGGCGATCAACCGCTGGCGGCGCGTTGGCAGCAGGCCGCAGCAACGATCAAACAGGCGATGCTCGCGCACCCGCGTTTCGCGCTGATTGACGATGGGCATCTCATTAAACGCCGTCTCGCTTCGGGAGAAGTGCAGCGCACGGCTGACATTCCCGATCGTTCCATTCTGCCGGACGGCACGCCTTTGAAAATTGAACCAATTTGTTATCTCGATCCCGATGCCTCCGCCGCGTTGCCCATCGCTTTCGAATTTATCGATCCGCACAGTGAATTGGCCAAGCAAACGTTGGCGCATCTCGAATCGTTGTGGAATCAGCGCTGGAGCACCGGCGGTTATAGCCGTTATCACGTGACTTCTGAACCGGATTCGCCGGGGCCGTGGCCTTTTGCGACGATGTTTGTCGCGCGCGCATATCACGAAGCGGGTGATTATGCAAAAGTGTCGCGAGCGTTGCGCTGGATGTCGGAAACGCCAGGTGGTGTTGCCGGCAGTTGGTTTGAATTTTACGGCCCGCGGCCCGTGCCGCCGTGTCCGCAAGTCGGCATCATTCCGTGGACATGGGCTGAACTAATTATTTTTTTCGTGCATCATCTGCTCGGCGTGCGGCCGAATGTTGAGCACCTGCTGATTCGTCCGCGCTTGTTGCCGGAGCTAAAGACGATTCAATCAAATCTGCGAGTGCGGAATTGCCGTCTTGATTTGGAAGTCCGTCGCGCTGAAAATGCTGCTGCACGCCGTGCGCTGGTGAATGGCCAACCTCACGCGTTGTCGGACGGCGCAGTGATTTTACCGTGGCCGGAAAATGATTTAAACGTTATCATTGTCATCTAATCGACTGTTGTGTTGCCCTAATTTATTCTCGTGTCACCCTGGAGCGAAGTCGAAGGGTGTGGCTCGACTCCGCTCGCCATGACAAATAAGAGTAACACTTTATTGGTTCGTACGTTTCCGCAGTTAATGGAAATGTCATTCTGGAAGAATCCTGTTTCAATCCAGCATATTGCTTAATTTCAAAAAAGATTCCTGCGGAATGACAGCAAGAGGAGTCTATTGCTTTAAAACGAGGTGATCATGGACATCAACTACATCGCCCTTGCCATTCCCATCTTCCTGCTGCTCATCGGCATTGAAGCATTGTTTGCCTGGCACGAACAGCGCGAGTATTATCGTTTCAATGACGCCATCAACGATTTGAGTTGCGGCATTATTCAGCAAGTCATCGGCGTGTTCATGAAGACGATTCTCTTTGCCGGCTATCTTTTTCTCTTCGACCGTTTCGCGCTGCTGAACATTTCGGAAAAATCAATTACCGCTTGGGTCGTGATCTTCTTCGGCGTGGATTTTTTCTATTACTGGTTTCATCGCATGAGCCACGAGATGAACGCGCCGTGGGCGGCACACATCGTGCACCATCAAAGCGAGGAATTCAATCTCGCCGTGGCGTTGCGGCAGGGCACGTTTCAAAGCTCGTTCTCGTGGATATTTTATCTGCCGCTGGCGATCATCGGCTTTCCGCCGGTGATGTTTCTCGCCATGTCCGCCTTCAACACGCTGTATCAGTTTTGGATTCACACCCGCGCCATTGACAAGCTCGGCCCGTTGGAATGGGTGCTCAACACGCCGTCGCATCATCGCGTGCATCATGGCCGCAATCCCAAATATCTCGACAAAAACCACGCCGGCACGTTGATCATCTGGGATCGCATGTTCGGCACTTTTCAGGCGGAAGAGGAAGAAGTCGTTTATGGCGTGACCGAGCCGTTGAACAGTTGGAATCCGGTGTGGGCGAATTTGCAGTATTGGGCGAAACTGTGGCGCGAGATGAAAACGCTACCACGATTCATCGACAAAATAAAATTCTGGCTCAAGCCGCCCGGTTGGCGCCCACAAGAGTTGCCGCCACTGCCGCCGCATCCCGAAGTTACGCCCGCGACCATCGTGAAGTACGACACGAAAATTCCGCTCGGCTTGCAACTGTACGTGTTGTTGCACTTCATGCCGACGATCTGGGGCGTGACGCTGATCTTGAATCACGAAAGTGATTGGCCGTGGCCAAAACTCGCCGTCGTCGCCAGCTTGATTTTGCTCACCGTGCTCAACATGGGCGGCATTTTGGATAAAAAATCGTGGGTACTGAAATTTGAGATCGCGCGCCTGATTACACTCGGGGTTGTTGGTGGTGCGTATTTTTCTACGAGCAATTTCTTCGCGTTGATCATGGCAACTGTGTTCGTTTTGATGCCCGCTTCTATTCTCTGGTTATTCCGTTTTCAAAATATTTTTAATTCTACAAAATTCCCTGCCGCCGCTTTTGAAACATAAAGGAGAACACCTTGTTTCAATCTCATCTTTTCATCTTGATTTTCGTGCTTTTGACTATGAACCCAACTCTCGCTGCTGCAAATCACCCGCGCCTCATGGCCGACGCGGCCGATGTTGCCAAAGCCAAACAATGGCTCAAGGATTATGCCTGGTACCGCGAAATTTTCAACGAGCATCAAGCGGAGATCGATCGCTTTATCGAGCATCGCCCCATCTTCGTCTCACCGGTTAAGCAGGTTTATCAATACAAAATGTATACTTGCCCGAAGCACGACGTGGAATTGCTCTATGAAGAATTTCGGCCCCACGAGCACCGTTGCCCGAAAGATACGAACGAAGTTTATTCCGGCGGCAAATACGATTCGGCGTGGGCCGGCTGGTACAATCGTTTGCTGGCCAGCCATTTGGTGTGGATGGGGATATTTTATC
>CAYZFF010000052.1:0-2512 GCA_964477305.1 uncultured Cytophagia bacterium
GCGTCGATTGGCGTGTTGCTCAAGGCGCGCGGCCTTAAAGTCACCATGCTGAAATTCGATCCGTACATCAACGTCGATCCCGGCACGATGAGTCCGTATCAGCATGGCGAAGTGTACGTGACCGAAGACGGCGCGGAAACCGACCTTGATCTCGGCCACTACGAACGCTTTATCGACGTCAACATGTCGAAGCGAAACAACGCCACCACCGGCCAAATTTATTTCAACGTCATTAACAAAGAGCGCCGCGGTGATTATCTTGGCAAAACCGTGCAGGTGATTCCGCACATTACCGATGAGATCAAAAGCCGCATCACCGAAGCGGCGCATCACAACGGCGATGATTATGACGTCGTGATCACCGAAGTCGGCGGCACCGTCGGCGACATTGAGAGCCTGCCGTTTCTCGAAGCCATTCGCCAATTTTGCCTCGAAGCCGGCTCGCAGAATTGCGTCAACATTCATCTCACGCTGGTGCCGTACATTCGCGCCTCGGGCGAGTTGAAAACCAAACCGACGCAGCACTCGGTGATGAAGCTGCGTGAAATCGGCATTCAAGCGGATATTTTGCTGTGCCGCGCCGAGCAGCTTTTGGGCCGCGAATTGCGCGAGAAGATCGGGTTGTTTTGCAATGTGCCGCCGGCGTGCGTCATCGAAGCACCCGACGTTGAAACGATTTACGAAATTCCCCAAATTTATGAAGAGGGCGGGCTGGGCAATTTGCTCGCGGAGCGGCTCGGTTTGATGAATTCGTCACATCATCTTTCGGCGCTCGCCTCGAAACCGGTCAATCTCGACGACTGGCGTAATTTGGTCACGCACATTAAAAATCCCCGGCGTCATGTTGACATTGCAATTTGCGGCAAATATGTCGGCTTGAAAGATTCTTATAAAAGTATTGTTGAGTCTTTTATTCATGCCGGCGTCGAAAACGAGGCGAAGGTGGATCTGCATTGGGTCGATGCGGAAGAGATCGAAAAGAGCGGCATTCCCGACACGCTGCGGCAGGTCCACGGCCTGCTCGTTTGCCCCGGCTTCGGCATTCGTGGGGTCGAAGGCAAAATCACCGCGATTCAATATGCCCGTGAGCACAAGATGCCGTTTCTCGGCATTTGCCTCGGCTTGCAATGCGCCGTGATTGAGTTTGCCCGCCACGTTTGTCAGTTGCCCAAAGCCAACAGCACCGAGTTCGACGAGCAGGCCGTTGATCCGGTGATTGACAAAATGGAAACGCAAGTGAACGTCCAGCAAATGGGCGGGACGATGCGCCTCGGCGGTTATAAATGCCAGCTCAAAACCGGCACGCTGACCCACGCCGCGTATCGCAGCGAGATGATCGTCGAGCGCCATCGTCATCGCTGGGAAGTGAATAATCGGTATCTCGACCAATTGGAGCACAATGGCTTGATCATCAGCGGCCGCAATCCCGAAACTGAGTTGGTGGAAATCATGGAATTGCAAAATCATCCGTGGTTCATCGGCGTGCAATTTCATCCGGAGTTGAAATCGCGCGCGCTGCGGGCGCATCCGCTGTTTCGGGAGTTTGTGCGAGCGGCGTTGAGTTTTAGTGAAAAATAATTTAAAAAATTTCCAACGGATTAAAAAATGACCAACGGATAAAAGCATCCGCTGACCACTTTGATTCGTTGGACTAAGAAACTTATAATGACGCATCTACGGAACTTTCATGACTCGTATCGTTGAAGTTGGCTCAATTAAAATCGGCGGCAATAATCCCCTTGCGCTCGTCTGCGGCCCTTGCGTGATTGAAGACGAGAAAACCATGATGGCCGCGGCGGAAGGCATTTTAAAGATCACGGAAAAACTTCGCATCCCGTTGATCTTTAAATCGTCTTATTTAAAGGACAACCGTTCTTCCGAAAAAAGCTATCAAGGCCCCGGTGTGAAAGAGGGTTTGGCGATGTTGCGGCGCATCAAAGAGAAATTCAACGTTCCTGTGCTGTCGGATATTCATGATATGCACGACGCGGAAGCCTGCGCTGAGGTGCTGGACATCATTCAGATTCCGGCGTATTTGTGCATGCAAACGACGCTTACTCTGGCGGTCGCAAAAACCGGCAGAGTTGTGAATGTTAAAAAAGGCCAATTCCTCGATCCGGAAGATATGAAAAATGTCATTAAAAAAATTGAGAACACCGGCAACAACAAAATCATTCTCACCGAGCGCGGCGCGTGTTTTGGCTATCATAATTTGGTCGTCGATATGCGCTCGCTGGTGACGATGCGCGAGTTGGGCTATCCGGTGATGTTTGATCCGACGCATTCGATTCGCGTCTATGGTTTGCCCTCGTCCGACCCGCGCGGCGGCACGCCGCAGTTTGTTCCGGCGCTCACCCGCGCTGGCATCGCTGTCGGCGTTGATATGTTGTTTATCGAATCGCATCCCGACCCTTCCAAAGCGCTGTGTGATGCCGCGAGCCAATGGCCGCTGGCGCGGCTGGAAGAGTTGTTGACACAAGCGCAGGAAGTTGATCGCGCGGCGAGAAAATAT
>CAYZFF010000052.1:2612-8489 GCA_964477305.1 uncultured Cytophagia bacterium
TTTTTTCGACGTACGGGAAATGCGATTGTCGTATGAACCCGATCCTGAACTGCCGAACTTCAACTCCGTCGTGATTTGGGCGAAGGCACCCGGTACGGTTGAAGAGTTGTTTGAGCAAGAAAAAAAATACACTCGCGAATTTGTTGAAGCCGTGCCGCCTGACCGGCGTCATCAAATTGGTTTATTTCTTGGAGTAGCCTGATGGACGCCAAAGCCTATTTTGATCTTGCTCGCAAACTGGCTCAAATGCGCACAGAGGCAGCTATCCGATCTGCGATTAGTCGCGGCTATTACGCCGCTTTTCATTTTGCCCAAAAACTGGTCGAAGATTTTGGATATTCTTTGCCAAAAGATGCCGCAGCTCATGACAAGCTATATCAACTGCTGAATAATGCTGGAATTCAACCGGCGGCGGACACAGCGGCTTTGCTTTTTGATTTGCGCCGGCGGCGAAATCTTGCTGATTATGATTTTCGGCAGAAAGACATGCAGACATATTCGGACTGCCAAAAAGATCTTTTGAAGGTTACAAGTGTAATCACTTTTTGCGAAAACTGCTCGAACGAGCCAATGCGATCTGAGCTGAAGAAGGGCCTTTCCGATTACGTCCAAAAGGTCGGCCTCTAACCATGTCCGCCATTATCGACAAAGCCCGCGAAGTGATTCGCATTGAAGCCGGAGCGGTGGCGGCGTTGGAAAGCCGTATCGACGCCAATTTCGAGCGCGCGGTGGATTTGCTCTTCAATTGCAAGGGCCGCGTTATTGTTTCCGGCATTGGGAAGAGTGGGATAATTGCGCAGAAAATTGCGGCAACGCTTTCGAGCACGGGCACGGCGGCGATCTTTCTGCATGCGGCGGAAGCGGCGCACGGCGATCTTGGCATGGTCATGCCCGGTGATGTGGTAATTTGTATTTCCAAAAGCGGCGGCACCGAAGAGTTTTATACACTCGTGCCAATTTTTAAAAGATTGGAAACGCCCATCATCGCGATGACAGGCAATCAGCATTCGCCGCTGGCCGAACGCGCGGAGGTGGTGATCGACCTCAGCGTTGAGAAAGAAGCATGCCCGCATGATTTAGCGCCAACCGCGAGCACGACGGCGGCGTTGGCGATGGGCGATGCGCTGGCGGTGGCGTTGGTCGAGAAACGTCATTTCAGCCGCGAAGATTTTGCGCTGCGCCACCCCTCGGGTACGCTCGGCAAGAAACTTTTGCTGCGTATCGATGATGTAATGTATACGGGCGAAAAGATTGCGATGGTGAATGAAAACTCGACGCTCGACGAAGTGATTTTTGAAATATCGCGCAAACGCTTCGGCGGCACATGCGTGCTGGCTGCGGATGGCAAACTTGCCGGCATCATTACTGATGGTGATTTGCGGCGTTTGCTCAAGAATCGCCAAGCGATTGAGGGTTTGACGGCGCGCGAAATCATGACACACCATCCCAAAACGGTGCACAGTGAAACCATGGCCGCGCAAGTGCTCGAAATTATGGAAGAACATAACATTCTGCAAATGGTGATCGTCGATGCGGAACATCGCCCGCAAGGAATGGTGCATTTGCACGATTTGCTCAAAGCGGGTATTCGTTGATTTTAAAGAGTATTGAGATTTTTACGAATTGTTCGGATAAAAAATCAAGAAACTTTCAGCAATGATAGAAATGTTCAAAAAAAGTTTGTTTTACGGGTTGATTTTTTTATGTCTCGGCTGCCGTTCGCAAGAGCAGCCGCCCGTGACGCCGCCAAATTATGAAGGCCCGGATCAGGAAGGCTGGAACAGCCGGATTACGGTGACGAGCAATGGCCGGACGTCGGCGATTATACAATACGCGCACATGGAAAAATTTTCGAAGCGGCGTGAAACGAAATTCGATGGCGGCATCGTAGTCGATTTTTATAACACGACAGGCCAGCACACTTCCAATTTAGTTGCCGAACGCGGAGTGCTGTATGAAGAAAATAGCGATGTCGAAGCGATCGGCAAAGTTGTGGTTAAATCGGATAGCGGCATGACGGTCTGGACGCCGCGCCTGCGTTGGGAAAATACGCGGCAAAAAATCGTCTCGAATGAGGTGGTGACGATTGCCACGGCTGAACGCGATACGTTGCACGGACAAGGTTTTGTCTCGGACCAAAACTTAAAAGTTTGGTCGATTCGCCGGCCGAGCGGCGTTTCGCAAAAGAAGATTGATTTAACCGGAGCCGGACAGGGGCGGGACCCAGCGCCGGATTCGCTGGACATAAAATAATTACCCGTTCAGGAAGAATGAAAATTTTTGCGACAATTTTGTTGTTACTCGGTGGGGTCTTTCCGTTACTGGCGCAAAATGATCCGGCGGGAAAACTCCGTTTGGTGCATGCAGATTCCGCCATCAGTTTTGAGGAAAACGGCCGCCTCATTCGCGAGTTGATCGGCAATGTTGAATTTGCGCAGGATAGCGCGACGATGACGTGTGACCGCGCTCGCGAAATTCCCACCGAGAAGAAAACCGTTTTTACCGGCAATGTACGCATGCGTGACGGCAAACGCTGGTTGCATGCGGATGAAGTGTTCTATTTTGAAGACCGCAAAGAGCAACGCGCGGTAGGCAAAGTCTCGCTTGGAGATGGGCCGAATTTGTTGCGCGCCAAAGCCGTCACCTATTTCCAAAAGGAACGCATGGCGATTGCCGACAGCAGCGTTGTCCTCACCAATCGCGAGCGGCGCCTGCGGCTGACGTGCGGACATCTCGTTTATCGGCGTGACCAGGAATATTCCGACGCCACGATTAATCCGGTGTTTGTCGAGTTTGATTCATTGTACAAAGAAGCGATGCGCATCACCGGCGAGCGCATCGAACTTTTTGACGGCGGCAAACGCGCCAAAGTCTCACGCAACGTTAAAATCACCCGCAACACCACGCGCGCGGAATGCGGTGAAGCTGAGTATTTTCGCGAGGCCGAGCGGATGGAACTGCGCCTCAATCCGGTGACGTGGCAAGACAACGACAAACTCACGGGTGAGCGCATCGATCTTTTTTTAAAAGAACAAAAATTGGAACGCGCGCACGTGGTGAAAGATGCCGAAGCGACTTCGACAATTGATACCCTTGCCGTTGGGAAGCGGATCAATAATATTTCCGGCCAGGAAATTACGATGTTGTTGCGCAACGAGAAAGTCGAAAAGATTCTCGTCGAAGGCACGGCCACCAGCGTTTATCATGTGATTGAAGAAGGTAAAGAACAGGGTAAAGTGCGCGTGCAGGGCGATAAGATCACGCTCTTTGTCGACAATCAAATTTTGAAACGGGTGGTGATTGAAAGCGACCCCGGGTCATCGACGGGAAGATACTGGCCGGCAGGCACGAAGGAGACAACTCCAAATCAATAGGCAAGCGTTTTTTAAAGTTTGTCGCATCGAAAAGGTCAATAGAAAAAAATAGAGGCAACGTCATGTTGGCGCTTGCGGAAAAAGCGCAGACTGAAAATGGCGACGCCTGCGATAACGCAACGATTTTGATGCGGTTAGATGCAAAAAACAAGCCGCAAAAAAGTATTTTTTGTCACGCTGAATATTAAGGCTTGCATTTTTCTATAGAATCGCTGATATTACATAGATGCACTCACAAAGCGCAGAGATAGGGATTGTAACAGACTCGTCACCAGCGCGCGCTTCCAGCCTGTCAAAAAACAGTGCGTTGCGGTCGGAAGGCTTGGTAAAAACCTATAGCAAACGCACGGTGGTGAATCGCGTGTCGATTGAGGTGAAGCAGGGGGAAATCGTCGGTTTGCTCGGTCCGAACGGCGCGGGGAAGACGACGACGTTTTACATGATCACTGGGATGGTGCGCCCGACGGATGGGCGAATTTTTTTAGGGGACATTGAGATCACCCAATTGCCGATGTACAAGCGCGCGCGGCTCGGCGTTGGTTATCTCTCACAAGAGCCGAGCATTTTCCGGCGGCTGACGGTCGAGCAAAATATTCTGGCGATACTCGAAACACTGCCGCTCTCTTCGACGGAACGGCTGCAGCGATTGGCCGAACTGCTCGACGAATTGAACATTTCGCATCTCGCGAAGAATTTGGCGTATACGCTGTCGGGCGGCGAACGCCGGCGCGTGGAGATTACGCGCGCGCTGGTAACGAAGCCGAAATTCATTTTACTCGACGAGCCGTTCGCGGGCGTCGATCCGATTGCGGTGGAAGATATTCAGGGCATCGTCAAAGGTTTGAAGCAGCGCGGCATCGGGGTGTTGATTACTGATCACAATGTGCATGAGACGCTCTCGATTACCGAGCGCGCCTATTTGCTTTATGGCGGCACCGTGCTAAAATCCGGCACCGCCGAATTTCTCGCCAACGACCCGGAAGCGCGCAAGTTGTACTTAGGAGATAAATTTCGTTTGGATCGCTGAACAAAGGACATTGGATTATGGTAAATATCAGTCAACGGCTCAGTCAAACGCTCAAGCAATCGCCGCAGCAGGTGTTATTGTCATCTTTGCTGCAATTGCCGGTGCTTATGCTGGAGCAGAAAATCAAGATGGAGCTGGAGACCAATCCGCTGCTTGAGCAAGTGGATGAAATGGATATGGAGCAGGAGCAGCTCGAAGATGAAGATCAGGACCTCGAAATCGAGTTGAAAGAAGAAGAGAAAAACGGCGAAGTTAAGGAAGAAAAAGACGACGAGCCGGAGCCGGTCGAGAAGGACGATATTGATTGGGAAGCGATTGTCGGCGATGAGGAAAACTACGAGTATCGCGCCCCCCGCGACGACAGTGCCGAGCAATTTGAACGTCCCGAAGTTTCCAAAGAAACGTTGGAAGAGAATCTGCTTATTCAATTGCACATGCAGAAATTGGATGAGCAGCAGGTGATGATCGGTGAGTATATCATTTGGAACATCGGCGAAGATGGTTGGCTTTCCTGCACCGTCGATCTCATTGCGCAGAATCTCGGCGTCACCGCGGAAGAAGTCGAAAAAGTGTTGCACACGATTCAGCATTTCGATCCAGTCGGCATCGGCGCGCGCAATTTGCAGGAGTGTCTGCTGATTCAGCTCGAAGAAAGAGAGCCGCGGCACGAACTGGCCATTGCGATTATCCGCGACGATTTCGATGATTTCAAAAACAAACGCTACGAAAAAATCGCCAAGAAACTCAATATCACGCTGGAGCAAATTAAAGGCGCGTTGGAAGAGATCATGCATCTCAACCCCAAGCCCGGCGAGGGGTATTTTTCGTATCATGAAAATGTCGTGATTCCGGATATCACCGTCGAGCACGAGGGCGAAGAGTTCAATATTTTTCTGAATGATTCGAGTATTCCGCATTTGCGTATCAACAATAAGTATAAAAATATTTTGCTGCAAAAAGGCGGGCCACAGCAACAGAATAAAGAGGCAAAAGAATTCGTCAAAAAGCGATTGGAGTCGGCGCGCTGGTTGATCAATTCGATTCATCAACGGCGGTTGACGATTTTGAAAGTGATGGAAACGATTATTGAAAAGCAAAAGGAGTTTTTTGAGAAGGGCAAAGAGGCGATCAAGCCGATGATTCTGAAAGACATTGCCGATGAGATCGGCATGGATATTTCGACCGTTTCCCGCGTCACGAACGGCAAATATGTGCAAACCGAGCACGGCGTCTTTGAGCTTAAATACTTTTTTAGCGAGGCGATTCGCAGCGATGACGGGGAAGATGTATCGAATCGCATGATCAAAGATTTGATCAAAAAGATGATCGATGCGGAAGATAAGAATGATCCGCTGAATGACCAAACCATCGCGGCCAAACTGAAAGAACAAGGCTACAATGTGGCGCGGCGCACCGTGGCGAAGTATCGCGAGCAGATGAATATTCCGGTGTCGAGGTTGCGAAAAGAAATTTGAA
>CAYZFF010000052.1:8589-15584 GCA_964477305.1 uncultured Cytophagia bacterium
CCCCCCATTCACGCCACCACCATTCTCGGCGTGCGACATAACGGCGCCTGTGCGATGGCCGGCGATGGGCAAGTGACGTATGGCGAGACGGTTTTGAAAATGAATGCACGCAAGGTGCGCAAACTGTATAAAGATACCGTTATTGTCGGCTTCGCCGGCGCCGCTGCCGATGCCTTTGCACTGTTTGAAAAATTCGAGCAACGCTTGGAGCAATATCGCGGCAATCTCAGCCGGGCCTCGGTCGAGTTGGCGAAAGAGTGGCGCACGGACCGCTATTTGCGCCGTCTCGAAGCGCAGTTGATCGTGATGGATAAAGAAAAAGCGTTTGTGATTTCCGGCACCGGTGATGTGATCGAGCCGGACAACGGCATCATCGCCATCGGCTCCGGCGGCGGTTTTGCAATGGCCGCGGGTCGCGGACTGGTGCGCTATTCGAATTTAACCGCGCGGCAAATCGTGGAAGAAGCCATGAGCATCACCGCCGATATTTGCATTTATACCAACAAAAACCTCGTCATTGAAGAACTGAATAATAATGAGTGAAATGGCAAAGCTAACGCCGCGAGAAATCGTGGTGGAATTGGATAAATACGTCATTGGACAGGACAAGGCAAAGCGCTCGGTGGCCATTGCATTGCGCAATCGCTGGCGGCGGCAAAATGTTTCGGGCGTGCTGCGCGAAGAGATCATGCCCAACAATATTATTTTGATCGGGCCGACCGGCGTCGGCAAAACTGAGATTGCGCGCCGGTTGTCGAAGCTTGCCAACGCGCCGTTTATTAAAGTCGAGGCCTCGAAATTTACCGAAGTCGGTTATGTGGGCCGTGATGTGGAATCGATCATCCGGGATTTGACCGATCTTGCCGTGTCGATGGTCCGCTCCGAAAAAACCGCGTCGGTGCAGGAACAAGCCGTGCAAATGGCGAATGAGCGTTTGCTCGATATTTTATTTCCGCCGCCCAAATCGCGCCGGAGTGAAGCCACGAATACGGAGAACGAAGACGACGATCAAGAGAAACCCGCGTCGCCGAAAGCGGTGAGTCCGGTCGATGCGCTGGAAGTCGAAGAGCGGCATCGCCGCACGCGCGAGAAAATGCGCCAGAAATTGACGGACGGCAAGCTCGAAGAGAGTTACGTCGAGTTGGATGTTCCGGCGGATACGATGCCGACCATGCAAGTAATCTCCCCGATCGGCATCGAAGAACTCGGCGTCAATTTGCAGGATTTGATGGGCAACATGTTTCCGAAGAAAGTGAAACGCCGGAAGATGACCGTGGCCGAGGCACGGAAACATTTGACGCAGGAAGAGGCGCAGAAGCTCATCGATATGGATCAAGCCGTGAAAGAAGCGATTTCACGCGTAGAAAATTCCGGCATCGTGTTTCTCGATGAGATCGACAAAATTGCCGGCGAGAAGAGCAAGTCCGGGCCGGATGTGTCGCGTGAGGGCGTGCAGCGCGATCTTTTGCCGGTGGTGGAAGGCACCAATGTATTCACGAAGTACGGCATGGTGAAAACCGATCACGTACTGTTTATCGCCAGCGGCGCGTTTCATGTTTCCAAGCCGTCGGATTTGATTCCGGAACTGCAGGGCCGTTTCCCGATTCGCGTCGAGCTGCAAAGCCTCACGCCGGAAGATTTTGTGCGCATTCTCACCGAGCCGCAGAATGCGCTGATCAAACAATACACGGCGATGCTCGCGACCGAAAGCGTTGATATCAAATTCACCAAAGAAGCAATTGACGAAATTGCGCGTATTGCGTTTGAAGTGAACGAACGGACCGAGAACATCGGCGCGCGGCGTTTGCACACGGTGATGACGGCGCTGCTGGAAGACATTCTCTTCGACGTGCCCGATGCCCAAACCGGCAAAATCAATATCACGGCAGAACTGGTGGGCGAGCGGTTGCACGGCATTGTCGAAGACGAAGATTTGAGCCGGTATATTTTGTAAGTTAACACCGGTTGCCGGTGTATTAACGGTGAACAGTCCAGCTTTTATGTAACATGGGAGGATGAGTGTCAACAATTCAAAGGATTTGCCAGAAAATACTTGACAAAGATTATTATATTTCTTCGCATGCTGAAGAAGAGATGCTGGATGATAATTTGGAGCGCGCTGATGTGATAAATGCTATTTTGAGGGGAACGATAGAGCACAAGTTGACTCACGATATCCGCGGAACGCGATATAGAATTGAAGGCCCAGCAAAAGACGGTAGGATGATTCATGTGGTCTGTCGATTTAATGAAGTTAGCAATCTTGTCATCATAACCGCATATGAGTTATAACGGAGGAATTATGCTTTGCGAATTTTGTGGTGGCCAGACCATGCCGAAGAAAGTCAAGCGGCAACATTGGCTTCATGGCAAGTTGTATATTGTGGAGAATGTCGATGCCGCAGTCTGCACGGAATGCGGTGAACGATATTTCCATGCACGCACGCTTGATGAGATCGACAGCCTGTTAGGCGCCGAACATGATGTCAAAGATCGCATTGAAGTCGAAGTGGTGAGCTTCGCTTAGAACCTCGAAGCATAATTGTAATGGTTGCGTTATGCTTTCCATCCATATGAGAAATTTTGATGAAGAAAGATTTTCTTGATATAGCCGATTTAACCCCGGACGAAGTCTGGGCGCTGTTTGAATTAGCCCAGGATTTAAAAGCCAAACAAAAACGCGGCGCGGCGCACGAATATTTGAAGGGCAAAACGCTTGGGATGATTTTCGCGAAGCCCTCGACGCGGACGCGGGTTTCATTCGAAGTGGGTATGTTTCAACTTGGCGGCCATGCGCTTTATATTCAGGAATCCAACTTTGGCAAGCGTGAAACGATTCCTGATGTCGCGCGGGTGTTGTCGCGTTATGTTGATGGCCTTATGGTGCGTTTGTTTGGCCACGAAGATATTGTTGAATTGGCTAAATATGCCACGGTGCCCATCATCAACGGCTTGACCGACCTGTCGCATCCTTGCCAGATTTTAGGCGACATGTTGACGATTCTCGAGTATCGCAAAAATTTCAATAATCTCATCGTGACTTATATCGGCGATGGCAATAACGTCGCCAATTCATGGGTGACGATGGCAATGAAAATTCCGTTTACGTTTCGTATCGCCTGTCCGGCAGGTTATGAGCCGGACAAAAAAATGGTCGAGCAGGCCAATCAATCCAAAGTTGGCCGCGTCGAAATTTATCGCGAGCCGATGCCGGCGGCGACCGGCGCGCACGTGCTTTACACCGACGTGTGGGCGAGCATGGGGCAGGAAGCCGAAGCCGAAATGCGCCGTAAAATTTTCAAAGGCTATTGCATCGACGGCGCGCTGATGCAAGCTGCCGCACCCGACGCGAAATTTATGCACTGCCTGCCGGCGCACCGCGGCGAAGAAACCACCGACGAAGTGATGGAGAGCGTACAGTCCATCATCTTCGATCAAGCCGAGAATCGCCTGCACCTGCAAAAGGCGATCATGGTCAAATTGATGGGCAAGCGGTGATGGCCGCGAACGAGGCTTCGGCTTTGCGCATCGTTCCGTTCACGTTAAGTGACGCGGAGTTGTGGGATAATTTTACCTGGCAATCTAATAATGGCACGCTGTTTCATACGCGTGCCTTTTTAGCATATCACCCGACGCAGCGATTCAATGATGATTCGCTGCTTTTTTTTAAAGAAGGCAGGTTACTCGCGCTGTTGCCGGCGGCAACCCGCGCCGGAGATACGTCGCGGATTTTGCGTTCACATCCCGGCGCCTCGTTTGGAAACTTCGTGACGAATGCTGATCTCGCTTTGCGAGATGCGGAACGCCTCGTGACGCATTTTTTGGCATACTGTCACGAGCACGGCTATGCCGGCGCCGAAATAACCTTGCCGCCCCAAATTTATTTGACGCGCCCGAGCAACTATCTCGATTTTATTTTATATCAGCACGGGTTTCGTTATCGCAAGCGCGAAGTCTCCAGCGTTGTGCCGCTGGATGTGCCGGCAGATCGCGTGCTTGAGTTATTCACGCCGGAATCGCGCCGCGCGGTGCGCCGGGCCCAAAAACTTGGTGTGCAAATCAAAGAAAGTGATGACTTTGCCACATTTTACGAACTCTTGCAAAAAAATTTACGTTTACGTCACCACGTGCAGCCGGCGCATTCACTCGAGGAATTGTTGCAGCTTCGCCAAATGTTTCCGGAGCGCATTCGGCTCTTCGCCGCGTTTGCCGAAAACACGATGATTGCCGGTATAGTTATCTTTGTCTGCAATCCGCGCGTAGCCCTGGCTTTTTACATCAGCCATCGCGAAGCTTTTCAACGCTATCGCGGTGTGAATCTGCTTTTTTATGAAGTTTTCCAATGGTGCATCGGGCAGGGCCTGCGTTTTTTAGATTTCGGCATTTTTACCGTGAATATGCAACCTAACTGGGGCCTGGGCCGCTTTAAAGAAAGTTTTGGCGCGCAAGGGGTTTTTCGCGACACGATGCTGTTGGAATTTTAAGAATTGAATGCTTATACTGTTTGATTTTTGATATGCAAATTTTCCGGCTACTGATTTTGACGGTTTGGCTTCTGGCGACGGTGGCGGTCGCGCAAGTTTATCAAGGGCCCCTTTCGCCGTTGCAAAGCGCGATTAAAAAGTATGATCAATTTGTTGAGCAAAAACTAACCGAACTCCAGGCGCCCGGCGCCGCTATTGCGATTGTGCAAGGCGATTCTGTGCTTTACACCAAATGTTATGGCGTCCGCGAACTCGGCCGCCTCGAGCCGATCACGCCCCATACGACTTTTCGCGTGGCCTCGCTCTCCAAAGGTTTTGCCGCCGTGCTGACCGGCCTGTTGGTGCAAGATAGAATTCTAAATTGGGATGACAAAGTCATAAAACACCTGCCGAATTTGGCGCTTAAAAAAGAAACACACACGCAGAATCTGACCATTCGCCATATTTTAAGCCATACGACGGGCCTGCCGTCGCATACTTACGACAATCTGATTGAAGCCAACGTGCCGTTTCCGGCGATCATTGATGAGCTTAAAACGGTGCCCTGCGTTTGGCCACTGGGGCAAAATTATAATTATCAAAATGTGCTTTATAGTTTGATCGGTGACGTGATCAAAGCGGCGACCGGCAGCGAGTATACGCAGTTGCTGCAATCGCGTTTGTTGACGCCGTTGGGCATGACCGAAGCCTCCGTAACGCGCGAGGCTTTTCTCCGCAACGCCAATCATGCCTCGCCGCATATTCGCCGCCGCGGCAAATGGATGCTGACCGAGGTGACGGAAAGTTATTACGCCATTGCCCCCGCCGCCGGCATTAACGCCAGCATTACCGATATGACTAAATGGTTGCGCGCTATGCTCGGTGATATGCCGGAAATTGTACCGCCCCGTGTCGTGCAAGACGTGAGCGCGCCGGTGATTAAAACCCGCCGAGAGTTGCGCCGTTATCATTGGAGTGGCCAGGCCCGGCATGCCTATTACGGCCTGGGCTGGCGCATTTTTGATTATGCCGGACACAAACTGGTTTTTCATAGCGGCGGTGTGCGCGGTTTTGTTGCACAAATCGCTTTTCTGCCGGAGCACAATCTGGGCATCGTCGTGCTGCTGAATGCGAACATCGAAAATATTTTTGTATCGACTTTTCTGGATATTTATTTTTCGCCGGAAAAATACCTCTCAAACCTGTAGCGCATGCGTGATTTTGCCGGCATTCCTCGGTGACAGATAGTGCTGGGCGCTTTTGAACTGCTCGCGCAGGTTTGCAGTGCCCAGACAGTTATCTCGTTACGGAGGCATTGCCTCGCGACGGAATTTCTGCTTGCTTTTAAAGTGCAAAGAGTGTAACTTTCTGAAGTTTTTTTGCAAAGCGCCTGCGAAGAAAGGAGCAGGATTTCGGGGCAATTGGTGTTGTCAAAAAGTGCGCAGTTGTTGCTTTTAATTTTATTATGCTCTCCATCCGCCGTATCCTTCATCTCGCGCCGTTCAACACCTCCGGCGTTCCGATCACCCTCGTTCGTGCTGAAAAAGAATTAGGCTTTGACAGCCGGTTGATTACACTGGGCCGCGACCCGCGCGGTTATGAAGAAGATCTCTGTCTGGATTTGCCGTTTTTGGATTTCGCCGGCACGCGCTGGGCCAAAAGAATTTTTTCCGACCCGGCGCGATTGCAAGTGACCAACCGTCATAAAATTCCCACACAAATCCCGCCAACTTGGGTACCGCATTCCGCGGCGGAAAAATGGCTGGTTAAATTTCGCGAAAGCAGTTGGCAAAAAAAAATTTCGCAGGCGATGGCGAAAATTGATTTTTGGAATTTTGATCTTTATCAGCTTGACGGCGGTTTGGAGTTTTATCGTGATGGCCGCCTCGTGCGCGAGCTTAATAAACGCGGCAAACCGATTATTTGTTTATACACCGGCTCCGATCTCCGCACGCGCGGCGTTATTCCGGAAATAGATCAGTTGGCGAATTTGAATGTCACTCTCGAATTTGACCATCTTGCTTTGCATCCGCGCTTGCAGCATGTTTTCTTTCCCTTGGATTTACGGCGATTCACGCTCTCGCCTCCTCGGCAGGAGTCGCGCCTCGTGATCGGGCACGCGCCCACCAATCGTGTCGCGAAAGGGAGCGACACGATCATTGCCGTCGTGCAAAATTTGGCGAAAGAGTTTCCCCTCGATTTTGAACTCATCGAAGGCTTGCCGTACCCCGAAGCTTTGCGCCGTAAAGCCGGCTGTGATATATTCATTGATCAACTCGGCGATTTAGGTTACGGCATTAACGCCATTGAAGCGCTGGCGATGGGAATTTGCACCTGCACCAGCTTGGAAGCCGGATTTGCCAAAAAATATCCGGATCATCCGTTCGTCGAAGTCAACGCCGCGAATTTGCGCGAACAGTTGCTCCGCCTGTCACACTTGCCATTAGAGCGTCAACGCTTGCGCGACTACGGCCGCGCGTGGGTCGAAAAAATGCATGGGGCCCGGCAAGTGGTTCAGCGAATTCATGAATT
>CAYZFF010000052.1:15684-17976 GCA_964477305.1 uncultured Cytophagia bacterium
CTCTTTATCAATAGCATTCAAATGTTCGGCGGCGGCGAAATCTGGATGCTGCGCACGTTGCGGGCTTTGCAGGATCGCGGCCATCAAGTTTGGCTCTGTTGCCGCCCGGGTGCGGAAGTCGGCAAGCGCGCCCTGGAAGCGGGTATTGCGGTCGAATATTTAAAATTCGGCGGTGATTTTGATCCGCGCACGATTTTTAAACTGGCGCGTTTCATGAAGCGTGCGCATATCGAGATTGTACTCACCAACATGGATAAAGAATTGCGCCTCGGCGGCATGGCCGCGAAGCTGGCTGGGGTTCCCGTGGTGATTCCGCGTCGTGGCATTGACTATCCGCTCAAGAACCGCTGGCGTTATCGCTGGGCTTATAATGTTCTGGCGACGCGGATTCTGGCCAATTCGCAGGCCACCAAACGCGCCCTTTTGCGCAATGCGCCGTGGCTGGACGCGGACCGCATTGAAGTCATTTACAACGGCATTGAAGCCGAACCGTTTATGCAACCAAGCCCGCGTGATTTTCGTACGGAATGGCGGATCAAACCGGAAGAATTGGTTCTCGGTTTCGTTGGGCAACTCGACGAGCGTAAAGGCATTCGGGTTCTCCTCGCCGCGTTTCAACGCATTAAACGCGAATGGCCGCAAACCCGTCTCGTTTTCGTCGGCCAAGGGCCCTTGCGTGAGTTGATCGTTGACGAAATCGACAAGCAGCGTTGGGGTGAAGCCGTTTTAAATCCCGGCTTTTTGGATGATATCGCGGGCGTGATGCAAGCCCTCGATATTTTGCTGTTGCCCTCCTATTGGGAAGGTTTCGGCATCGTGCTCATCGAAGCGATGGCCGCCGGGAAACCGGCGATCAGCACCGATACCAGCAGCATGCCGGAAATTGTCGTTGACGGCCAAACCGGTTTCGTGGTGCCGCCGGGCGATGTCGAAGCGTTGGCTGATCGCGTCATGCAGTTGTTGCGTGATGCCACGCTGCGAGAAAAATTTGGTCGCGCCGCGCGCCAACGCGTGCTGGAGAAGTTTACGCAGCAGCGCATGATTGCAGAATTGGAAAATTTATTTCAGCGCGAATTATTACACCGGAGACCGCCGTCTTGAAATTATGGAATCGCCTCGAGCAAGCTTTCAAACGAAAGGGCTTGCATTTTTTTGAAAAATGGCTTGATCGTGGCATTGTGGCCCCGAATTTCATCAACCTGTATGAAATTCGCCGCATTTTGGTGATTCGCCAGCATGACCAGCTTGGTGATTTTCTCCTGTCGACGCCCGTTTTTCGCGCCCTGCGCCAGTTTTTTCCCCAGGCCCACCTCGCCGTCATCGCGCGCACGTACACCGCGGAATTGGCGCAGCACCATCAATATCTCAACGACGTTTTGGTGATCCCGGAAAAACTGTTGTGGTGGACACCCGCAAGAATTTGGCGCTTGCTCCGTGGCCTGCGGGGCGGCTGGGATTTAACTATTGTACTCAACACCGTGTCGCATTCGCTGACGAGCGATCTGTTGGCGTATTTTTCCGGCGCGCGTTACATTCTTGGCAGCGAGCATCGCGTTTTTCCCGGCTGCAAGCGCAATTTTTTTTATAATCTCGTGGCGCGCTATTTTTCACCAATTAAACCGCAAAGCGAGCGCAACCTCGATATTGTGCGCCATCTGGGCATCACGACGGAAGACAATACTGAGGTGATGACGCTGACTGCGGCGGAAAAAGATTTTGCGCAGCAATTTCTGCGTCGACAAGGCGTTGCCGAAGAGGCGGTGGTGATTGCCATGCATCCCGGGGCCGGAAAAATTAATAACCGTTGGCCGGTGGAGAAATTTGCCGGGTTGGCCAATCTCTTGCATCGCCAATTCAATGTCCGCATTATCCTCACGTGGGGCCCGCAGGAAAACGCGCTCGGCATTAACTTATGCCGGCAATTGGCGTTCGATCCGATGGTCGTGCACGGGCTAGCGCTGCGCCAGCTCGCCGCGATTCTCGCGCAGAGTCACGTTTTTATTTGCAATGATACCGGCGTGATGCATCTTGCCGCCGCCGTCGGTACCCCGCTCGTTGCGATTTTTGGCCCGACCGACCCGCTCGAGTGGAAACCCACTGGCCAGAAATTTATTGCGCTGCGCGGCGAAAAGAACAGTTGTGAACAGGTCAGCGTGCAACAAGTTTTGCAGGCCGTGCAATCCATGCTCGGCGATCAACTCACGCTGCGACGAGAGCCGCCCGACGAAGCGCTTTCTCCGCCGGCCGGTGATTGGACCGACGAAGATACGCAAAGTTTTCTCCGGCGCTTTG
>CAYZFF010000053.1:0-3488 GCA_964477305.1 uncultured Cytophagia bacterium
GTGCTGGGCACGAAAATTCCCAACAAAAAAATGACGGCGATTTTGGAGCAGCTTGAATGCAAAGTTGCTCCGAAAAACGTGGCGTGGAAAGTAACCGCGCCGACGTTTCGTCCGGATTTGACGCGCGAGGTCGATCTTATTGAAGAAGTCGCGCGCGTGTACGGCTTCAACGAAGTTCCGGCGAACACGCGGTTCGCTATCTCTTTCTCAAACGAGCGCAATCAGCAGGAAGAGGTTTTGGAAAAATTGCGGCAGGCGTTGACCGGCTTCGGCATTGACGAGGCAATGACGTACAGCTTGCTGGCTCGCGCGTGCGCCGAGAAATTCATCGAAGGTAATCACCAAATTCTACCGCTGCTGAATCCGCTGAGCGAAGATCTCACGGTGATGCGCCCGTATGTGATGGCGACGTTGCTCAATTCGCTGGCGTACAATCTCAATCGCAAAAATTTCGATACGTGTTTGTTTGAAATCGGCTCGGCCTATTGGCGCGAAGCCGATAAACCAATTTGCGAAGAGCGCCGCCTCGCGGCGGTGCTTTCCGGCAATATCGATGCCCCGTCTTGGGTGGGCGCGGGCCGCGCATTGAACGTGTATGACGTGCGCGGCTTTTTAATGGAATTGCAACAGCGTTTGCGGATGCCGGATTTGCAATTTGCAGCGTTGCCCAAACATCCATTTTTAAAAAATGGCTGGCAAGTGACCTGCAATGAAGTTACTTTGGGAATTGCCGGCGAGTTGACGGCTGAAGTGCTTAAACTGTACGATATCGACGTTCCAGCGTTTGCAGTAGAATTGAATATTGAGAACTTGCCGGTCTTGGTTGATTGGCAACGCACGTCCAAAGCCGTTCCGCGTTTTCCGGCGAGCGAGAGAGATATTGCGATTATCACCGCCAGAAATATTCCGGCGGAAAAAGTGCTGGCGACGATCAAAACTTCGGCAGGTGATTTTCTGGAAAGCGTGCGGTTGTTCGATTTATACACCGGCAAGCAAATCGCGAGCGACAAGAAGAGCATGGCGTTCGCGCTGGTGTTCCGTGCGGCGGATCGCAGCTTGCGGGATGAAGAGGTTGATGGGTGGCAGAAGCAGATTGTGCGGAAGTTGGAGCAGGAGGTTGGGGCGCAACTGCGTGCGTAGTTCGTAGTAGCGCCTGCGGGCACTAAATGTTTCATTCTATGAACGAGTTGCCCCGGAAGGGGCTACTACAAACAGTTATAGGATTGTATGGATTTGCAACAATTTGAAATTTTAGAAAACAAAATTGCCCAAGCCGTCGGCACGATCCAAAAGCTGAAACAGGAGAATCGCGATTGGCAACAACGTTGTGAAGCGTTGCAAGTGGAGAATCGCGAAAAAGACAAGCAACTTGGAGCGCTGCAGGAAGAGATGCAGAAGGTCAAAGAGAATACGCAGGCCTCGCAGCAATTCAAAGTGCGCGAGGAAGAAATTCGAAGCAAAGTCGAAAAGATGCTTGCCAAGCTGGAAGAATTACAATTGCAGTATTGATGTAGTGCCTTACGGACGCAACCAGGCGGTCTCGTCTGGAACGGTGGTTTTTCGAGTTAACCATAATTCATTTTCGCATTTTATCCGGACCTTTTCATAAACTATGTCGCCAGAAGGCACTGTACTAAAAGTCAACATCTATGGGACGGAATATCCCATTCGCGGCGAAGTGGATGTGGAATACATCCGGCAGATTGCCGAGTATGTCGATCGCAAGATGCGGGAGGTCGATCAAACCACCGCAGCGAAATCGTCGTTGAAAGTGGCGATTCTGGCGGCGTTGAACATCGCGGACGAGCTGTTTCGCGAACGTGAAGAGAAAAGTGGTCTGGTCCAAAACCTTGAAACCAAGCTCAACGGCCTCTCGAAGCTGATTAACGAGAACCTGCAAGAGTAGCTGGTTCAGGGATTTTTGCTGTTTACGGAGGAATAATGCACATCGGCATCGCGATCGGACTCGCGGCGGTTGCCGGGATGGTTGGCTTTTATATCGGCTGGTTGTTGCGCCAAAATCTTGGACGTGATAAAATTGCACGTGCCGACACGCACGTGCAGCAGATTGTCGCTGAGGCGCGGCAAGAAGCGGAGAATTTGCAGAAAGCAAAACAACTGGAAATTCAGGAGGAGATTTTTCATAAACGCCAAGAGCTTGAACAGGAAATCAAAAACCGCCGCAGTGAAGTTCAAAAGATAGAAAACCAATTGACGCGGCGCGAGGGCGATCTCGACCGCAAAGTGGATTTGTTCAATCGCAAAGAACGGGAACTGAAGCAGCTCGATCAGTCTTTGCATGGGCGCGAGCAGGCGCTCAAAACGCGGGAGCAGGAGCTTGAGCGCTTGATGCTCGAGGAGAATCGCCGCCTCGAGCAAATCTCCGGATTGACCAACGAAGAAGCGAAACGCATTCAGCTCAACAACTATCTGGAAATTGCGCGGCACGAAGCCGCGCAAACCGCGAAAGAAATTCTCGATAAAACGCGGGTGCAGGCGCATCAAACCGCCAAGAATATCATTCTCGAAGCCGTGCAGCGCACCTCGATCAATCACGTGGCCGAGAGCACGGTGTCGGTGGTGACGCTGCCGAGCGACGACATCAAAGGCCGCATCATCGGCAGGGAAGGGCGCAACATCCGCATGTTCGAAGCGGCGACCGGCATCGAGGTGCTGATTGACGATACCCCGGAGATGGTGATGCTGTCGGGCTTCGATCCGATCCGGCGTGAGGTAGCTAAAATTTCGCTGGAGAAGTTGATTGCCGACGGCCGTATTCATCCGGGCCGCATCGAAGAACTGGTGGAGAAAACGCGGCAGGATATCAACGAACGTTTTGTGGAATACGGCGATCATACTGCGATTGAAGCGGGCGTGCATGGCTTGCATAATGAGTTGATTCGGCTGCTTGGCAAGTTGAAATATCGCACCAGCTACGGCCAGAATTTATTGCAGCACAGCCTCGAAGTTTCGATGCTCGCCGGTTTGATGGCGGCGGAATTGGGGCTGGATGCGCAATCGGCGAAACGCGCCGGACTATTGCATGAAGTTGGTTTTGCATTAGATAATGAAAGTGAAGGCGGCGCGTCGGTGGAGTTGAGCGCCGAACTGGCGAAAAAGTTTGGCGAAAATGAGCTGGTGCAAAACGCCATTTTGTGGTCGCATCAGTCGGATAACAATTTGCAAGCGTTGTCGCCGATCAGCGTGATCGTCGCGGCGGCAAATGAAATTTCCATCTCGCGTCCGGGCGCGCGCAAAGAAATTCTGGATAGTTATTTCCAACGCATGCGCCATCTCGAAGATATCTGTCGATCGTTTCCGGGCGTGATTCAAACCTACGCGCTGCAAGCCGGGCGCGAGCTGAAAGTCGTGGTCGAGCACAATTTAGTAGACGACGCGAAGGCCGAGCAAATCGCCTTGAGCATCGCGCAAAAGATTCATGATTCAGTGCATTATCCGGGGCAGATCAAAGTGACGGTGGTGCGGGA
>CAYZFF010000053.1:3588-7639 GCA_964477305.1 uncultured Cytophagia bacterium
TTTTTGCCTTATATTTAATGTTGGTTTTTTCGCCGTTTCATCATGAATGACAATTTGGTAACCGTTCTTTTTATCGCGGATATTTTTGGCAAGCCGGGATTGACCATCACGGCGCAGTTGCTGCCGGGATTGCGCGCGAAATATCAGCCGGATTTGATCGTGGCGAACGGCGAGAACGGGGTGGACGGCAAAGGCCAGAATGAGAAAGTCGCACAACAGCTCTTTGATTTGGGCATCGATGTCCTCACCGGCGGCAATCATATTTGGGATAATGTCGGTGTTTATAAAGTTTGGCAAAAAGAACAGCGCGTGTTGCGGCCGGCAAATTATCCACCGGGTAACGCCGGGCGCGGCTCATTGGTCGTCGAAACGAAAAACGGCGTTCCGATTGGCGTGGTGAATCTGCAGGGCCGCACTTATATGTACCCGATTGACTGCCCGTTTCGCGCCGCGGATGAAATCGTACGTCATCTGCAGCGGCGCACTAACATTATTTTTGTCGATTTTCACGCCGAGGCTTCTGCCGAGAAAATGGCATTAGCATGGTATCTCGACGGCCGCGTGAGCGCGGTGATTGGAACGCACACGCATGTGCCGACCGCGGATGAACGCGTGCTGCCAGGCGGCACGGCTTACCTCACCGACGCCGGTATGACTGGCCCATATGATTCAGTGATCGGTATGAAAAAAGAAGTGGCCATCAAACGTTTTATGCGCCAGATTCCGATTCACTTCGAACCAGCAGAGGGCGACGTGAGATTGTGTGCGGTGGTGATTAAAATCGATCGCGAAACCGGCAAGGCGCAGCAGATTGAGAGATTGTTTTTATCGTAAATAGTTTGTAGTTGCCCCTTCAGGGGCCTCATTGTGAAGTTAATAAAGATTTTCATATTCATAAATTTTACGCCTGAAGGCGTTACTACGAGCGTAAAAGTGGGGGAGAGGAGTTGAAGTGGCTGTACAAATCATCGACGGCAAAAAGATCGCCGCGACCATTCAGCAAGAACTGGATGGCCGAATTCAGCGGCTGAAAGAGAAGGGAATTGCCCCGGGATTAGCGGCGGTGTTAGTCGGCGAGAATCCAGCCTCGGCGATTTATGTGCAGTCAAAAATTAAAAAATGTCAAGAATTGGGGTTGTTCTCTGAAACCACGCGATTGCCGCAGGATACGAGTGAAAATACACTCTTGCAACGTTTACGCGCACTGAATGCCGATGCGCGTATAAATGGGATTCTGATACAATTACCGTTGCCGCCGCAAATCCGCGAACGGGTGGTGATTGAAGCCATCGCGCCGGAGAAAGATGTCGATGGGTTTCATCCGGTGACGCGCGGACGGTTGCAACTCGGCGAAGAAACATTTGCGCCCTGTACGCCGGCAGGAGTGCATGAATTGATCCTGCGCAGCGGTTTTCAAATCAGCGGCCAGCATGTGGTGATTCTCGGGCGGAGCCAAATCGTCGGTTTGCCGCTGGCGTTGATGTTGACGCAGAAAAATCCGCAGGCAAATGCGACGGTGACGATTTGCCATTCCGCCACAAAAAATTTAAGCGCGATCACGTCGCGCGCGGATATTCTCATCGCCGCGATTGGCCGGGCAAATTTTGTGACGGCTGACATGGTGCGTGAAGGCGCCGTGGTAATCGATGTGGGGATCAATCGCATTGAAGATAAAAATTCACCGAGAGGTTATCGCGTCGTCGGTGATGTTGATTTTGAAAGGGTGGGGGAGAAGGCCGCGGCAATTACGCCAGTTCCGGGCGGCGTCGGGCCGATGACGATTATAATGTTGATGCGGAACACCGTGCTTGCTGCCGAGCGCATGGCGCAAAGCGCATAGCATGGTTGAGGTGTTTTTAACGCTATACGCTTTGCTCTCAGCGTTAAGCGAATTGCGCCAGTAGCTCAATTGGATAGAGTGTTGGCCTCCGAAGCCAAAGGTTGTGGGTTCAATTCCCGCCTGGCGCACCAGTTGATAATTCGACAATTGAGGATCGACGATCGAGAATCGCGAGGCTCTGTTGTCGATCCGTGGTTTTCCATTTTCGAAAAGCTGAAGGTGTAATGAGCCCGCAAACGGCTAAAAAGTTGGTCTCTGCCAATATTAATCTTGCTGAGATTCGTCACTTCGATCCCGAAATCCAACAAATTCTTTCGAATTCAAATCATACGGGGCTAAAGGATTATCTCTATCGCCGTTATGGCAATAATAGCAATGTCGATATTATTGTGAACGGCGAAGCGGCAGAGTTGCGTTGGATTTTGCCCCGCATTATTTCCCCGGCCGAAGCGCTGCACAAAGAGGCGCTCACGCATGCCCGGCAGCGGGATTTTAAGCCGGCCATCACCAAATGGACGCAAGCGGTTGCGCTCAATCCGCATGATCCGGATTATTATTTTAACCTCGGCATTGCGTTTTTTGAAAGCAAAAATTATAAAGAAGCGGTCGAGAACCTGCAGCGCACGATCACCATTTGCCCAATTTATTTTCGCGCGCATCTGATTCTCGGCACGGTTTTTTTGCGCATTCGCAAATTTACTGAAGCGGAACGCCACCTCAAAGAAAGTGTTTTTTTTACCCCGCGCAATGCGCTGGCGCATTTGAACCTCGGCGCGGTTTACAGCATTCTGAAAAAATATCAGGAAGGCATTTTTAGCTTTCAGCGCGCCATCGAGCTTTCGCCCATGGAAATCCGCGCCTATTTCGGCATGGCGAAAATTTATTCGATCATCGGCGACACGGAGAATGCCAATCAACTCTACCGCAAAGTCATCGAATTGGACAGCAAAGGCGTGCTGGCCAATCACGCCAAGCGGGGCATTACCGCCGTGCGCGAGCCGGAGAATGCGGTTGGCAGCATGGCCTCGGCGGATTTGGAAACGGTATATTCGCGCGGCTATAACGCCTTCCTTTTTTCTGATTATCAGATGGCCGTCGAGATGTATCAACAGTATGTGCAGCGCAAACCGGAAGATGATTATGTCTGGTCGGCGTTGGGAGCGGCGCTGCTGCGCTCCGGCCAGGCCCAACAAGCGGCCAATGCCTTGGAGCGCGCCATCAAAATCAACACTTCGAAGGCGTTGTATTATAAACAACTCGCGTTGGCGTATGACGCTTTAAATCGCTCTCAAGATGTCATCCGGATGGTTGAGAAGGCCAAGACGCTGGGAAAAAATGACGGTGTTTTGCTGGGTTTGTGGGGAAAGAATTTGATTAAATTAAACCAAATTACTGAAGCGTTAACGCCGCTGGAGCAAGCGGTCAAAGTCAGCAAATCAAATTTAATGGCGCAGTATTACTTGGCGGTGGTTCTGGTCAGATTGAATCGGCTTGACAATGCCATGGTGTATTTGGATAATGTTTTGTCGGCGCGCATCAACACGCCGTTGAAAGATGAAGCGCAAAAATTGATTGCCAAGCTGCGAGGATGACCAATAGCAGATATGTCTCGATTTTATGTTATGTAAACTAACAAAGACATCATTTAAAAGGCCATTCACGATGGCCTTTTTTTCTTCCCTCCTTCGATTGGTTATGTCCTGCTTGCAGCGCCAGTCTACTTGAAGTTTTATAATATATACACATATAAACAGGAAAGGCTACCAAAAGGTAGCCTTTCTGTTTTCGTCGGGGCGAGAGGATTTGAACCTCCGACCTTGGCGCTCGTGGCGCCACGCTCTAACCGAGAGTTTGTAGATATCTCGCAATTCCTCGCGCTTTGATTTTATTTTCTTGTTGCCTCGCTTCGGCGCGTGTGGTAAAACTCTCCTGATGCACAAGCTCCCAGGGAATTCCGTGCCGGATGGAACGCGTTTCGCTAGCGTTGTGCTCACGCAACCGGTTGGCAATGTCCTGCGTGCTGCCGACGTAATACTTCTTTGTTTTCAAGCTACGCAAAATGTACACGTAAAACATCTTAGCTCCCGTCGATTAAACACAAAAGGCTACTTTTAAGTAGCCTTTTGTGTTTCGTCGGGGCGAGAGGATTTGAACCTCCGACCTCCTGGTCCCGAACCAGGCGCTCTAGCCGAGCTGAGCCACGCCCCGAGT
>CAYZFF010000053.1:7739-16799 GCA_964477305.1 uncultured Cytophagia bacterium
TCTGCGTTACATCGCATATTTAATCACCACAAACCCTAAAATCAACAGCACGGTAAATCCGAGTGCGACCCAATCAAAATATTTATCTATCGTCGCTTTGATACTCGCGCCGAATTTCCAAATCAGACCGGCCACGAGAAAAAAACGCATCGAGCGGCCAACGACGGATGCAACCATAAACTCCAGAAAGTTGATTTGAAACACGCCGCCGGCGATAGTGAAGACTTTGTATGGAATCGGCGTGAATGCCGCAGTAAAGACTGCTAAAAATGCATTCTCGTTATACTTTTGGGCCACCAGGTTAAATACTTCGTGGGTAAATCCGGGCACATTATTAAAAAAGAATCCGCTAATACCGTTCCACAACTCCAAACCGATTAAATAGCCCAATGCCCCACCGACAACCGAACAAGCAGAGCACACGAACGCGTACCAAATGCTTCGATCTGGCCGCGACATCGCCAATGCCATCAGCAAAGGATCCGGCGGAATGGGAAAGAACGAAGATTCTGCTGTCGCTAAAACCCCCAGAGCCGGTGTGCCGTAGGGTGTATGCGCCCAGTGCAAAACCCAATCATACAAGCGTCGAATTAAATGTGGTTTTTTATTTTCAGTTTGAACCGTTTTATGTGCAGCGGTGCTGGAGATACCCATGCCTAAGATCGTCCTTATTTTCTGCGCCAGTTTAATGCGGCGCGTCATCCTAAAATTGTTTCGTGGGTGTGCGTTAACCACATTTTAATAAATCGCGAAGTATCGCGCCAGCCGCGAATATGACTGGTCTCGCCGGAGTAAATCGTTGCGATGGGGATGAAACCCAGTTGCATCTGCGCCCGAACGGCTTTGAGCAGCAACTCGGATTCGGTTTCATAACCACCGGTATCGAGTTTAATTTGCTCCAGCAATCGCCGCGAATGTAAACGATACCCGCTTTGGCTGTCGGGAATGCGCTGGCCCAATCGACGTGAAACCAATGCGCTCGTCATGCGATTACTCAGCACGCGAAAAAACGGCATAAGCGGCCACCGTAGTGTGCGACAACCAATAAGTAAATCTACCGGCGAAGCGCGTAAAGCGCGGATAAATTCCGGCACATGTTTCGGATCGTGCTGGCCATCCGCATCCATGGTGATAACCGCCTGTATCTGAGGCTGAGTCAGCGCATGGGCAAATCCCGTTTTTAGCGCGACACCTTTCCCACGATTCGATGAGTGGTTTAGGACTTCTACCCCGGTGGCCACAGCCACGTCATGGGTTTGATCCGTCGAACCATCGTCAACCACAATCACATTACGCTTAGGGATAACCGCAAGAGTTTTTAAAAGAACAGGCTCCAAACGAGTACCGGCATTATACGCTGGAATTACCACCGCAATATCATCATTACCGGCCTGGGGGAGCATCATCTGGTTAAATCAATTTTATCATCCGCCGCCAACAGCGGCGACAAGGATAAATGTAAGAAAAATCACCGTGTTTTGCAAGATTTTTGTTGGCAATTTTTACGAAATTTTCACGATCATAAACGATTGAGCGGCGTTGTTGAAAACGTCACCGTGTCCCGATAAGTCACGGCCGTTTGATAAACCACATCGGCCAATTCCGCGGTAACGTGAAGTGGAAAAGGTGTTTCCGGATAAATGGCTTTCACAATTCGTCTAATTTTTGCGCCAGAGTTAATGGTAAAACTTGCTTCCACATTCAAAGTCTCAGCCGGCTCGCAATACCATGCGAACGTTAATTTATTGCCATTCAGTTTATACTGCAGCGGTGACGAGACTTGCTCAATCCTTAAAGTGTCCACTTCAACAGTAAGTGAGGTTTGAAACCAGGGGCGACTGCTGATAAGTTGCCAATTGATCAGCACCGTGTCTTGGCTGCCGTGCCGCACCGAATCGCTGCCGCTCAACTTAAACCAAGCGGCCTGAAAATTCATGGGAATTTCAACTTCTATAATTTCATCATTGAAGTGACGCTTAATGGTATCCGCAACGACTTCGACATTTCGCATAAACTCATTGCCGCGTAATTGCAGCTTGCTTTTAGCATTAGGCAGTTCATATTCGGCGCTTGCTTCCAACCGGGCGCGCCACGCTTGGTTATACGCTGGAGAAGAATATAAATACCCACCGTAACCCAGGATCGCCAACAATAAAGCAAAACCGACCACCGGACGGCGGAAATGTTTGAAAACTCCCACGAGATTGGGCGAACTGGAGAGAACATAGCCGAAATGATAAATCGTCGGCAAATACCAAAAGATAATCAGCACCGTCAAAATTGCGCTATACAAAAAGGATTCGATGAACGTGTTGAGGCCCTGCGCAGCCAGGCCGAGTGAGCGCGCCCCCAGCGGGAACATCTCAAAAAACATCAAGCGCAGCATCGGCAGCGCTGAAAGCGCGAGCAGAACCATTTTCAACCTGGTCGTTGGCAAAAGGATTGATAAACTTAGTGCCAAAAGCGAGAGCGCCGGATAAAAAGCCAAACGCGAACTGGCTAACATAAACAGCCCAACTTGTACAAAAAGAAAAATTAGCGCTCTTTTGCTATAAACATAGGGATCGGGGCTGAATTTCCAGTTGCGCATGAGATATGAAACGACCCAAACTCCAGCGAATGCCCAAATTGCCGAATACCACAAGTAATGGTTTAATGGAACCATCCACGGAAAACGCAGTCCTTTAAACAATTGCAAAGCCGCTTCACCCAATTGTAGAAATATCCCAATAATCACCATGCTCAAGAAGAACTTTAATCCGGAAAATTTGATCCGTTGATCTTTCTCAATCTGCAATCTTTCTTGTCGGCTGCGATAAAAAGCCAAACCTCCCAACAGCAGCGCCAAAATATTGATTGCTTGGAGAGACCACTGCGGCAGGTAAAAACGCGCGCCCAATATTTGCCAAAGCATGTAATTCCCTTTGGTCGGCGCAGGAATGCCTTGCTGTTGATATTTATTGAGCAGGCCGTCCACCAGCAAGCCGCTCCGCGTCAGCATCGGCTTTTCGATAAATTCGATTTTGTCCTGCGCGGTGTGAATTGGCGAAGTGTTGACGCCGGCGGTGAAATCGATCGCGGGAATATTTTTGTTGAGAAACGGTTCATGATCCGAACCGGCGCCTCCACCCTTTTGCGCGGTGTTAATGGTAAAAAAATGCGTTGGATAAGCCAGGCTATTGTAACCCAGCGCGTGATCAATCGCAAAGGCATCTTCCACGAGCCACTGCGGCGCTTGATGGGTGTAAACATCAATAAAAGGAATCAACGCCTCACTGCTGCCGGCCATGTCAATTTGCAGCATGAGCTTGACTTGATCAAGGTCGGCGTAGTGATCGACAAAATATTCGGAACCCACCAGGCCGCTTTCTTCGCCGCAAAACGCCGCGAAGAGCAACGTGAAATGCCGCGGGCGCTGGCTCCAAACGCGCGCCAGTTCGATCATGCAGGCCGTGCCGGAAGCATCATCATTCGCGCCGGGAATTTCCGGGCCGGAAGAATCAATGTGTCCGCCAATCACCATCGTGCTGTCGGTGGCGCCCCGGAAAATGCCAATGGCCACGCCGCTGTTCGTATTCACCGTGCCGTTGGCTTCGAGCACCGGCATGACGTAAGCCGTGTCAGCGCCGTATTGATGAAATTTTGCCACGGTCCAGCGCAACGCCGCGCGCTCGTTCGCCGAACCCATCGGGCGCGGGCCGATGGTCACGGTCAAATGTTCGATAATCGCGTAGGCGCTGTCGGCATTGAATTGCGGGTTTTGCGCCACAGCGAGATTAACACTCAACAGCATCATGAATAGATAACGCACGGTTCCTCTCTCCTTTTCAAAGCGAGTGCCATTCAAAATTGTATATTTTCAATTTCAAATGCAACACCGGCAAGATAAATCCGAAAGATTTCATATGCAATACGAAAATTTCTCTTGCATGTTTCTGGAGAATGTTTATCTTCTGAAAAATAAACTGGGTTACTCGCATGTCTATTTTCGATTCGCATCTGCACTTTTTTTCGTGGGATTTCTTTGCCGCGATGGCGCGGCAGAAAGATCCCGCCGCCGATGTTGAGCACACACTCAATGATTTGGCTCAGCGCGCCAAAATCGAACTGCCGCCCCGTGAGGTTTCGCCTCATCTCCAACATTGGCTTAATGAGCTGGATTGGTACGGCGTCGAACGCGCTGTTGTTTTTGCCAGTTTGCCTGAAGAAGCTGCGGCAGTGGCCGAGGCCGTGAACAGCAGCAGCGGCCGGCTCATCGGGTTTTGCATGATCAATCCGAAAATGGCGGAAGCAGTGCAACGTGTGAATGCGTTGGCAAAAGATTTCGGCTATCGCGGCATCATGCTCTTTCCGGCGTTGCATCATTATCATCTTTTCGAGGCTTCCCTCCTGCCCTTTTGGGAAGCCGTGGCGGAAAATGGTTTGCAAGTCCTAACCCACTTCGGCATTTTGCAAGTGAAACTCCGCGACGCGCTCGGGCTGCCGCGCGCTTATGACAGTCGCTTCGCCAATCCGCTCGACTTGCAAGCCGTGGCCAATCGTTTTCCGCAGATTAAATTCATCATTCCCCATTTTGGCTGCGGCTTCTTCCGCGAAACGCTGATGCTTGGGATGCAATGCGAAAATATTTATATCGACACCTCCAGCTCAAACAACTGGATCGTGACGCAACCGCACAAGTTGACCCTCGCCGAAGTTTTCGAGAAAACACGTTTGGTTTTTGGCGTGGAAAGAATTCTCTTCGGCACCGATTCCGGCGCCTTCCCGCGCGGCTGGCGCAAAGATATTTTGGAGGAACAAAAGCTGGCGATGAATTCAGCAGGCTTTTCGGAGGCAGATATCGAGATGGTTTTGGGAGGGAATGCAGAACGGGTGTTTGGAAAATAAGGGGTTCATCTTGCAATTTTTTCTCGGCCAACAACCCCAATGTCAGTGCGATGCTACATCGCCCTTATCTATCAAATTGATAAGGTATTAAGCCAGAGAATCCGCTATTTAATAAAGAAGCCAATCACCGCATCGAATAATATAGTAACGTTGAATCGAACGCTTAAAAGTTACGGCACAAACTCCTCATACAACGCCTCGCGATCCGGATCGATGCGAATCATAATTTTGAAAACCGAATCATCGCCGGCGTCACGGAAGAGGTCGACGATTTCCTGGAAGTGGGCGTCGATGAATTGTTTGGCAGCGAGATTGTCTTTGTTTTCGGTGAGTACCTCTTCGAGTTTTTGTACGGATTGTTTAATGTAATCACGTTTTTGTGCGAGTTCGTCTTTTTTCTCCAGGGACATGCCATAGAAATAGTAATCTTTTAGCTCGCGGAATTTTTTGTAGTTTTCGGAGGCGGTGGTGCGCAGGGTTTCTTCGCGGCGATCCCAGCCTTCAAAGAAGCGGCTGAATTTGCCCTGCTGCAACACCGAACGCGCTTTTTCAAAATACGCGGTGCCCTCGAGCGAGCCGTATTTGTCCAATTCATTGGCGAGAATGAGATAAACATAAAAGTCAATGAGACCCAGCAACGGCGTGTATTCCACATTGGCTTTCAATTGCTCATTTTCCTGAAACGGAAAACGTCCGCGCTTGTCGAAATACTGAATGTCCGGGCCGCTCACGACCATGCTGCAGCGATAGCGATCTTCAATGGTGGAGAACTCATCTTCTAAAAACATCTGCACGCCAATTTCAATCGGATTCACGTAGTCTTCTTCCACCCAGACGCGGCTATTGATATAAGCGGTCACTTTATCTTGAAAATCGGTTAGGCGCTTCTTTTTCTCCGCCGGCAGTTTATCAAGAATGACCGTGACTTTGGCGATGACTTTTTTGTCACGCGCCAAAGCTGCCGGCGCCGCCGTAAGATGAATCAACAAAAAACCGCAGCACAGTATAAAAACAAGCCGAAGCGAATCGACTCGAGACATATTAAAAATTCTCCATAATATTGCAAATCAAAGGTGTGCGCCGAAAAGCGCCACTACGAACGAAATCAATATAGCCAGAGGCCAGTATGAAAGTCAAGCTCTTTGTTGTGTTGGCGCTCTTGAGTATTGAAACGCCCACCGCGGCGCAAGAGTTTCCGCTGGGCATTCGCAGCCAAGCGCTGGGCGGCGCGAATGTGGCGAAAGGCCGCGAGGCCGAGGCGTTATTGGATAATCCCGCGGCGCTGGCAAATCTCACCGGGCCGACGTTTACCATGTTTTATACGAATCCCTTCGGCCTCAAAGAATTGCGGTTAAACAGTTTCAGTGGCAACATGAATTTTGCAAAATCCTCTTTCGGTGCGGCGTTCGTGGATTTTGGCAACGCGCTGTATCGCGATCGGCGCTTGCATCTGGCCGTGGCGCGCGGTTTTCTCTCTTCCCAACGACTGGCCTTTGGGGTGAGCGGCGTGCTCCGCCAGTTGCGCATTTCCGGCTACGGCGACGACAGTGCGATGCTGCTCAATTTCGGCACCCAATGGCGAGTGAGCGATTCATTTCTCTTTGGTTCGGCGCTCACCAATCTGCTCAATGCGACCCTCGGCCAGCAAAGAGAAAAGCTGCCACGCAGTGTCAGCGTCGGTTTCGCCTATTTGCCAACCTCGACCCTGACGTTGCAAATGGATGTTTATAAGCAAAACGCTTTCCCCGAAGAATGGCGGCTCGGCATTGAAATAAATCCGCTGCCGCCGCTTCTGTTGCGCGTCGGCACGGGCACGAATCCGGATCGCTTGACTTGCGGTTTCGCTTTGCACGTGTTCAAATTCAGTTTGCAATTTGCGGCTTTCTCCCACACCGATCTCGGCTGGACGGAACAGTTTGCGGTGACGTTACAGCCGCGATAAGATTCCTTGACTTTTTAGTTATTGTTTCGTAACATAAAACGTGCTGATTGAGGTGGCTCTTTCCGGCAAACTTACCTGCAAGAGCATGGGAGCGTTGGCGTTGGTGTCCATGCAGCATTCTCGCCTTCTAACATTGTGCAAATAAAACCAAACAGAATTTTATGCGCGTCCGGCCATGCGGGTGCGACGATCTTACGCTTTGGAGAAGCAACTATGAAAAGGATTTTCTACCACATTCTTCTCATCGCTTTTGCGGCTGGGCCGAGCGGCGCGCAAACGGTTACCCCCATTCAACTCACAGCCCATCGCGGGTTTAATCGTCCCGTCGGTATCGATCATCATCAGCCGACCAACAAAGTGGTGTTGTCGGTGAACTATCCATACGGTGAGCCGAACAACTTTGAATTGGTTGATGTGTTCGGCAATCGGCAACCATTTTCAAATGTTCATGGTTTGACCGAGGAAGTCAAGATTGCCACGGCACGCGATGATGGCGGCGGCAGGAGTCGCGGCGGCTTTGTGCCGGGTGAACTTTTTACCGGCACCGGGGTGCCGGGCCACATTGCGCGTATTTCTGCCGACGGCGCCACGATTCAAAACCCGTGGGTCGTGTTGCCGGGCGAAACCGGCTTGCTGCGCGGTAGCCTGCATATTGATCGCACGGGCGTGTTCGGCGGCGATTTAATTGTGGTCACCACCGAACCGACTGGAAATGTTTGGCGCATCACCTCGGCGGGCGCCGCAACCAAACTCGCCAGCCTCGGCACGCATCTCGAAGGCCTCACCACTGTGCCGGATGATTCGATGAAATATGGCCCGTGGGCCGGAAAAATTTTAGCCGGGGCCGAGCAACAACATCGCATCTATGCCATCGATGCGCGGGGCGCCGTCACTTACTTCGAGCTTGGCATCGAGCCGGAGGATTTCGATCTCATTCCGGCGAATGAAAATTTTTTTGGCATTGATTTTAGCGCCGGCATTCTGTGGACGGCGCCGCCCGCGGAGTTCGCGGACAAAGTTGGGGATCTGCTCATCGCGCAGGAATATCCGGGCAATCTTTATCATGTGCGTTGGAGCGGAACGGCGTTTCAAGTTACGCAAGTGGCGCAAGTGCAGCAATGGGAGCATGTGACGTTTTCAACCGCGCCGATCGACACGTGCGAGATTAAAATCATCTCACCAGCGGATGGCGCTTTGGTTTGCGCCGATCAAATCACGGTCACCGCTAAACTGCAAATTTCCGGCGGCCGGCCGCCGTTCATCACGCAATGTGAAATTAATGGCATTGTCGCGACGGCGCTGGACAGCCTGTTTATCGCCACCGTGCCTTGCACGCCGGGAATCAATCGCCTCATTGCCATCGGCAAGGTGATTGACGCCGATCAGAAAATATTTATCTGCCGCGACACGTCGCTGGTGACGGTGCTCACCGATGCAACGCCGCCGGAATGCACAATCAATCACGGCTATAAATCGGTAACCGGCACGATATCCGATTTTGAGAGCGGCATCGCGAAGATCGAGCCGTTGTTTTTGTTTAATGCTAAACTCACTGTCGCGCCTTTTGTTCCGGGCGCGAAAACGGTGGATTATCGTCTCGATGATCTCGGCGAAGCTGATTACCTCGGCTTCGATCTAAAAATTACTGATGTTTGCGGCAATACGCACATTTGTGATCCAATTTTATTTCAGCTTGACGCGGAGCGCAAACACCAACCGTTCGAGGTCAAATTTCGCCAAATTGATCGCTATCTAAGGTTGACGAACCAAGGTTTGACGAAGATTCGCATTGATTTAAATGGCAATTTATTCAGCCTGCTCTCCTCCCCCGAGGGCCGGGCGAATAATTTGAACAGCTATCATTTACCGTTAGATGGCGAAGTGGCGATTGATTTGCAAAAGTATTTGCATAATGGGGAGAATCGCATTCGTTTTGAATTTGATGGCCCCGCCGGTGCGCGCGCCGAAGTGCTGTTGATTGACCAGGCGCATGAAATTGATCATGCGTTAGAATTGTTGCCCGTCCCCACGGAATTTTTACTGTCGCAAAATTATCCTAATCCATTCAATCCGACGACGACAATTCGTTTTAGTGTGCCGGCGCGGGTTGTGGAGGGAACACGCGTGCAACTAAGAATTTACAATGCACTTGGCGAGTTGTTGCAGATTTTAATCGATGAAAAAATGTTTCCGGGCAATTATGCGGTGACGTGGGACGGCCAAAATCGCGA
>CAYZFF010000054.1:0-4839 GCA_964477305.1 uncultured Cytophagia bacterium
AAATTTACAATTTGCGGATTGTCACGGAAAATAGGACAACTTGATCAACCATGGAAAAGGTAAGGGTCGCGATCATCGGCGCAGGATGGATTGCGCAGGTGGCGCATATTCCGGTGTGGAAAAAATTAGAAAATGTCGAGTTGGTCGCGGTTTGTGACACGGTGAAAACGCGGGCCAAGGCGGTGGCGGAGAAATATAAAATTCCGCAAGTTTTTACGCGCGATGAAGATTTGCTCAAGCGCGACGATCTCGACGCGGTCGATATCTGCGTGCCGACCAATATGCACGAGCGCTTGACGCTGGACGCACTCTCGGCCGGCAAACACGTGTTGGTGGAAAAACCGATGAGCCGCACGGTGGAAGAAGGTGAAAAGATGGTGAAGGCCAGCCGCCAGCACAAGCGCCATTTGATGGTGGCGATGAACGTGCGCTTCCGCTACGACGCCACCAACCTCAAATCGTTTATCGACGGCGGCGAGTTGGGCGAGGTGTTTTATGCGAAGGCGGGCTGGATGCAGCGCCAAAAAAAATGGACGGAGCACGCGTGGCTGTTCCAGAAAAAATTTTCCGGCGGCGGCGTGCTAATGGATCTCGGCGTGCAGATGCTCGATATGACGATGTGGCTGCTCGGCAATGTGAAGGCTAAAAGCGTCAAAGCGAATACTTACAGCCACGTTGCCAAACGCGATGTGGAAGATACCGCGGTGGCGCTGGTGCATTTTGAGAACGGCGTCACGCTCAATTTGGAAGCGAGCTGGACGTTTTTGCGTGAAGATGATTTATTTTACACCAACCTGCTGGGCACCCGCGGCGATGCGCAACTGAACCCCTTGCGCGTGACTAAAGAACTGCACGGCAATCTCGTCAACCTCACGCCGAGCAAGCCGGAAACGCCGACCAATCTCTATAAAAATTCTTACGAAAGCGAATTGCGGCATTTTATTTCCTGTTTGCGCGACGGCACGCCGATGCTTTCCACCGGCGAAGAAAGCCTCGAGCGGATGCGGATTATTGCAGCGATGTACGAATCGGCCCAGCGCGGCAAAGAGGTTGCTCTGTAATGCGGCGCGATTTTGGGTTAACCATGCTGACGGCTTTTGCCCTGGCCTTCGCTTTTCCGCCTTTCGAATTAGGCTTTTTGGCCTATTGGGGCGTCATTCCTTTTTTGCTGCTTTTGGAAAATAAAAACACCGGCGAGGCTTTTCGCTGGGGCTATTTGGTCGGATTGATTTTCAGTATCGTCACGCTGTATTGGATCAGTTGGACGACGCTGCCGGGTGCGATCGCCACCGTTACGGTGCATCCGTTCTATTACGCCTTTTTTGCGATCTTGATCTTGCCGGTGCGCCGCCTGTGGCCAAACGGTTATCTCATCGCGGTGCCGTTTGTGTGGACAGCAGTTGAATATGTGAGATCCATCGGTGATCTCGGTTTTCCATGGTTGCCGCTGGCCCATACGCAAAGCTACTATCTCAGCTTGATTCAATACGCTTCGTACACGAGCGTGTATGGCGTCTCGTTTTGGGTGGTGAGCCTTAATGTATTGCTGCTGGCGTTGTGGCGTTTCCGCGACAATAAACGGCGCGTCGTCGGCATAGCGGTGGTTTTGATTTTATTTTTTGTCACCCCATATTTTTACAGCTTGACGGTGATGCCGCAATCGAAAGAACCGCAAGAGCAAATTCGCGTCGGTTTGGTGCAGGGCAACGTCGATCCGTATCAGAAATGGGAGAAGGATTTTGTCGAGCAGAATTTTCAACTATACGAACGCCTGTCGCGAGAAGTCGCAAAAATCCAACCTGATATTGTCATCTGGCCGGAAACGGCGGCCACCACTTGGCTCTGCCGCGAAGGCCGCGAGGTGCAACGCATGCGGCACCTCGCCGGCGAAATCGCTGCGCCAATTTTAACCGGTATTCCGGATTGTGTTTTTCTGAGCGAAAAAGATTATCGCACCTACAATGCTGCAGCGCTGATTTACGGCGATGGCCGGCCGATTCCATCTTATGGCAAAATGCATCTCGTGCCCTTTGGCGAGCGCGTTCCGTTTGAAGACGCTATCCCATTTTTTAAAGAATGGCTGGCCAAATTAGAGATGGGAGAAGGGAACTGGTCGCCCGGTTCGGAAATTAAACTCTTTGAGCTTTCGGCGGCGGCAACCAATGGCCAAAGCCAGCCGCCGGCCCATAAAGTGGCGGCCATCATCTGTTTCGAATCGATTTTTCCGGAGGAAGTCGCCGCATTTGTGCGGCAAGGCGCCGATCTGTTGGTGGTGATCACCAATGACGCGTGGTTTGGCCGCCCGTCCGTGCCGTTCTGGTTGAGCGGTGGCATTTATCAACATGCGCAAATTGCGATCTTTCGGGCGATTGAAAATCGCATCAGCATTGCACGTTGCGCGAACACCGGCCTGACGATGACCATTGATCCTTATGGACGCATTCAAAAACGCGCGCCGCTGTTTGCCGAAGCCGTGCTGTCGGATGCAGTGCCGGTGCGCCAAGAAACCACATTTTTTACGCGACATGGCCATGTGTTTGCGCATACGGTTTCATTCATCGCGTTAGCGTTCGTGAGCGTGGCGATGCTGGCGCCGCGATTACACCCAAAGGCACACCGGGAGCAAGCGCCACCGGCAACAGAAACCAGGAAAAAAAAACGCAATGGAAGAGAGTTTAAAGTTTGAAAGCTTGTGGTTGGTTGTGGCCGCCTTTTGCGTGCATATTGCAATTTAGGCGTCGGCAGTTTTCCAGACAATTTTTTTTTCTGAGTGCGCTGCTGCCGAGTCTCGTTTTCGCGCAACCGCCGGCCAATAATTTGCAAATAATTCTGCCGCTTTTCGACCGCATCGCGAGCCGTGTTGGCGCAGAACTCGCGCCGGCAGAACCACGGGCGGTCTGGTTGCAACCGTCGGCAAATGCGAAACCGGAAGAACGTTTTTTGTCCAGCCGCCTGGTGACGGTGCTCAAAGATTCGTTGCGTTTGGCCGTTTTTGCGGAGCCGGTGGCGGCGTTGAGAATTACGGCGATAACGCCGCAGTTGTCACGCTGCGAAATCGTTTATCGCAAGCTGCCCCGCCGGCGCTTTTGGCAAAAGGCGCATTGGCAACGCGCCGCCCACGTCGTTGTCGAAGTCAGCGCGCTGAATCCGGCAACGCGGCAAATTGATTTTCAGAAAATTTATTCCGCAAGCCTGGTGGATACTGTCGAAGGAAAATTTTTATCGCGTCTGGAAGATACGAGTTTGCCTTTTACGATCGGCAGAAAAGAAGAAATCGCCGGAGGCCCTGGTTGGCTGGAACCGGTTTTGATCACCTCCGCCACCGGCGCCGTGGTCTATTTGTTTTATTCTTTGCGTAGTCGGTAAAGTACTTTTATACTTGAGAATGGAGATTGGTATTCATGGAAGTTCGTCGTCTTCTATCCCGCCTAATGCTCTGTAGCTTGGTGTTCGTTATTTGCGCTTGCGGCGGCAATAAAGCGCGGCTGAATATGGGCACGGAAGAGCGGTTTGCGTATGCGATGAAGCTGTTCAATGGCAAAAATTATTTTGACGCGCGCACGCAATTTCGCATCATCATTTTAAATGCGCCCGGCAATACGATTGTCGATCAGGCCCAATTCTATTTGGCCGAATGCCATTTTTTTATGGATGAGTTTGTGCTGGCCTCTTCAGAATATGAACGTTTGCTCAAGCTCTATCCGCGCAGCGCGTTTCTGGACGACGCGCAGTATAAAATCGCGCTGTGCTATGACCATTTGTCGCCCAAGTCCGATCTCGACCAAAAATATACGTTGCGAGCGATTGAAGAATTTCAGCGTTTTCTGGAAGATTATCCGACCAGCGAATATGCCGAAGAGGTTGAGAAAAAACTTTTTGCGGCGCGTTCAAAGTTGGCGAAAAAAGAATTTGACACCGGCAATTTGTACCGTAAAATGACGCTCTTCGAAGCCGCTTTGTTTTCTTTTGACGAAGTGTTGAATCGGTATTATGACAGCCAATATGCGGAGCCGGCGCTGTTTTATAAAGGTGAAAGTTTGTTTAAACTGGATCGCTTGCCCGAAGCCAAAACCGCGTTGGAAAGCCTTTTAGCCAAGTTTCCGAAAGGCGCGTTTGCCTCTTCATCCAAAGAGATGCTCGAGCAAATCACGCGCGGCAGCAACGCCGATGGCAACGAGCCGAATTGAGGCTGGCGGCGCATGCGTATTGGCCTCTATGGCGGCACATTCGATCCGGTGCATTTAGGGCATTTGATTGTGGCCGAACAGGCGCGCTGTGAGTTGGGATTGCAGCGTGTTTTTTTCGTGCTCACGCCGAATCCGCCGCATAAATCCGCAATGGTGATCTCGCCGGCGCTGCAACGCTTGCGCCTGTTGGAATTGGCATTAACCGGGCATCCTCAATTCGAGGTTTCCACCGTCGAGTTGGAACGAGGCGGCGTTTCCTACACCGTCGACACGCTGCGGCATTTTCGCGCGCAACCGGCATTTGCCGAAGCCGAGATCTTTTTGATTATCGGCGCGGACAGTTTGCTCGAACTAAAGAACTGGCGCGAACCGCAGGCGATTATCAGCATGGCGCGGCTTGCGGTGTATTCGCGGCCCGGTTTGGATTGGCAACAGGCCGCGCCGCAAATTTTGCAGGTGGCGCATCGGCTCGGCGGTCCCCAGCTTGATATTTCCGCCACCGACATTCGGCAACGGTGCAGCCGTGGCGAGTCAATTCGCTACCTTGTGCCGGAGCCGGTCCGAAATTACATTTTAGAAAACAATCTTTATCAAAAGATACCAAAAGAATCTGGGAGTAGTTTTTAAGCGAAAAATTTGTAAAAAATCTTTC